>JANQLO010000023.1 GCA_028280505.1 Chromatiales bacterium | reverse complement strand
CTCTTGCGTCTCATAGCTTCTCTCTAGAGCCTATTGCTCATGATGGAGGAAGCACTTATCTCAGTCCATTGACTGTCCAATCAGGTGGGTCCAGCTCTGTTCCGACAAAATGTCCGGACCAATTTTTGCCAGAAACGGGTGGCTTTTTAATTCGGATTTTTGCAGGACGTCAATGTCGGAGGCGCTGTATAGCAGTGCCGCTTTTTGTTGTGTTTCGATCGTCAGGCGAAGCTGGCGGGTGACATCCGGGCGTTTTCCGGCGTCGGCGATGTACCAGCGACCATAGAGTTGGTTGTGGCTGTAGATGACCCATTCATCATCGAAGAAGGTCAACATGGCCTTGCCGCGTGTCTCGATTGCGGTGACGGTGCGGCCGGTCAGTACGTTTTCGAATGGATGTAGATGGCCAAAGGCAAACCGAACCCGGGTAGCCTTTTGCTTGAGCAGAACGCGGGCGAGTCGATCTGCCGCTAATCGAATCTCGGGGCCTTCGGGCATCAATCCGACAGACGATTGCTCAGCCTGCCGATGCCGTCGACGACAACGTCGATAGTCTGTCCGTTATTCATCGCACAAGCGCCGACAGAGGTACCGCAAGCGATCACATCACCCGGATAAAGCGCAATCTCGCGTGCGATGTGCCGGACGATCTCCTGCGGCGAGAAGATCATGTCGCTGACCGGGTAGTCCTGTTTGATCTCGCCGTCGAGGATGCCTTTGATCCGCAACGGTGCCGGATCGATGCCGGCCGCGATGATCGGCCCGATTGGCCCGAATCCGGGGAAACTTTTGGCCCGGCACCATTGGTGGAATTCGTCATTGGCGAACAGGGGCTCGGGTGCGGTGACGTCGTTGACGCAGGTATAGCCGAAGATCATATCGTCGACTTGCTCGCGTTCGATTTGGAAACAGGGTTTGCCAATGACGATACCCAGTTCGGCCTCGAACTTGACCTTGCCCTCGAAACCGGGGGGGCGTTCGATGGGGCGCTGATGGGCCGACAGGGATTCGCCGAGTTTGACGAAGAACAGCGGAAAGTCCGGTATCTGTGTGCCTTCCAACTGTTGGCGTTCGTGGAAGTTGTTCCATAGGCCGAGGAACTGGCGGGGTTCCACCGGCGGCAACCAAGTTACGGTTGCGGCGTCGACGGTGGCGCCGGTCGGTGTCGGGTTATCGAACAACTCGCCGTCGTACAAAGCGATGCAGTCGCCATCCAGGCACCCCAGTGCCGCCTTGCCGTCACGCTCGATTCTGCACCACTTTTTTTTGTCCATATCGATTCCTTTAGGTAATCACGGTCGGCGCATCGCGCCCGGTTTTTTCCTGGATACCGGCGAGTTGGTTCGCACAGGCTATCAGTGCGGCGAGTGCGTCCTGAGGGTCTTTGCCTTGCTGTTCGGGATCGGCTTCGAAGGCCTCGAGATAAACCCTCAGGGTCGCCCCGACGGTACCGGTGCCCGACAGGCGAAACACGATACGCGAGCCGTCGCCGAAACCGACGCGCGCGCCCTGACCTTCACTGACGGAGCCGTCGACCGGGTCGGTGTAGCTGAAATCGTCGGCGTAACTGACGGTCATGCCCTGCAGCTCGCTGCCCGGCAGTTCGGGCAGGCGTGCTCGCAGCGCATCCATCAATTCACCGGCGACAGCGCCATTGATCCCCTCGTAATCGTGGCGGGAGTAATAATTGCGTCCGAATCGTCGCCAGTGCTCGGTCACGATCTCGGCTACCGACTGGCCGCGAACGGCGAGTACGTTGAGCCATGCGAGAACCGCCCAGAGGCCGTCCTTTTCGCGTACGTGGTTGGAGCCCGTGCCGAAACTCTCCTCGCCGCAGAACGCGATATGGCCGGCATCCAGGAGATTGCCGAAAAACTTCCAGCCGGTCGGGGTTTCGTAACAGGCCATGCCGAGTTCGGCCGCGACCCGGTCGACGGCCTGACTGGTCGGCATCGAGCGTGCGACCCCGGAGATGCCCTGCTTGTGTGCCGGGATCAGCGTGGCATTGGCCGCCAGTACCGCGAGGCTGTCGCTCGGGGTGACGAAAAAGTCGCGACCGAGGACCATGTTCCGGTCGCCGTCGCCGTCCGAGGCGGCGCCGAAGTCCACGCCGTCGGGACCCTGGGTCATGGCCACCAGGCCCGCGGCGTGGACCAGGTTGGGGTCCGGGTGATGGCCGCCGAAGTCGGGCAGGGGTTCGCCGTTGATCACGGTGCCCGCCGGGGCACCCAGCATGTCTTCGAGAATGCGTTTGGCGTAGGGGCCGGTAACCGCGTGCATGGCGTCGAAACACAGCCGGAAGTCGCCGGCGATCAGCTTGCGAATGGCGTCGAAATCGAAAATCGATGCCATCAGCGCGGCATAGTCGTCGACTGGGTCGACGATATCGATCGCCGTGTTCTCGATCCGGTGGCTGGAGATTTCGTCGAGCGGGATGTCGCCATCGTCGGTACAGCGAAATGCTGCGATTTCCAGCGTGCGTGCATAGATGGCGTCGGTCACCTTCTCCGGTGCCGGGCCGCCGTTGGCGGTGTTGTATTTGATGCCGAAATCGCCGTCCGGCCCACCGGGATTGTGACTGGCGGACAGAATCAGGCCGCCGGCCGCATTGTATTTGCGAATGATATTCGATGCGGCGGGCGTCGACAGAATGCCGCCACGACCCACGATCACCCGGGCGACGCCGTTGGCGGCCGCCATGCGCAGGATGATCTGGATGGCGTCCCGGTTGAAATAGCGGCCGTCGCCGCCCAGCACCAGGATGCCGCCGATCAGCGCCTGCTGGGTGTCGAACACCGATTGGACGAAGTTTCTCAGGTAGTTACCTTTGCGAAAGACTTCGACTTGCTTGCGCAATCCGGAAGTTCCGGGACGCTGATCCTGGAACGGTTGGGTGGAGTAGGTGGTGACAGACATGGTTTCTGATGTTTGAAGTGCCAAGGCCGGCTTTTTTACCATAGCCACCCCTTGAATTCTCCCCTTGATGCCCCAATATCGGGCGCCGTTGAGAAAACCGCTGGAGGAAAACCCCGCAATGACCGCGACCGCGCAGAAAGAGACCCTCGATTTTCAGGCCGAAGTCAGCCAGGTGCTCAACCTGGTCATTCGTTCGCTCTATTCCAACAAGGAGATATTTCTGCGTGAGCTGATCTCCAATGCCTCGGACGCCGCCGAAAAGCTGCGTTTCGAGTCGCTCGGCAACGATGCGCTCTACGAGGGCGACAGTGATCTCAAGATCCGCGTGGCGGTCGACGGCGAGGCCGGCACCGTCACGATCACCGACAACGGTATCGGCATGAGTCGGCAGGAGGTCACCGAGACCATCGGCACCATCGCCAGCTCCGGGACCAAGAAATTCCTCGAGAACCTGTCGGGCGACAAGGCCAAGGACAGCCAGTTGATCGGCCAATTCGGGGTCGGTTTCTATTCGGCGTTCATCGTCGCGGACAAGGTCACCCTCAGCACCCGGCGCGCCGGCATGAATGCCGACGAGGGCGTGCGCTGGGAGTCGACCGGCGAGGGCAGTTACACTATCGAGAACATCGAGCGTCCCGAACGCGGCACCGAGATCGTGCTGCACCTGCGCGACGACGAGAAGGAATTCGCCGAGGATTATCGGCTGCGCAGCATCATCAATAAGTTCTCCGATCATATTGCGATACCGGTCGAGATGCTCAAGCCGCCCGCGCCGCCGGCCGAGGGCGAGGAAGAACCCGAGCCGTCGATCGAGTGGGAAAAGGTTAACAAGGGTACGGCCTTGTGGATGCGTGCCAAGTCGGAGGTCACCGATGAGGAATATCACGAGTTCTACAAGACGACCTGCCACGATTTCGAAGACCCGCTGACCTGGGCGCACAACCGGGTCGAGGGCAATAACGAATACAGTGCGCTGTTGTTCATTCCGTCGCGCGCGCCTTTCGATATGTGGGACCGCGAACAGAAACACGGCGTGAAGCTCTATGTACGCCGGGTGTTCATCATGGACGAGGCGGATAAATTGATGCCGCATTATCTGCGCTTCGTGAAAGGCGTGGTCGATTCCGACGATCTGCCGTTGAACGTTTCGCGCGAGATCCTGCAGCACGACAAGAAGATCGACAGCATCCGCGCGGCCAACGTGAAGCGCGTGCTGGGCCTGCTGGAAAAGATGGCCAAGGACGACGAGAAGTATCAGAAGTTCTGGCAGGAATTCGGCAAGGTGCTCAAGGAGGGGCCGGCCGAGGATTTCGGCAATCGCGAAAAGATCGGCGGCCTGCTCCGTTTTGCCACGACCAAATCCGACGGCGACGAACAGACCGTCTCGCTCGACCGGTACATCGAGCGCATGGCCGAGAAGCAGGAGAAGATTTATTACATCACCGCGGATACCCTGGCCGCGGCGCGCAACAGCCCGCACCTCGAGGTATTCAAGAAAAAGGACATCGAGGTGCTATTGCTCACCGATCGGGTCGACGAATGGCTGGTGTCGCATTTCGACGAATACAAGGGCAAACATCTGCAGTCGGTCGCCAAGGGCGAGCTGGATCTCGGTGAACTCGAGGACAAGGAAGACAAGGAAAAGGTCGAAAAGGCGGCCGAGGAACACAAGCATCTGATCGAGCGGGTCAAGGAAGCCCTCGGCGAAACGGTGAAAGAGGTACGGGTTTCGAGTCGTCTTACCGAATCGCCGGCCTGTCTGGTCGTCGATCATTACGACATGAGCCAAAATTTGGCGCGGGTGCTCAAGCAGTTGGGTCAGGATGCGCAAATGCCGACGCCGATCATCGAGATCAATCTCGACCATCCGCTGCTGCAACGCATGGATGCCGAGACCGACGAAGACAAATTCGGCGAACTGGCGAGGTTGGTGTTCGATCAGGCGTTGCTCGCCGAGGGCGGTCAGTTGGAAGACCCGGCCGGTTTCGTACATCGCCTGAACCGGCTGATGCTCGATATGTCGGCCTGATAGCGCCGGCACCCGGTGCGCTCGGCTCAGGCCCGGCGCACCGGATTGCTCAGGCTGCCGATTCCCTCGATGGTGATTTCGACGGTATCGCCGTCGGTGAGAAACACCGGCGGTTGACGGGCGAAACCGACGCCTTCCGGTGTGCCGGTCAGTATCACGGTGCCGGGTAGCAGCGTTGTATCGCGGCTGATGAAGGCGATCAGTTCGGCGACGCTGAAGATCATGTCGGCGGTATTGCTGGCTTGCATGGTCCGGCCGTTCAGCGTGGAACGAATTGGCAAGCATTGAGGATCGGGGATTTCATCGGCCCCGACCAAGACCGGGCCGAGCGGGCAGAAGCTGTCGAAGCTCTTACCGCGAATCCATTGGCCGCCGCCGGCATGCTTTTGCCAGCGTCGTGCGGAGATATCGTTGGCGCAGGTGTAGCCGAAAACATGATCGAGTGCCCGCTCGATCGGCACATTGCGCGCTGTTTTGCCGATCACGACGGCCAACTCGGCCTCGTAGTCCACCTCGGGGCCGTGTTCACAGGCGTTCGGTAGCAGGATCGGGTGACCGGGGTGGTTGAGCGCGGTATTCGGTTTCATGAATAACACGGGATGCTCGGGCAGTTCGGCGCCGGTTTCCGCCGCATGTGCCCGGTAGTTCAGGCCGATGCAATAGATGGTGCTCGGTTGCAAGGGTGCCAGCCATTGTTTGACCTCGACCCGTTCGTCGGTCAACGACAGGTCGCCGAACGGTGCATCGCCGGCATAAGCCAGCCCGTGATCCCGGCCGTCGGGTTGTATCCAACGCACCTGGTTCGCAGAGTCGATGCAGCGGGTGAGTCTCACGGTTTGTTCCTTTGCGAAGCCGGGGCAAGATTGCCTATCTTTAACCAAAAGGGCGCGTCGAACCATTCATGCGCATCCGAGTCTGGTGTCCTCGGCATTTTGGAGGCGCCCTGAAGTCGTCGAACGATCGCAGGCCACCATGTTACTTCAGCGTTCTACTCGGTAGCCGATGAATAGCGTGGGACGTGGCGGTATCAACGGAGGTTGAGATGTCCGAAATCCATGAGGTGTTGCGCAATCCCGGTTTGGTGGAGCTGGGTATTGCCGAGCATTGCCGCTACGACGCTGGCGAGGCGATTATCGTCGAGGGGGCGGAGGACCGCAGCGTTTATTTGATCGAAAGCGGCAGCGCGCGCGTATCGGAGCGCGTCGAGCTGGCCGATGCCAAGCATATTCAACCGGGCTTATGCGATCTCGGCGCAGGTGATGTGTTCGGCGAACTCAGCCTATTCGATCTTGGGCCGCGCAGCGCATCGGTCGTCGCGCTCGAACCCTGTGAGCTGCTGGTCTTCGATGCCGAGGCGCTGTCCGCCTATTTCGATCAACATCCCGAACAAGGCTATCTGGTGCTCAAGGGGCTTTTTTCGATTCTCAATACCCGACTCCGACGCGCCGATCAGCGACTGGGTTCTTTATTCGCCTGGGGACTCAAAGCACACGGCATCGACCGACACTTATGATGCGCCGCATCATTGTGAAGATCCGTCAGTAATCATTGATAAGCGGCCTCAATCCGCCCATTTGCAGGCTCAAGTGGTGAGGCGTCGCGTCGCTGTGGCAGACTCGTGACCATTAAGAAACTTCGATCGTCCGTACGCAGTCGTCTCGGATTCAAGATTCCGTTGTTCGACGTCACAAAGTTTCGCAGTCGACGTCTTCTGCGCGCTTTGAATGTCGAACCATGAAATCATGCTTCCCGCAGCGGCGTTGGTAGAAGTCTTTTAAAGCGATACAACATCACCAAGGGAGCAAAACAATATGCGCGTCATTCTTCTCGGCGGCCCCGGCGCCGGTAAAGGTACTCAGGCCAACTACATCAAGGAACGATATGGCATTCCGCAGATTTCCACCGGCGATATGCTGCGTGCCCACGTCAAGGCGGGTAGCGAACTCGGCGTCGCCGCGAAAAAGATCATGGATGCAGGTGGTCTCGTATCGGATGACATCATCATGGGCATGGTCAAGGCGCGAATTACCGAAGACGATTGCAAGGCAGGCTACCTGTTCGACGGCTTTCCGCGCACCATCCCGCAGGCCGAGGCATTGAAAGAGGCCGGCGTACCGATCGATGCGGTGGTCGAGATCGACGTGCCGGATGACGAAATCATCAAACGTATGTCGGGGCGTCGCGTACACCTCGCGTCGGGCCGTACCTACCACGTCGTATTCAATCCACCGAAGGAAGAGGGCAAGGACGACGAGACCGGCGAGCCTTTGATTCAGCGCGACGACGATCAGGAAGAGACCGTGAAAGCCCGTTTGAAGGTTTATCACGATCAGACGGAGCCGTTGATCGCCTTCTACGGCAAAGAGGCCGAGGCCGGCAATTGCAAGTATGTCAAGATCGATGGTGTCGGCAGTGTCGATCAGATTCGCGACGGCATATTCGCCGGCCTGGATGGCTGAGTGAACGGCTGATTTCGATATCCCGCCAAGACTATGACTATGTAGCAAGCCCGGTTTGTCCGGGCTTTGTCGGGTACGGATTGGCCATGGCCTTGTGGTAAACTGCAGCGTTTATATTCGCCGTATAAATACTGGAGGCCGAGATGGCTGTCGTCGAACTGACCAAGGACAATTTCGAAGAGGTCGTAACCAACAATCCCTTTGTGATCGTCGATTTCTGGGCCCCTTGGTGTGGACCCTGCCGCTCTTTCGCGCCGACCTACGAGAAGGTCTCCGAGGATCATCCGGATATCGTTTTTGCCAAGGTCAATACCGAAGACGAACAAGACATCGCGGGTCATTTCCAGATCCGCTCGATCCCGACGCTCATGATTTTCCGCGACAAGATCATTATCTACAGCGAAGCGGGCGCCTTGCCCGAATCGGGCTTCCGTGAGCTGGTGGGCAAGGCCGGCGAACTCGATATGGACGAGGTGCGCAGCCAAATCGCCGAGCAGCAGTCGGGGCAGGGCAACGCCTGATCGCCCGGCGGTGCCGAGCTGCGCCGCCGACTATACTGGGAGCTGGCACTTTTCGAATGGTTTCGATGCAGCTTTCTTCCGGCGCGCGTTTTCATCACTGGTTGAATCGTCCGGCGACAGTCGGCGATTTGATGGCGCTATGCGAAGAAAACTACCGGCATTTGCATAGCCTGGTCCCCCAGCTCAGGCGGTTGCAGGGTGAGCATTGCTCCAGTCGACCCGACCATCAGGATCTGCATTTGCGGGTCATCGAGCAAACGCCCTACACCACGCTGATTCGCCTGACCTACCATTTTCCGCACGCCGATGAAGGCGTGTGCGATCCGGATGCCTTGTTGCGGGTGTATCACGATGCGCGTCAGGTCGAGGTCGAAGATCTGCGCCAACAGGCCTTGCCGACCGAGCGGCTGTACGAAGCCCCGGGGCTCGAAAACAAATGGCGCCTGAATCTCTTCGTCGGCCGTTGGCTGACCTTTTGTCTCGCTCAGGGGCATCTCTTCGTCGCCGATTTGACCGCGTTGCGTCGTACAGCGCTCGCGCCCTGAATTGAACACGTTTTTATTCAGGGTGCACAACGCGTCCTAGTCAAAAAATACCAATGACAGCAGTGTTTTGTCTGTTTGTCGTCATAAGATTTCTAACCTCGGCACATTAATTATCCGGACACGTCGGGAGTTAACCGAACGTTACCTGGACAAAAATCGATCTAAAAAAACTTGACTGTTTTTGTAGGGTACTGCTACCTTTTTACCTGAGCGATTTACTAGGTATTTGTACCTTCGGGTGCACCGTAACGAGGAACAACACGATGAGACTCTCGACCAAAGGCCGTTACGCAGTCACCGCGATGCTGGATCTTGCTTTAAACGGCACCCAGGGTCCGGTCACGCTGGCGGACATTTCTGAAAACCAGGGCATCTCCCTTTCTTATTTGGAACAATTGTTCGCCGCATTGCGCAGCAAAGGCCTGGTCCGTGGCGTACGTGGCCCGGGCGGTGGCTATTATCTCGGTCGCGATTCCGACGAGATTTCGATTGCGGACATTATCTGCGCGGTCGACGAATGGGTTGAATACACGCGCTGCAAGCGCGGCAGCCAGACCGCTCATGAAGGCCAGCGCTGTTTGACGCACAGCCTTTGGGACGACCTCAGCGAACAGATCTTCGATTTCCTTACCGATATCTCTCTGCACGACCTCGTGAAGCGCGGTGAGATACGCGAAGCGGCGCGTCTCGAAAAGAAAGCGGCTGCGGCACAGGTTGTCGGTCTGAAAGACCAAGCGGCCTGATTCTTCGGCAACATCCTCGTTTCGCAATCTCCGGCTGCACCTTCGGTGTAGCCGGAGCCTTGAGGGTTGTTACGCGCTGACGAATTCGCCGTCACGCATCCGTGATGTCGGCTGATTGTCGAAGACGGCATCTACGGGATGTGGGCAAGCTTGCCGTCGAGTTGCTGTAATCCTGTCGTCTTGTCATCGCGAGGCGTTCGTGCACGCGGCGCCACGCAAGCGCGCGGGAGCGATCATTCCCGGACACCCGGCGTCGTTGTCGGGGAAATAGGGTCTGTGGCGTACCGGACGTCTGCCGGTTTGGTGCGGCGATCCGATTATCCAATTGTTATCTGAACTTACGCCGCGATTCGACCGGTAACGGGCAGGCGCAATGTCACCCGGGTACCGTGTTTTGCATCCGAAGCAATGGTTACTTCGCCGCTGTGCGCCTCGACAATCCGCTGCACGATTGGCAATCCGAGTCCGGTACCTTGTCTTTTCGAGGTAAAGAAGGGTTCGAAAACCCGTGCCAGGATTTTTTCCGGAATGGGATCTCCGGCATTTTGAATCTCGATCTTGACCCAATCCTCGCCGTCCACGTGGCAGCGGATGCGAATCGGACTGTCTTGCGGCGAGGCTTGCTCCGCGTTTCGAATCAGGTTGAGTAATACCTGGCGTATGCGATCCCGATCGGCCGGGACCAGCGGGCAGCGCGAGGTTTCGAGCCGGAAACGTTTGTCGTCGCCGAGTTCGCCCGCGACCATGATCGCAATCAACTCGGCGATGTCCTGTGGTGAACGATCCAGCGCCAAAGGTTTTGCATACAATAGGATGTCGCTCAACAGACGTTCCAGTCGCGTGAGTTCATCGCTCGCCAGATGAACCCGCTTGATGGCGCCGTCCGGCAGGTCGTCGAGTCCGCGGACGTGTTCCAACGCCAGACTGATGGTTGCCAGCGGATTGCGGATTTCATGCACGATGCTGGATGCGAATTGGCCGATATTGGCGAGGCGCGTGCTTTCGACCAGTTGCAATGTGCGGCCTAAGCTCACACCGACCAGTACGCCTAGGTTGCGCAGCAATTCGAGGTGCTCGGTACGGTAGCTGTTGGGATAACGGCTGGCGAATACCGCGACGCCCTGAACGGTGTTCTCCGCACCGATCGGCATAAAGATGGCATCCCGACGGCCCAACTCGGTCAAGCGGCGGAGAAAGACATAGCTATCCGAAAGTTGCGACATCTGACTCACGTCGGCGATGTGCAGTGGTTCGCGCGTGTCGATGCACTCGGCCAACAGCGTGTGGTCCGGATCGAAGCTTTGTTGTCCGATAGGATCGGGCTTGCCGTCGCTGAAGGCCTTTTCGAGATGGATTTTGCCGTCGACACCGACGACCAATACGCCGATCCAGTCGACCGGCATCAGATTGGGCAGGGTTTCCGACAGTATGTCCAAGGTGCTGTGCAGGTCGCCGCCCTGTTCGAGTCTTGTCAACAGCTTGCGCAAGGTGTCCAGCCGATTCGACAGGCGGTTGAACGCACCGACCAACCAGCCGATTTCGTTGTCGTAATTCACGGGAACCTGATAGGAGAATTCCCCGTTGGCGACCCTTTTGAAGCCGGATACCGCGGTTGCCAGCGGATCGAGTACGCGCCAGTAGAACCACAGGCCGATACCGACCGCCACGATGACCGCGAACGCGAGTAGCAGGCGGTTTACGGCGTTGGCGCGTTCGGCGCGGCTGGCCACGTCGTTTTCCAAGGTCGTTGTCAGGCCCGCGACGATATCTTCGAGTTCTGCATGTTGCTCGGATATCCATTCCGCCGCCCATTCCAGACGAGGTTCTTCCTGATTATCACCGATACGTTCGTCCAACCCGGTGGAGAAGGTCTCCCATCTCTCACCGAGTTGTTTGGCGATATCCTGGGAGGTCGCCGGTAGGCGCGGCATCATCGCCATGTCCGAGCCGGCGAGCAGCGGCGCGAAATCGTTATCGCTGAAGGCCGCGATCAGCGCATCCATTTCACTGCGTATGCGTTTGAGATCCTGGAAATACAGCCGGAGGTCACGGAAGTAGGAAGGATAATCGCGCGGTGCGTTTTCCTTGTATTGCATGGCCTGTACGGTCAAAAGCTGCTGTTTGTATTGCAGTGTGCTCGCCAGCTGCAGCAGGGTGTCGTCGCTGTGTTGTTGATCGATGACGTACATCGAGTAAAAAGCCGATGCCGCGAATAACCCCGTAAGCGCTAAGATCGCCACTACGATCTGGGTTTTCAGCGACTGAAAAAGCCTCGGCACCATCGTACGCTCCTGTGTTCCCGTTTCCGGCTTGCCGGCATGTCCGCTATCGTCATAGGGTAACCGCCAATTTCAACATGTACAGTGGGTTAGCGGCGGCCAAAGTGCGTAGAATGTCGCTGCATGCCCTTGTTCAGAGACCCGGGCAACCCGTGTTTTTGTTTCTTGACCATGAGTGATACATCGGATGCAGGCCGAACTGACCACGCTGCGTGATTGGGTGCGGTGGGGTGCCAGCCGCTTCAATGCCGCCGACTTGTGCTTCGGCCACGGTACCGACAATGCCTTGGACGAGGCATTGGCGTTGCTGTTGCACGCTTTGCATCTGGATCATTCTCTGCCGGCCGATTACCTCGACGCCAATGTCACTGAGGAAGAGGCGTCAACGATTGCCGCGCTGTATCAACGACGCATCGATGAGCGTATTCCGGCCGCCTATCTGACGGGTAAGGCCAATTTTGCCGGCCTTAAGTTCCTGGTCGACCGGAACGTGTTGATACCGCGTTCGCCGATTGCCGAACTCATTGGCGAGGGTTTTGCGCCTTGGCTCGATGCAAACCATGTCACCAGTGTGCTGGATCTGTGCTGCGGCAGCGGTTGTATCGGCATCGCCTGTGCTTATGCTTTTCCGCAGGCTTTGGTCGATCTCGCCGACATTTCGCCGGAGGCGCTCGACATCGCGGTGCGCAATGTCGAGCTTCACGCCTTGGAGGCGAGGGTGCGTGCGCTGAACAGCGATGTATACCGTGGACTCGATGGTGAACGTTATGACTTGATCGTGAGCAACCCGCCTTATGTCAGCAGTGCCGAGATGCTGGCATTACCGGCGGAATATCGGCATGAGCCCGTGCTGGCATTGGCAGCCGGTGACGACGGCATGGACGTCGTCAGCCGCATGTTGGCAGACGCGGCCGATTACCTTCGGCCGGGCGGTATTATGGTGGTCGAAGTCGGCGCCAGCGCCGAGCTGTTGATGGCGCGCTATCCGGGTGTCCCTTTTCTCTGGTTGGATTTCGAGCATGGCGGCGACGGGGTTTTTCTGTTGACTGCGGAACAGCTCGAGGAGTACCGCGAGGTTTTCGAGGAGAACGAAGCATGAGTCTGCGCCGTGCGCATACACCGGAGGAGTATGCCGAATGGGTCAAGCAGGCGATGTTCGAGGTCGGCGATCTCAAGGACTGCCTGTTATACGAAATCGAGGATCTGCAGCGCTTTCCGGCCTATATCGAGCCTTTGGAGGAGTCGATCAAGCAGGTCTATGACGCCATGGTCGCGGGCACGTACCGGTTCGGCCGCGAAGATCTGATGTATATGGACGTGTTGCGGCAGTATGAGCAGGAGATCCCTTTTCATACCCTTCTGAAGCAGATCAACGAGACTCATCGCAAGGGTTTGGACGTTCCCGACGACGATTGACCGGCCCCGGGCCGTTGTCGGCCTGCACACCGCGGGTTCGCCTTCGGGTACCCGGAGGACTAGAATACCGCCTATGCAACAGACTCTTGTACTCGATCAGGCGCTGATCGGCCGCTACGATCAATCCGGCCCGCGTTACACCTCGTATCCTACGGCGGTGCAGTTTCACGACGGATTCGGTGTCGAGGAATACCGGGCCGCAGCTCAGGCCAGCAATGCCGGTGGCCGTCCGCTGTCGCTGTATTTCCATATCCCCTTTTGCGACACCGTCTGTTTCTATTGTGCCTGTAACAAAGTCGCGACCAAGGATCGTAGCAAGGCGCAGCCTTACCTCGATCGCGTCTATCGCGAGTTGGCGATGCAGGGCGAGTTGTTCGACCGCGGGCGCGTCGTCGAGCAATTGCATTGGGGTGGCGGTACGCCGACCTTCATCAGCCCCGAGCAAATGCGCGAACTGATGCGGGTGACAGGTGAGCATTTCAATCTGCTTAACGACGACACGGGTGAGTATTCCATCGAGATCGATCCACGCGAGGTCACCGACGAAACCATCGGCCTGCTGCGCGAGATCGGGTTCAATCGCATGAGCTTGGGTTTGCAGGATCTCGACCCGGACGTGCAAAAGGCGGTCAACCGTATCCAGACCGCGGAACAGACCTTCGGTGCGCTGACCGCGGCTCGCCGCGAAGGTTTCCGCTCGGTCAGTATGGATCTGATCTACGGTCTGCCTTTGCAAACACCGCAATCCTTCATCGCGACCCTCGATCGCGTGCTCGAGGCCGAGCCCGATCGCTTGTCGGTATTCAATTACGCCCATCTGCCCGAGCGTTTCAAACCGCAACGCCGGATCAATGAGGTCGATCTGCCGTCGCCGGACCAAAAGCTGGAGATACTGCAACAGGTGGGTGAGCGTCTGGCCGCCGCCGGCTATGTCTATATCGGCATGGACCATTTCGCCAAGCCGGACGATGAATTGGCGGTCGCGCAACGCGACGGCGAGCTTTACCGTAATTTTCAGGGCTATTCCACGCATTCGCATTGTGATCTGGTCGCGATCGGCGTTACGTCGATTGGAATGATCGGCAACACCTATGCGCAGAACATGCGTACGCTGGATGAGTACTATGCGCGAATCGATGCCGGTGAGCTGGCGGTGTTTCGCGGTGTAGAACTCAATCGGGACGATGAGCTTCGGCGTTCGGTCATCACTCAAATCATTTGTAATTTTGCGTTGGACACCGACAGCGTATCCGCCGAATGGGGGATCGATTTCAATGTTTACTTCGCGGCCGAGTTGGAACGTCTAAACGCAATGCAGCAGGACGGTTTGCTGAAGATCGACGGTAACCGTATGGAGGTGTTGCCGCCCGGTCGTTTGTTGATTCGTAATATCTGTATGGTGTTCGATCGCTACCTGGGTGCAGACGGTCGGACTGCGCGTTTCTCGAAAGTGATTTAAAGGGCGCTTCCGTTCTGAAGTCGCAGGGCATTCAGAGCCGAGCCGGCTTGCGCTAAGCTTTCACGCGCTTTTGTCGTCGGGAATACAGCATGGCACCAATCGAATCCATTCCTCAGCGTTTTCGCGCGTCCGTCGAACGATATGCCGATCAGGCCTTGGTGGTCACTCAAGACGTCCAATACAGTTTTTCCCGGATCGATCGCGCATCGGATGGTGTGGCTGCTTCGTTGGCGGCATCGGGCATTGTCAAAGGCGATAGGGTTGCACTGTATTGCCCTAACATCCCCGAGTTCGTCATCGCCTATCTGGGCATTGTCAAGATCGGTGCCGTGGTTGTGCCGGTCAACCTTTTAATCCAGCCTGGCGAGATTCGTTATGTTCTCGAAGACGCCGAGGTGCGTGGCATCATTTATCACACAGTGCTGTCCGATAAGCTTGCCGGGTTGAGGGCCGATTTCGACGGCGATCCGTACTGGGTTTGTATCGGCGGTAATCCGTTCGACGCTTCGGACGCGGACTTCGGTGCATTACAGACCAGTACCGCCGATGTGCCTGACGTTTCCATCGATGCAAAAGCCGATCTGGCTGCCATCCTGTATACCTCGGGGACGACCGGTTTTCCGAAGGGTGCGATGCTCAGTCACGCGAACCTGGTGTCGAACACGCGAAGCGTGAAAACGGCGTTGCAGTTGCGTCCGGGCGAAGACCGTCTGCTGGTGGTCTTGCCGATGTTCCATTCGTTTGCCGGGACCGTGGGTCTACTGACGCCGGCGTTACATGGCTTGGCTCTGGTGCCGGTGGGACGTTTCGAGCCGGCGTTGGTGAGTGAGGCCATTGCCGCTGCGAAGGCGACAGTGTTTCTCGGCGTGCCGTCGATGTACAACCTGATTCTTCGCCTCGACGAGGAACAGGCCTCGAAATGGCGAAGCATTCGTTTCGGGGTTGCCGGTGGGGCGGCAATGCCGGTCGAGTTGTTGGCACGCTTCGAAGAGCGGTTCGGTTTTCCGATTCTCGAAGGGGATGGGCCGACGGAGTGTTCGCCGGTCACCTGTGTCAATCCGCTTGACGGGCCGCGCAAGCCCGGCTCGGTGGGTCTGCCGGTGCCGGATGTCGAGATGTGTATTCTGGATGACGCAGGCGAGACGCCGGTCAGCGGCGAAATCGGTGAGATTTGTGTGCGCGGGCCGAACGTGATGGCGGGTTATTGGCAGAAACCGGCAGAGACTGCGGAGAGCTTCTGCGGCGAGTGGTTACGTACCGGCGATCTGGGGTACATCGATAGCGACGGCTACATTTTTATGGTCGATCGCAAGAAGGACATGATCATCGTCAACGGGATGAATGTGTATCCGCGGATGGTCGAGGAGGTGTTGTATCGCCATCCCGATATCCTCGAGGCCGCCGTGGTCGGCGAACCACACGGCTCGCATGGCGAGATCGTGGTGGCGCATGTGGTCGCACGCGATGGCGTCGTATTGGCGGATTGTCAGTTAAAGGATTTTTGCCGCGAACACCTTGGTCAGCATCAGATGCCGCGGCGTTTCGTGATACGCGACAGCCTGCCGAAGAATGCAACCGGCAAGGTTCTCAAGCGCGAACTTCGTCGGGCAGGGGAGATAGAACGGGGTGTCGAGAGCAATGACTGATTGCTTGAGAAGGTAACGCGGGAAAGCCGAAGGGCCGCGATAGCGGCCCTTCGGTGTTTCGTGCATGGGGTGGTCGGGCGTGGCCGTTTAGACCTTGAACTGAGACACCATGGCGCGGAGTTTTTCACCCAGTCGCGCCAGTTCTATACTCGAGCCGGCGGTTTGTTCCGAGGCCGTGGCGGTGTGTTCGGAGACATCGGCGATGCTGATCACATTGCGGTTGATGTTTTCGGCAACCGCCCCTTGTTCGGTCGCCGCCGAGGCGATTTGGGTGTTCATCTCCGAAATGGTTGCCACCGCCTGGGTAATCGCGACGAGCGACTCGCCGGCAGTCTGCGCCTGATCGACCGTCGAACGTGCGCGATCGCGGCTGTTGGTCATCATGTCGACGGCGTTGGATGCACCTGATTGCAGTGCATTGATCAAACCCTCAATCTCGGTAGTCGATTCCTGGGTACGTTGCGCGAGCGTGCGTACCTCATCGGCGACCACGGCGAAGCCGCGGCCCTGTTCGCCGGCACGTGCCGCCTCGATCGCCGCA
>JANQLO010000040.1 GCA_028280505.1 Chromatiales bacterium | reverse complement strand
AAACGAACGACTGATAACGCCGTCAGGCGGAAAAAGGGCGCCGGCCCTACGGGTTGCGCCTGAAAAAGCGCCACCCGGCGTTGCTCGTTGCTCATTTGGGGCAACCAAACGTCGCGCCTCGCGCCTTGATTGGCACTTTTTCAGGCACAACAGCAACGCACCAGTTTGTGTTAACAGGCCCTAAGGATTATCAATTGTGAGAAAACCCGCCACGACGTCGCCGGTGACCGGCACACCGTTCATTGAGGCGGTCTCGAACAAAGATCGACGTAGCCTTAGTGCGTCGCTACGCGGTGGTCGCCACCCGGTTTCCGGTATCGCGGCTGCGTTTGCCACCGCCCCAATCGATTCGCCCACGGCGGCCGAAGTTGCCGTTTGTGCGCCGGCCACGCTGCGCCTCGCCGAGGACTTGTTCAAACGCTGGAACGAGGCGCTCAGCAGCGGCGATGCCCAACGCGTCAGCCGGTGCTACGCAGAAGACGCGGTCTTGCTACCCACGGTCTCCAATGTCCCCCGGCTCTCCCGCAGCGAGATTCAGGACTATTTCGAGCACTTTCTTCAGAAAAAGCCGCTTGGTACGGTCAATCAACGCAACGTAAAACTCGGCTGCAATAAAATCACCGATGCGGGTGTTTATACCTTTCGAATCATTGATGCCGGAAAAACCGAGTATGTGCCGGCGCGCTACACCTTTGTGTACGAGAATCGCGACGGCGAATGGCTCATCGCTCACCACCACTCGTCGTTAATGCCATGACCCATCAGCTCGATGCGCTGGCTGGGCCGACTTCCACGCTGATTCCCGTGAGCCTGCTGACGGGCTTCCTGGGCAGCGGCAAGACCACCTTGCTCAACCACTTGGTGCACCAGCCCGAACTGGCCGACACCTTGGTCATCATTAACGAATTCGGTGAGATGGCGCTCGACCATATGCTGGTAGCGCACAGCACCGAAAACCTAGTGATGGAAATGAGCAGTGGCTGTGTGTGCTGTAGCATCCGTGGCGATCTGGTGAAGACGCTGCGCGACATCACGTGGCGCTATTCGCGCAACGGCCGTCGCTGGTTCCAGCGCGTGCTGATCGAGACCACGGGACTGGCGGACCCGGCGCCGGTCATCCACACCCTAATGACCCACCCGCAAATCGCGTCAAAGTATCGGCTCGACGGCATCGTGGCGACAGTGGATATGGCAGCGGGCATGAATACGCTGAACCAACATCGAGAGGCCGTCAAACAAGCCGCCGTAGCGGATGTGCTGCTATTGACCAAAGCCGATCTCGCCACCGAAAAACAACACGACGCGCTGCTGCGCCGGTTGGATGGCATCAATCGGGCCGCCCCGCGCTGGGACGTGAGTAACGGCGAAATCGCAGCGCAGAAGGTGTTGAATCTCGGGCTGTTCACCGCGTCCGGCAAACAGCCTGATGTGGCGCGCTGGCTCAGCGAAGAAGCCTATGCGGAGTCCGAGTCACACGGGCATGCCCACGAACACCACGAGCATAACCACGAAGCCCATGATCATTCCGGACATGATACCCACGGTCACGCACATGATCACGGGGAAGACCACCACGATGTCAACCGGCATGACGACCACATTCGTGCCTTTTGCTTTACCGTCGAGCAACCCATCGCGGAGGAAACCCTGGCGGACTGGCTCGAGTTGCTGATGAGCTTCGTCGGCAGTCGGATTTTACGCGTCAAGGGCATCCTCAACGTCGTGGGCAATGCGCAGCCGGTCGTCTTGCACGGTGTCCAGCACATCTTCCACCCGCCCGTCACCTTGCCTGCCTGGCCAAGCGAAGATCGTCGTTCACGCCTGGTATTCATCACCCGCGATGTCAGCAAAGATGTGATTGAGAAGACCTTCCACGCCTTGGCCGAAGGAGTGGCTGCATGAACCCACCAATTCTTCTTCACAACACGCTCATGCGTAAGAAGGAGCCATTGGGTACCGAACAGCCCGATCGTGTGACGATGTATGTATGCGGCCCCACGGTCTACAACTACGCCCACATCGGCAACGCACGGCCCGCCGTTGTGTTCGACGTGTTATCACGGCTGCTGCGGTATGACTACCGCGAGGTGATTTACGTGCGCAACTTCACCGACGTGGATGACAAAATCAATGCGGCGGCCGCCGCCGCAGGCGTACCCATCAGCACCATCACAAACCGCTATATCGCCGCCTATCATGAGGATATGCAAGCGCTGGGCGTGCCAACGCCGGACTTGGAACCGCGCGTCACCGAACATATTTCCGACATCACCGAACTCATCCAGAAATTGATCGCGCGAGGTCATGCCTACGTTGAACAAGAACACGTGCTTTTTCATGTGCCCTCGTATCCCGCGTACGGACAGCTGTCGGGGCGGCGTACCGAGGACATGCTGGCGGGCGCCCGTGTAGAAGTTGCGCCGTACAAACGCGATCCATTGGACTTTGTGCTGTGGAAGCCCTCGACGCCGGACCTACCGGGTTGGGACAGCCCCTGGGGCCGGGGCCGGCCAGGCTGGCATATCGAATGCTCGGCCATGATCGGCAAGCACTTGGGTCACACGATCGATATTCACGGTGGCGGACAGGATCTGGTTTTTCCTCACCATGAGAACGAGATTGCCCAAGGCACCTGTGCGAACGGCGAGCTGTACTGTCGCACCTGGGTACACAACAGTTTCGTTACGGTCGATGGTCAGAAGATGTCCAAGTCGCTTGGCAATGTGCTGCTGGTGCGCGATCTACTCGAGCAGGCACCGGGTGAGGCGATTCGGCTGGCGCTGCTGTCCGCCCACTACCGGAAGCCATTGGATTGGAACGCGCAGCGCTTGATGGCCGCCCAACAAACCCTGACGCGTTACTACGAGAGCCTGTCGAAGGTCGCACATATTGCCGTGCTGCCGCAGACCGACCCGGACCCCGAATTAATTGAAGCCTTGAGGAGCGATCTCAATGTCCCTGGTGCAATGGCGCGGCTACGCGTGCTGTTGACTGAACTGGACGATGCAGACACGGATGCCGAGCGGGCGCAGGCCAAATCGCTGCTATTGGCATCCGCCGCAATCATGGGGCTGCTACAGCAGGCGCCGCAAGCCACCCTTGAGGTGCTACGGCCGGCGGCATCCACGCAGCCGTTCGACGATATCCGCATCAAGACACTGCTGGCTGAACGTGAGCAGGCGCGTCGTGATCGTGATTTCTCAAAGGCGGACGCACTGCGTGAGGCGTTGGAGGCCGCGGGCTTCATGGTCGAGGACACCCCTAACGGTCCGATGTTGCGACCGGCCGCGGAGGAGCCCGCATGAAACGCTGGTCCGCTAATCTGTTGGTGCTGATCGTGCGTGGCTACCAACTGTTCATCAGTCCGATGATCGGTCCGCACTGCCGATTTCATCCCACCTGCTCGCACTACGCCATCGAGGCGCTGCGAACGCATGGTGCATTCAAGGGATCGTGGCTCACACTGAGGCGCTTCGGTCGCTGTCAACCCCTGCATCCCGGCGGCTACGACCCCGTGCCTCCGAACCGTTCCCGCGAAGACGGTGGCATGTGCTGATCCACGTGTTTTTCAAGCGCGAGAACGTCCACTTTTGTCGAGAAAGAAATCTGAACCATGAACAACGCCAACAATGCGCAAGCCGTTACGATCACCTTACCCGACGGGTCAAAGCGAGGGTTCGATCGTCCGGTGACCCTGGCAGAACTCGCTGCTGCAATCGGTCCAGGTCTTGCGAGACAGACAGTCGCCGGCAAGGTCGACGGCCGCCTGATCGATGCAGGTGACCTGATCGACCACGATGCGACGGTGCAGATCATTACCCCGAAAGACGACGAAGGGCAGGAAATCATCCGCCATTCCTGTGCCCACTTGGTGGGCCATGCCGTCAAGCAGCTCTATCCGAGCGCGAAAATGGTGATCGGTCCCGTCATCGAGGATGGCTTCTATTACGACATCGCTTACGAGCGCCCTTTCACCACGGAGGATCTAGCCGCTATCGAGGAGCGCATGCGCGAGCTGATCGCCAGGGACTATGACGTGATCAAACAAGTCCTGCCGCGTCAGGAGGTCATCCGTATCTTTCAAGAGCGGGGCGAGGACTACAAATTGCGCCTGGTCGACGATATGCCGGAAGAGCAACAGATGGGCATGTACTTCCACGAGGATTACGTCGACATGTGTCGTGGCCCGCATGTGCCCAACACGCGCTTTCTCAAGCATTTCAAGCTAACCAAGCTCTCCGGCGCCTACTGGCGTGGCGACGCTGCGAATGAGCAACTCCAGCGCATTTACGGTACCGCCTGGGCGGACAAAAAACAGCTCAAGGCGTATCTGCAGCGCATCGAGGAGGCCGAGAAGCGTGACCATCGCAAGCTCGGCCGCCAGCTTGACCTGTTCCATTTTCACGAAGACGCGCCCGGTGGCGTATTTTGGCACCCACGCGGCTGGACGGTGTTCCAGGAACTGATCGCTTACATGCGTCGTCGTCAGCAGGCTGCGGGCTATCTGGAGATGAACTCGCCGGATCTGATGGATCGCAGCCTGTGGGAAACTTCCGGCCACTGGCAGAACTATCGCGAAAACATGTTCACCACCGAGACCGAGGATGGCCGCGCGCTGGCGCTCAAGCCTATGAACTGTCCGGGTGGCGTGCTGATGTATCGTCATGGCCGCAAGAGCTACCGCGACCTGCCGATCAGGATGGCCGAGTTTGGCAAGGTGCATCGCTATGAGCCCTCGGGTGCACTGCATGGTCTTTTGCGGGTTCGCCACTTCACCCAGGACGACGCGCACATCTACTGCACCCCGCAGCAGATGAATAGCGAGTGCGCCGAGGTCGTATCGCTGGTGCTCGACATCTACCGCCAGTTTGGTTTCGAGGACGTGCGCCTCAAGCTCTCGACCCGGCCTGACAACCGCATGGGCGATGACGCGACATGGGATCTGCTCGAAGGCGCGCTGGTCCGGTCGCTTGAAAGTCTGGGGCTGGACTACGAGCTCAATCCGGGCGAGGGTGCTTTTTACGGCCCCAAGCTCGAATTCGTGCTGCGCGACGCCATCGGTCGTGACTGGCAATGCGGCACCTTACAGGTAGATATGAATCTGCCCGAACGTTTCGGTATCGACTACGTGGATGAAGACGGCGAACGCAAACGTCCGGTCATGCTGCACCGCGCGTTGTTCGGCTCGCTCGAGCGTTTCACCGGCATCCTGATCGAGCATCACGCCGGCAAATTACCCGCTTGGCTCGCACCCGTGCAAGCCGTCGTGCTGTCAATCACCGAAGATCACGCCGCCTATGTGCAGGACGTGACACAAATGCTCCGCGGCGCGGGGCTGCGCACCGAATCCGACATACGCAACGAAAAGATCGGCTACAAGATCCGTGAACAAACGTTGCAGCGCGTCCCCTTCCTGCTGGTGGCCGGTGCCAGGGAGCGCGACACGGGCACCATCGCCGTTCGCAGTCGTGATGGCGAAGACCTGGGTGAATTGCCTCTACAAGACGCGCTGGCTCTGCTGACCCAGGAAGTCCGGACACCGGACTATGCCGCAAGCCATGACGCACAGCAGCGCTTGCTCGAGCGTCTGAACGTTTCATCGCCGGAAGCTGCATAAATGCCGGACATGGAACAGGCGCACAGTCGCCGCCACGCCGAGCTGCTGGTGCAGGGCGGGACGGTGCTCACGCCCAATGGGCCAGAGCACATCGACGTGGCCTGCGCAGATGGGCGCATTATTGCGTTGGGTGATCTGCACGGCAGTTGGAGTGCCGAGACCACGCTCGACGCCACGGGCTTGCACGTATTGCCCGGCGTGATCGACAGCCAAGTGCATTTCCGTGAGCCGGGCCTGACGCATAAGGAAGACCTGGAAAGCGGCACGCGCGGTGCTGTGCTGGGTGGCATCACCGGTATCTTCGAGATGCCCAACACGAATCCGCTTACCCTGTGGGAAGCTGATCTGCAGGCCAAGCTGGATGCTGCCCGGGATCGTGCCTGGTGTGACTATGCCTTGTATATCGGCGGCTCGGACGTCAATGCCGAGGCATTGCCCAAGCTGGAACGACTGCCGGGTTGTGCGGGCGTCAAGGTCTTCATGGGCAGCTCCTTCGGTGATTTGCTGGCCGATGAGGACGCCGTGCTGCGCCGTATCCTGCGTAATGGTCACCGCCGCATGGCCGTACATGCCGAAGACGAGGCGCGGCTGCGCGAACGCAAGGCGTTGGTAGAAGCGAGCAGCGATGTACGCCAGCATCATCACTGGCGCGATGTGGAAAGCGCCTTCAAGGCCACGCGGCGCATTGTCGGCATGGCTGCCGAAACGGATCGCCGCCTGCATGTGTTGCACGTGTCGACGGCAGAGGAGATGGCGTTTCTTGCGCAGCACAAGCGCCGCGTCACAGTGGAGGTTTTGCCGAATCATCTCACCCTGCACGCGCCCGAATGTTATGAGCGCCTCGGCGCCTTCGCCCAGCAGAATCCACCCGTGCGCGAGCAGCACCACCAGGACGCTCTATGGCAAGCCATCCGTGAAGGCGTGGTGGATGTGATCGGTAGCGACCATGCGCCGCACACGCCGGAAGAAAAATCCAGACCCTATCCGCAATCCCCCGCGGGGATGACCGGCGTGCAGACCCTTTTGCCGCTGATGCTCAATCATGTAAATGCCGGGCGCCTGAGCCTGCAAAGGTTGGTGGACCTGACCAGCGCCGGCCCGCAGCGTATCTTCGGCATCGAGGGCAAAGGACGCATTGCATTGGGCTATGACGCCGACCTGACCCTCGTCGACCTCGCAGCACGACGCACCATTTCTAACGACTGGATCGCCAGCCGCAGTGGTTGGACGCCCTACGACGGCATGGCCGTCACCGGTTGGCCCATTCACACTGTCATTCGCGGTGAGGTCGTTGTCCGTGACGAGCAGCTATTCGGCAAACCTCGAGGTAAGACGATCCGCTTTCTGGAAGTGCCCGGAGAAAACCCATGAGTAATCCCAATGATCGCAATCCTAATGATCCGACGGAAACACAAGTCACCGGTGCGATCGACTTTGCAGAGCGGACCTCGGTGGAGCAGGTAGAAGAGGGCCACGATCTGGCCCCCAAGTTCGATGGCGACGGGCTGATTGCCTGCGTGACCACCGACGCCAAGAGCGGGGAAGTCCTGATGCAAGTGTCCTGTTCCGGGAATAACGTGTTACTCAGCGTCGCCTCAAAGACTTACAGCAAGGCACGCGAGCGAGGGCTAGCAGGCCTAACGCGAGTGAGCGTAACACCGCTGCAAGTCTTTGAGGCGGCGCCCATAGGGAACGCCACCCACGCGCCACTGCGGCGTTGCGTCCGCTCCGAATAGAATCCTATTCGCACGCGAATGCGCCTTGCATTGACGCGTGGGTGACGTTCTGAGCGATACGTTATTCCCGGAACAGGACACCAGGCTACATGAATCGCGAAGCCCTGGAAAAAACGATCCAGACCGGTGAAGTGTACTACTGGAGCCGCAGCCGGCAGGTGCTTTGGCACAAAGGTGCCACTAGCGGGTTGGTGCAACGGGTCGTTGAGATGCGGATCGATGATGATCAAGATGCCGTATGGCTGCGTGTCGCGGTGGCAGCCGGCACTCATTGCGAGCCGGCCAGTTGCCATGTGGGCTATCACAGCTGCTTCTATCGTACCGTCGAATTAAAGACCGGTAAGATCATCTATGCAGAGAAGGAACAAACCTTCGACCCCAAAGAAGTCTATGGCGATGCGCCGAACCCTACTGTGTTGTGAGTTAGGGCCTGTTGACACCAATTGAATCGCCGCGTTGCTGCCCCATTTTGAGCTAGCAAGGCGCGAGGAGAGAGGTTTGGTCATTCCAAATGAACGACGAGTAACGCGGCATGGCTCAAAATGGGGCGCAACCCGAAGGGACGGGGCCATTTCCCCGCAGGACGGTGTTGCATTTCGCTTATGTACAGCAAGTACACTGCGCTCAATGCGCCTTGTCCTGCGGGGAAATGGCCTCCGGCGCGGCTTTTCAATTGATGTCAACAGGCCCTAGTTCGTGAGTGACTGCACCTCAAAGATCAAGACTGCTATCGACTACCATGAGCGTACGGAGCATCGGCTGCCCGATCGCTTTGCAGCCTCGCTCGGTTATCTCGACTGGGAGACGCAACCTGATCCATTTCGTTCATATGAGGGTGCCGAGCGTTTCCAGCTTCCGTTATGCGAGCCGTTGAATGTCGCGGAACCCTCATGGGTGATGACGCGCTCGAACACGCCTATCCCGCCCAGTACCTTCGACATCAATACCTTTTCCCAACTGTTATACGACTCGCTGGCCATCTCGGCATGGAAACAATCGGGGCCTTCGTCCTGGGCGCTGCGTTGCAATCCTTCGAGCGGTAATCTCCATCCAACCGAAGCCTATGTGCTCATTGGCCCGACCGCCGGGCTAACGTCACAGCCCGCTTTACTCCACTACGTGCCCAAGGATCATGCAGTGGAAGCATTGCGCTGGTTAGACCCAAGTGTCTTCGCGGAATTCTGCCAGCAACTGCCAACGAATGCCTTTGTCCTTGGCTTATCGAGCATCGTTTGGCGTGAGGCGTGGAAGTACGGTGAGCGCGCATTTCGCTACTGCATGCATGATATCGGGCACGCAATGCAGGCGATTACCTGCGCCGCGCGTGTACTCGGTTGGCGGGTGCGCCGTATCGAAGGTCAGACGGCGGACCAAATGGATCGACTGCTCGCACTCGATGGCAGAGATGGACCCGAGGCAGAGCATGCGGATGTGCTGTTGTTAATTGAGATTCTTCCTGCGCAAGCAGATGATCCGGTTCGCCTTGCATTGCCCGACAACCTTCTGAGCGGCATGTGCCCGCCGGTATCCGGCACCCCTAATCGGCTATCAACGGAACACCAAGCTTGGCCCGTACTGGCAGAGGTCGAGGAAGCAACGCGCGACAATGGATCGCCTCACGGCGATCTTGACGCTGAGCGAATAGGGATAACGTCTGAATCACCCGCGTCGTCGCCTTCGACGCGCGTGTTGGTGCGCAGGCGGCGCAGCGCGGTAGATTTTGATGGCAGTAGTGGAATGACCCGCGAGCAGCTGTATCGCATGTTGAGCACGCTGGTACCAGCGCTCACGCCTGCTCTGTGGACGGCTTTTCCGCACCAGCCACGGGTGCACCCTGTGGTTTACCTGCACCGGATTGAAGGTCTGGAACCCGGCCTTGCCGTACTCGTCCGCAACCACGCCCACGAGCCCGCCTTGCGTGCAGCGTTTTCACGTGCGGAGCAATGGGAAAAGCCGCCTGGTTGCCCGGATGCGTTGCCGCTTTATCGCTTGATAACCGCTGATGCCCGTGAAGCGGGCCGCGTGCTGCATTGCTATCAGGATATTGCTGCGGATGGTGCGCTGGTCACCTCGATGATCGCCCGCTTCGATGACGAGTTGGCGAGCTTCGGCGCTCCGGCCTGGCGGTATCTGCACTGGGAGGCGGGCGCCATTGGACAGCTGCTTTATCTGGAGGCGGAGGCTTTGGAGTTGTCCGCAACAGGCATTGGTTGTTTTTTCGATCAAGGTGTCCATGATTTGCTGGGATTCGAAGGCGGTCGTTTTCGAATGCTCTATGGCACCGCCATCGGACGTGCCGTCCATGATCCTCGCATCCAAACGCTTCCCGCTTATCGAAGAAGCGAATGATCGGTTTTGTACACACCGTATGTATATACTCACAGCCTGCGCATAAGTACTCTGATTTGCGGAACATATGACTGATCTACCCATTCCAAGCGCCTTAACAATCCACCAGATTGCGGGCTTAAAACCAGGGCCAAAACTGATTGTTTTCGGTGCCGTGCATGGCAATGAAACTTGCGGCACAGTCGCCATCCGGCGTGTCATGCAAGAGCTTGAGCAAAACACCTTGCGTGTCGAGCGCGGTACGCTGACGCTGGTACCGGTGGTCAATCCGTTGGCATATCAGTTAAAGCGACGTCATGGCGACCGCAACCTGAATCGCAATATGCACGTTACTACTGATCCGCAAGACTTCGAGGACAGGCTATCCAATGTGATTTGCCCATTGCTGGAAGCGTATGACATTTTGCTCGATCTGCACTCCTTCCACACACCCGGCATACCCTTTGCGCTGTTCGGCCCGCAGAATAATCGTGGCGACCTGGAACCTTTTTCAAGGGCTGAAGAGGAAGAAGCCCTGGCGCTCCAGTTGGGCGTTGATCGCTTCGTGGAAGGTTGGCTGGAAACCTACGCGCAGGGCGTGCAGGATCGTCAGGTACGTGGCGCTGAGGCGCATGTCGACTATGGTGTCGGTACGACCGAAACGATGCGCCGCTACGGTGGCATCGGGATCACTCTCGAATGTGGCCAACATGAAGATGACGACGCGCCTCAAGTGGCCTATCGAGCGATCCGGAGAGTCCTGGCTCATTTGGGTATGACTGCGGCCGAGCCGAGGCCTTTGCCGCCTTCCCAGCCGGAAGTCATCCGCCTCTATAAGGTGATCGATCGGCTGCACCCTGATGATCGGTTCTGCCGAGATTGGCGCAGTTTCGAAAAAATCACACAGGGCGATGTGCTTGCTCTTCGCCACGACGGCGCTGAACTGGCCGCGGACCAAGACGGGTGGATCGTATTCCCCAATCCAGCGGCTCAGGTGGATCAAGAGTGGTTTTATCTCGCAAAGGAATCAGATCGCTTACGTTGTCGCTGAAACGTGTAATCGATGCGGCTCTCTACGCTTTGCTATCGTTTGCGATGTTTCGATCGTCTGAACCCGTACCTACCAACCATCCAGCCCAGAGCGGCACATAATCAGCATCCCAGGTGGTTGCGTCGGGCTTGCGAAGCATACTTCGGAAACGCGACGTTTCAAGAGCCGAGGACGCACAGCCAGCATCCGCATTGCTGCAAAAACTTTCATGTTGCATTCACTCGCATCGAATCGTCACCGTTTCGGCGAACTGCATGCCGAGGTCGTCGCTACCGCGTTCATCGATGCCGAGTGAGGCCGCGTAAGCGATCAGTGCCGCATCCGGGCGCGGTAGCGCAAGATGGGTTCGGCAACCCGTCGGCGCGTCCTTGAGGATAATCGAGGGCGACTCCTCGGCGTGCAGCATCTCGAAGTAATAGGTCGGCTCGGCAATCCGGTAAACGACATCTTCGCGACGAGGATCCAACGGCACCGTCAGCCGGAGTTGGAACGAGACCTCGATACGATGATCTTGCATCACGATAGTGGCTTGTTCAGCAGTGCCCGTCTTGGAATCGTCGCCGGCTTGTTCGATGTGCAGGAAGTAATCGTATTGCTGCACGTTGTTAACAATGCGATCGCGGACCGTTGAGAGTTTCTCTCCGCTTGCCTTTGCATCGTCGAGCAGTAATATCGAGTAGTAGTCATCGAACAACCAGCGTAGGTGTACGCCCGTAATCAGACCCGCCGCATCGAACTGCCAGGTTGCGAAGACGTCAATCCAATGGTGCGGGTGGGCCCGCACGCCACCCGCCAGTCCGATCAGCATCGCTACGGCCAGGTAGTGACGTCGCACGACTGTTATGTCGGTCAAACCTTATCGGCAGCTTGGCGAAACCAGCCCAGCACCTGCTCACGGTAGTCATCGCCATACAGCTTTGAGAAGCGTTGCGTTTCCTCCCGGCCTGCGTCGCCGAGAACGGCAATACGCGCCTGGATAAAATCCTGAGTCAGCGGTATGCCGCACTTAGTTTCGATGCAGTAACGCCAGCTCGCGTAATCGCTGGGGAATATCTCATCGGCGTAGCGTTGCAGATTGTCGTTCATCGAATCAATCCTCGTTACGTTCGGCGAACCATTTGGGAAACGGATCGTCGAATGTCTTCCAAACGTCGGGGCCGACCGTCATCTCGGTATCGTCGAGCAGGCAGCGATCGAGGATCTCACGGGTCTGCTTCGGTTCGAGATTTTGGCCAATGAAAACGATCTCCTGGCGGCGATCACCGTATTCACCGTCAAACTCCGCCTCGATGCGGGCACGGTATTCCGGATCCTCCGGCCAATGCTCACGCGGCGCCGCCGCCCACCAGATCCCGGCCGGACCATGGCGTACGACACCCCCCGCCTGTGACCATTCGCCCGCCGCATCAGGGCGCGAGGCGAGCCAGAAAAAGCCCTTTGAACGCAGGACATTCCCGGGCCAGTCGGTCTTCAACGCTTCGGCGAAACGGGCCGGGTGAAACGGGCGGCGCGCGCGATAGACGAAGCTGCCGATACCGTATTCTTCCGTCTCCGGCGTATGCTCACCGCGAATCTCTGCGAGCCACCCCGGTGACTGCGCAGCGCGTGCAAAATCGAAGCGCCCGGTGCCCATCACGTGTTCCAGCGGCACCTTGCCGAAGCTGGCGTAAAGGATCTCGGCATGTCGGTTGAGCTGACGAAGCGCGTGTTCGAGGCGCTCGCGTTCGGCGCTGCTGATCAGGTCGATTTTGTTGATGATGATCACGTCGGCAAACTCGACCTGGTCGATCAGCAGGTCGGAGACGGTGCGAGCATCTTCCTCGCCGAGCGACTCGCCGCGCGCCTGCAGGCTGTCGGCCCGGTCCAGGTCGACGCTGAAGTTGACCGCGTCCACCACCGTTACCAGGGTATCGAGCCGCGCCACATCGGACAGGCTGGTGCCGTCTTCGTCGCGGAACGTGAAAGTCTCGGCGACCGGCAGCGGTTCCGATATGCCAGTCGACTCGATCACCAGGTAATCGAAGCGCCCGGCCTTCGCCAAATGGCTGACTTCCACCAGCAGGTCTTCGCGCAGCGTGCAACAGATGCAGCCGTTGCTCATCTCGACCAACTTTTCCTCGGCGCGGTTGAGCTCCACCTCTCGGTCTACCAGTGTCGCATCGATGTTGACCTCCGACATATCGTTGACGATCACCGCGACGCGACGTCCTTCACGATTGTTGAGGATGTGGTTGAGCAACGTCGTTTTGCCGGCGCCGAGAAAGCCGGACAGCACGGTGACCGGCAGCTTTTGTTCAACCGCGGCTTGCAGCGACATACGGGTACTCCTTAAGAAAGCAACTTGGGATTGGATTGACAGGGTTTCGGTTCATCCACGCCTTCATTGACGCCATAGGGGATCGAGTGTGACCAGGGTGCGCAGATCGCCATCGGTCGGGATAACGGGTGAACGGTGCACGGCGCCGAAACATGCGTTGTCCTGCCAAAGCGCGCCTTTGAGCAAGACGATTTCGCCCGCCGTGGCTTGGATATGATCAATAGGGCCTCGTGTATCTGATCGAAGATCAGTCCGGTCGATGCCTTGGTCGTCAGGCCACTCGGTGCCGGGACCGGCGTAGGTGCAGACAAGCCGTATGCCGACCCGGTCGATATGCCAGTCGGGACACATGGCGTGATCGACGTGGGCGAGGCGCAGTCCGGCCGCCGGGCAGCCGTGCAGTTCGCGAACGATCTCACCCAGTAGTGCCATATCGTCGGCCAGGGCGGCTCGCCCGGGCCCGGGCGGCAGACCGTTGAGTCTTGGCTGACCGCTTGCGGTTAACGTTTCGATTGCTTGCGAAGCGCCGGTATTGCGCACGTGGGTCAGATAGGCCGTGATGCTTGGATCGATCTCACGCTGCAAGGTACACACTTGCACGCCGGGTTCGAAGATCTCGGCCAGATCGGCGAGCTCAGAGACTCGCCGCCAGCTGGGTAAGGTAGAGTTCATGTCTGCGGCGTTGGTGGCACTGCGCATCGTTCAGCAATCCAGGCAGAACAGTACGCGGGTCCGGCCGGAGCCCGCAATCGGCGGTGAGCGATGCACCAGTCCTTGGCCGGCGTTACCCGGATAGGCGGCGCCTTTCATGATGCCGACCCAAAAGGTTTCGAAGCGGGATGGCTCGCCGAAGCGGATGATGTTGTCGTTGGGCTCGCCGTTCTCCTGTGCGGCCCGGTCGACCTGTGCATCGGTCAGCCATAGGGTGCCCGGGCCGTGGTAGGTGCACAGCAGGCGAAGATGCGTACGATCGACATGAAAGCGGCGGCAACCGTTGTCGTCTTTCGTTTCCAGGCGCAGAGACACATCACGGTCTTCACTAAGACCGAAGAACACATCGGCCAGCAAGCGCAGGTCGATACGCCAGTTCTCGAAGGCCATGGGGTCAAGATCCTGCTGTTGCAATAGCGCGTTGACGTCATCGTCGAACGATGCCGGAGACGTACGGCAACGCATGTCCGGCAGGTGAGTCGCCCGCAACGACGACAGTTCACTGCTGACCGCACGATTCACCGAACGCTGCCACAGACAAAGATTGATGCCCGGTTCGAGGATGTCGCGTAGGACAGCAGGATGATTGCCCGTCACGTAGTTCGATAGCTGCTGCGGGGTAGCGGTCATCTTGTCGACATAAATCGATGAGGATTGCATCGCAAATACCTAAGATGAGTGAATTGTTATGTTATAGCGTAATTAATGCTACTGTGCCCGACGAAACGCATAAACCGCGATCCGCTGGGGTTTTCAAACGAGACCGCCAAGGTCACCGCCGATGTGTTGGCGCTCACGCTAACCCTTGCCGTTGGCCGCCTCGTTAGGCTTTGCGCTCAGCAAGGCAAAAAGCGTGGCAACAATGGCCATCGCCCAAACAACGCTGGGTCCTGTCGGCAAGTCAGTGAGCATCGATCCCAACAACCCGATTAGATAGCCCGCAAGCCCGACACCATAAGCAGCGATTAAGCCTTGATGCCGACGTGTCGCCAATGCCGGAATAATCAAACTGGCGAACACCAGGTAGACGCCGATCAGCTGTACCGACAGGGTCACGCTGAGTGCGAACAAGGCATAGAACAGCGTCGGCTTGTGTGCCGCGCCCGCCCTGAACCACAACACCAGGACGGCAAACGACAGAACAGCCGGCATCCACAGGTCGGCATAGGTTACCCACAGCAGCTGACCGGCGAGCAGTTCTTTAAGCCGTTCGCCGCCGTGCGGATCGTTGGCGAGGACCAACAGCGCCGCGGTCACCGCGAGCACGAATACCACACCGATCACCGCCTCAAGCACGTCGGCCCAATGACGTTCCGCCCAGCGCAGTCCCAATGCCCCACCCAGTGCTGCAAGGAAGGCCGACAATTGCACCGACCAGCTTGGCGGCTGCTCGAGGATGACGTAAACCAGGATCACACCCAGACCGGCGAGCTGAGCGATTGCCAGGTCGATGAAGATGATGCCGCGTTTAAGCACTTGCTGACCGAGCGGCACATGTGTGCTCAACACGACCGCCCCGGCGAGCAGGGGCGGTCCGAGTAGAGCCAGGTCAGCCAGATTCACTGGCCGGTTGCGGCGAGTTGGCTGACGATGGTTTCGAATAGGCCGAACAAGTTGTCGCTACCGGGCAGGGCACCCACCGTATGCGGCAGAACGACCACCGGCGTACCGGTTTGCTCGTGCAGCCACGTCGATGCCTTCCGGTCGTTCAGCGGCGATAACAGGATCAAGTCCGCGGGTTGCTGTTTCAACTGCGCCAGATGCGCGATGTTGGGCGGGATGCCGGGTTTGGGTTCGAGGGAACCGACGCGCTGCATGCCCAGCCAGTTGAGCAAGTAGATCCATTCCTGATGGTGCACGACGACGCGTTTGCCCTTCATTGCCGCAGCGTCGGCTTGCCAGCGATCGAGCGCTGCCTGCCAGCGTGCCGCGAAGTCCTGCCAACGCTGCTGGTATGCCGCACTATTCGACGGATCGACCTGCTGCAACCGTGCCGATAAGGCCTTGCCGATCTTGAGCATCCGGCGTGGGTCTAACTGCACATGCGGGTTGCCGTCACCGTGAATATCGCCGTGTGCACGATCGAGTTCCGCGGGTTGCTCCAGCAACAGCACCTGGTCAGTGGCCTCGAAGTAACCGGGCTTGCCCGGTAACACCTTGGCATTGCGCGCACGCCGTTGCAGCATCGGCATCCAGCCGGTTTCGAGTTCCGCTCCGGTGCACACGGCCAGATCGGCCGAGCGCAGACGCGCGATCAACGAGGGCCTGGCCTGCACATGGTGTGGGTCCTGCCCGGCGTGGGTTGCGGTAAACACCTTGGCTTTTTCGCCGGCCAGCTCCTTGGTCAGCGCCGCCCATTCGGGTTCGCAGGTGAAGACATTCAGCTTCGCCTGCGCGGTACCGGCCAGCACCAGCATGGCGAACGCAACGATCAATCGAAGAGTTGAACTTTGCATGAGTCGCCTCCGTCGCATCATCAATACTGGTGAGCGCCGTGCGCGCCGAGCGTCATGATGTATTGCAGGAAGAGCTGATTGTCGGTCTCGTCGCGGGAATCGTCACGCGCATACTGCAGGCGCAAACGGCTGAACTCGCTCGGTGTCCAATCGACCATCGCGGCCCAACGGTGTGGATCGTCGCTGCCGCTTTCGAAGCCCGACTCTTCCAAAATCTCTGCATCCGCCTCGCCGGTCGTATTGCTGACGATGGCGAGATCGTTGTCCGCGCTGAGACGATCGTAGCGCAAACCGGCACGCCATTGGCGATTGAACTGGAACACACCCTGCAAGTACCAGCCATCCTGTTCGCCGTCGTAGTCGATCAGGGCACTGCCGGCACCTTCGGTCAGTGACACCTGCCCGTCTTCGTCGCGCATGAAGTACTCACCCTGCAGAATCACCGCCTTCTCTCCGCCGAGACCGGTTTTCCATACCGCATCGAATACCGTCAAGTCCGAATCGCCGTTGAAGGTCGGGCTGTTGCCGCCGTGGTCATGCCCATGACCGCCGGCCGAGCGTTCGTTAACGTCGATGTCCAGGCGCGACACACCAACTTGCCAGCTGCTGTCCCGGCCGACGTCGCCGCCGACCTTGGCGAACAGGTTGTGCACGGCCCCGAGATCGCCGTCGTTGCCGCCACCGGGATAGGCATCACCGCGTAGCGCCTCGGCGCCGAGCTCGACGAACAACGCGTCGATGGGCGCCACCCAACTCGCGCGGACACCGTCATCGCGGTACTGACCACCGAGAAAAGCCTGGTAGGCCAGCGGCGCATCGGCGAAATCCCAGGCATGTGCGTGGTGTTCGTTCAGGTAGCCGACCGACGAGAAGAAGCGGCCGAAGCGCACGCCGAGCCCGCCCGGCAAAGACAAGGTATCGACGAAGGCTTCTTCGACATCGACCTCGATCTCACCGTCGTGGGTATGCAAACCGATCGTCGTCTGGCCGTAGAACAAGTTGTCGATATTGGCCGAGGCGGTCAGCTCGGTCTCCCAGAGCGCCAGTCCTTCATCCATCAGCCCGGCCTCGCCACCGATCGGCAGCCCCTCGAAGTGGAAGTCTTCGGGGTCTTGCGAGTAAGACGCAAACCCGCCCTGCAACACCAGGCTGATCGCCGGGTTGAAACTGTTGTCGCCGCTACGCGGCTTTGATTTGACCTGCTGCTCGACGGCTACGATCTTACCTTCCGTGGCCTGCGCTTTGTCTTCCGCGGAAGCGGCGCGCGCCTCGGCGCGTTGAACGCGTTGTTCAAGCGCGCGGATTTGCTGCTCATGCTGTTGCTTCATTTGCTGGATCATCTGCTTGAGCTCGGCGATTCCGGTGGAATCCGCAGCCAGGGCAGTCATGGGAACGCTCAACGCCAGCGCAACGGCAGCGCCAATCAGTGTTTTGTTCATCTTTAAGTTTTCTCCGATGCAATATGTACTGCCCGCGACAGAGCAGGCGATTCAACTCATGTCGTGTTCCGTGAACGAAGTGAGCACGGGAGGGGCGCGGACGACGAAGGCATGTAGCTTGTCGCGGGCGATGAGCAAATATGGAAAGGGTTGCGCGTCTTGCGGGCGACCTGTGTCGTTCGGCGACGCGATTGTCTGGGTGCTGTTACCGTCCACTCCGCCCGCTAGCACACAGAGCCCGCGGACCGTTTCGGTTTGTGTCGTTTCGTCCGCATGCCCGGCGTGTTCCAGGGCGTGCAACCGGGAAGCCAGTTGGGCGACTACGAATAAACAAGCAACCCAAATGACCTTTTTGCCTTGGAGAGCGGCGAGCTTGAATTCTGCAATACGAGACTTCACGAAATTTGAATCCTGCTTTTTTACTATGTTATAGCATTACATTAATTCCTTCGAGCGATTTTTGGCGGAGTCCGTCCATCGAGTCATTCTCGGTCTGGTGACTGTGGGTTGACGGTTGACTGTGATCGGCAAAGCATGGCGCTTTCTGGCTGGTGATGAAGTGCGTTCGAATGTGCCTTTCTCCGAATACCGGAGTTTTTCCGGCGTCAGACTTAAGATGCGTTGAACGCGCAAGCCGTTGTCCGGTCATGCTTTACGTATCGATCGCCGAAGCTGCCTTCTTATCGGATTTATCGCATCAAACGGGTTCGACGGTTACACCGGGGGCCTGGCGCGAGAAACCGCTTCAATGCCGGACCATGTATGTGTCATCGAATGACGAGTCAGGTGAGACGGAAAACGACGGTGGGACGGTTGTTTGTACGGTTTTTGACCGCAAACTGGACAGTTTGCGGCCGAGCCTCAATATCGCTCACTCAAGGTATACTTGGGTGTCGATATAATGAAATAATATAACGTTTTTGATCGGGTGCAAAATGATAGCCTTGGCATATCGGAGATAGTGCGATGGATCAATCCGGGTACGACATCGTTCAATGATGGCGAAGCGCGGATTTCGCCAAGTGTCGGATGATTCGTGTCGTCGTAAGTTGGATTTGTTTGTAAGGTGCTGCTTTAACCATTTGCTATAAAAATACGAGCCGCGGTTGACAGGTTTCCGTTGTGTCTGGTCCGCCTTGTCTCTCGGCGGCAGACCGGAGCGGCGTTGCCCGGAAAGCGCTTGGCGAGTGCACGGCACACCCGCTCAATCGACCTTGAAACGTCGTATCAGTCCATTCAACTCCGTAGCCATGCCTGCAACATTGCTACTTTCGTTGGCCGCTTGCTCGGTCGCGAGCGCGGCACGTTCGGACATTTCAGTGATTGTTGCAACATTGCTGTTCATGGTGCCGGCCGAAGCGCCTTGCTGTTCGGTTGCGCTGGCGATTTGAGTATTTACCTCGTGGATCACCGTGACCGCATCGGTGATCGATTCAAGCGCCGCACCGGCGCGTTGCGCTTGGTTAACGGCCTCGTGGCTACGCTCGCGTTCATCCTGCATCGCCTGCGCCGCACGGTCGGCACCGGCTTGCAATTTCTCGATAATGCGGTGGATTTCGGCGGTCGACTCTTGAGTGCGCGTGGCGAGCGTGCGTACCTCGTCGGCCACCACAGCGAAACCGCGACCTTGTTCACCGGCCCTGGCAGCCTCGATCGCAGCATTCAGCGCCAACAGATTGGTTTGCTCGGCAATACTTTTGATGACATCGAGTACGCCACCGATCTCGAGGCTATCGGTCTTTACCGTCGCGACGACGTCTGCCGTGCGATCGATTTCCGCTGCCAGAGCGGTAATACTGTCGACTGTCGTCTTGACCTCGGTCTGACCGGTTGAGGCCTCTTCATGTGCACCTTTTGCAGCCTGCTCCGCATCGCTGGCACGTTGTGCAACTTCACCGACCGAGGCTGACAGCTGATTGATCGCCGTAACCATTTGTGACAATTCCGTCTGTTGCTGGTGCATGCCGTTACGCGTCTCTTCGGTGACTTGCTGCATTTGATCGGCTGCGCCGTCGATGCGTGAGCCGGCATCACGTACCGAACGCACCAAGTCCGACAGCTTGTCGAGGAACGCGTTGAAGGCCGCGCCGAGCTGTCCAAACTCATTGCCCGATGTGATCGTAATACGCTTGGTTAGATCGCCATCGCCGTCAGCAATATCGTTGATACGGTCGCGTAGCCGTATCAGGGGTTGATTGATGACAAGATAGGTGTTGTACAAAATGATCAAGAGAACGATGGCCGCACCGATTAGCACGAGTACCTCGAATTCCAAAGCCTTCTCCGCGCGTTCGTGCGCCATTGTCGATTCGTGTTGTATATCTTCGGCAATCGCCGTCGCCTTGTTCGTTTGCTCGACAAAAGATTCTGCCGTCGCCCGCAAACCGGCCGTGCGGGTTGCTTGGTCTTTACCGGCATTTGCCGACGCTTCGACCTGATCGGCCATGCTGCGGATACGTGGCAGATACTCCTTGCGGATGTTTTCGTAGATATCCTCGACCTCAAGCATAAGCAGTATCGGATCGCTCTCGCCACCTTCAATCAAAGACTTCAAGTTGCCAACGGTTTTTTCGAATGCCCCTTCGAGATAACGGATGTCGGCAGCGTTGGTATTGAGCATACGTACGAGCTTTTCGTTCATATCGTCGCTGAGCTGCTGCGCCGCCTTCGATGCCTCACGCGAACCTTCGCCGACTTGCCCCACGATCTGATTGATCATCGCCGCCCGCTCGGCGCTATGTGAAATGTCGTCGGTCGCCTGACGTAGCTGCATTTGTCCGACTTGCCAAATGATGAGCGCAACCGATAACAAAGCGCTGAACCCGGTGAGCAACAGTGTGCGGATGGAGAAGCGGTCGAACACCGCGAGCACCAAACGGTGATACTGGTCTATAACGTTCACTGAACTATCTCCACGTCGCAGTTGCGGCTATTGTTCTGCCTGCTCGTACATCTTCACTGCTTTGTTCATTTCCTTCAGCAGCGGGAGATTTAACTCGGCAATCTTTTTTAATTCGTTGGTGGACAGGGCAGTGCTATCGACCGCACCTGCTTTGTCAACCAGAGGTTTGAATGCCCCCCAGAGTTCGTTGACCTTATCCAACTGGGTTCGAATGGTCGCGTCATCGGTTTTTGGTAGCTCCAGATCAGCGTCGCCATCTTTAAGACCTTTGAGCGTACGATCGAACAGCGACGCTGTATTGCGCACGTTGGACTTGTTGTTATCGGCGTCATGCTGCAGGGCGACCAGCAGGATCTCTTTCGACATCTTCTGCGTCAGCATGCGTTGCTTTCCCGCCAGATTGATGACTACGCCGGCCGATTTGCCCGTCGCTTTGCCGGCCTCTTTTTCATACAGCCGTACCGCTGTATTCATGTTCTTGAGTAGCGGCAGATTAAGCTCGGCGACCTTCGCGATGTCGACATCGCCGCCGCTAACCACTTGCTTCACGACTGCATGGAAGCTTTGCCACAAGCCTTCGACTTTACCCAGTTGCCTGCGTATCACGGCGTGTTCCGTGGGCGGAAGGCCCAGTTCGTCACTGCCGTTTTGTAAACCCTTGAGTGTTGTGTCGAACAGTTCGGCGGTTTTCGCCAACGATGCCCGATTGGCCTCCGCTTCGATGCCTTTGGCGACCAATAGCATTTCTTTGGACATTTTTTGCGTCAGCATCCGCTGGCGACCGGCGAGGTTGATAATGACGGCATGTTCGCTAGCCGTGACGGCAAGCACGTCGGCGCTTACCAGTGACAAGATAAAGAACGACAACAAAAACGAAAGACACACCCGTTTATTTCTCATCTCGGCAATCCCTTAATGTAACACCAGTGAAATGGAAGCAGGAGCAAGTCCTACCAGCTCAAAATAACGTCTTGAGACACAAGAACTTGAGCGTATGTATTTTGGTCGCGCGCACTACAATTGGGACAAAACCAGACATTCACAGGTGATGCGCCGATCTAGACGGGCATAAATTCGAGACGGTGCGTTAACGGTCGACCTTTTACACCGGCGAACATCCCTCAGTTTTACTTATGGTCTCCCGGAATGGTCTCCCGGATTGGCCCTGATTTATGAACGGTTGGGGCATGCTACCGTTGACTATCATTCGCTCAGGATGTCCATTGTTTAAAGAAGCCCATTATGACCAAGCCGGAAGCTGATGACCTTGCCTGCCGTATCGTGGAAACAGCGGTTAACCTGGCTGAACGGCGCTCGTGGGAGTCCATTCGCTTGCACGAAGTGGCGCAGGCCATGGACATTGGGCTGGATGATATCCGACAGTATTTTCGCGAAAAGGATGAGCTCATCGATGCATGGTTCGAGCGCGCCGACGAGGCGGTGTTGAAGCTGGCGGATACCGGGCGACTGGCGCAGCTCAGTCCCAGGGAACGATTGTTCGATCTCATCATGGCTTGGCTGGATGCGTTGGAAAGTCATCGTCGCGTTACGCGACAAATGATTTTGTCCAAGCTCGAGCCCGGTCATATCCATATTCAGATACCTGCCGTAATGCGCATCAGCCGCACGGTGCAATGGATGCGTGAGGCCGCGTTACTGTCCGATTCGGGTATTCGAAGGGCGCTCACCGAAACGGCCGTCACCGGTATTTATTTGGCAACTTTCACTGCCTGGATGAGTGAGGGCAAGCCCGGTTCGCCACGCACGCGTCGTCTGCTCGGGGATATGCTCAAAGGTGCTGAAAAAACGTTGCAATTCCTGCCGATTTTCACCGACGATACAAGCATCTACCGCAAAGATTCCGCCGACGCGGGCAAACCACCCGCATGGACACCTTAACCCATGCTTTGAATGGCGTGCTGGTTGCTACGGCACTTCGCCACCCGACACATTCCAAAAGAGATCGTGCCTGGCTGATTGCCGTCGCAATAGCGGGCGTCTTTCCCGATATCGATTATCTGCTGATCCTTTATGACCCCTTGGGATTTCTCAATCTGCACCGCGGGCCAACCCATTCGTTGGTGCTGTTACCGCTTTGGGCCCTATTGCTATCGCTACCACTCAGGCAGATCTTGATGCTGCCATGGTTGTCCTGCCTCTCGGCCTGTGCACTCGGCTTATTGATGCACATACTCGGCGATTGGGTGACGTTGTATGGTACCAAGTTGTTCTATCCTTTCGACGATTATGCTTATGCGTTGAATATCAGTTTCGACCTAAACCCCTGGATTGCCGTTGTTACATTCATAGGCTGTTTTATTGCGCTGATACGAAAATCGCGGTTAATCGCCCGCCTCTCGCTCGCCTTGATTGCGGCGTTATTGGCGGGGCAGGCCGCACTTGCACGCGAAGCTTTGGCGGTCGCCGTCATGCACGCCCGAACAGAAGGGTCGGCAGCCAACGCGGTACGCGTCTTACCACAGCCGCTGTCGCCGTTTCACTGGGCTCTCTTGATCGCCGAACCCGAAGGACACCGCCTGGCCTATCTGGATCTGCTGGCTGAAGCGTCCGGTAAAACGCAATCCTCGTTCCCGTTGTTAAAAATGGTCGCGGCCTATCGACCGCGAAATGCGTTGAGTTGGACGGATTATGCTGCGCCGAACCAAACCGAATTCAGCCGTGAGGCCTGGTCCCGGCCTGAGTTGACCGGGTTCCGGGAATTCGCCCAAGCCCCCGCACTCATTCGCATAGACCAGACATCGAAACCGACGTGTGCTTGGTTCACCGATTTACGTCATGCGCTACCGGCATTACCGCCGGCGTTTCGATATGGTCTGTGTCGGGGGAACGACGATGCGTCATGGCGGGTTTATCGCCTGAGGTATCTTACCGAGGATGAACGCGAAGCACTTTGATGTGTATCTCGCATCCCATTTCATACGGGAGCTACCCGCCGATGGACGGACTGCACGACGATCGAGCCTTCACCGACCGCCGATGCGACCCTTTTGGTCGAACCACAGCGCACGTCGCCAACTGCATAGATGCCGGGTCGACAGGTCTCGAACGCCGTTGGCCGATCCGGGCCACTCCAATCGGCGGCGCGCAGTTGATCTTCGGTTAGGGCGTCACCGGTGAATACGAAGCCGTTGCGATCGAGGTCGACCATTCCGTCCAGCCAATCGGTATTTGCCACGGCGCCGATGAATACGAACACGTTTGACGTCGGCAGCTTCATCGTCTCAGCGTTTTGATTGTTACGGACTTCGATGGCTTCGAGTCGCTCGTCTCCCTGAAAGCTTTGGATTTCGGTGTGGGCATGTAGCTTGACGTTGGGCAGCGTATCGATGCGGTTGATCAAATAGCGTGACATCGAGTGTTCCAGGTCGCCGGAGCGGATCAGGATGTGGACCTGACGCGCGCGTTGGGCGAGAAACACGGCCGCCTGTCCGGCGGAATTGCCGCCACCGACGATGGCGATTTCCTGCGCGGCGCATAGATCGGCTTCCATGCGGGTGGCCGCGAAGTAGATCCCCCGACCCTCGAATTTTTCCGCGTTCGCCGCCGGTAGCCGGCGATAGCGTACGCCGCTGGCTGCGACTACGGCACGTGCTTTGAGTGTTTCGCCGTCGTTCAATTCGAGCCGATAGACCGGGCCGTTTTCGGCGACGTGAGAGACACGTCTTGGTGTGGCGAAACGCACGCCGAATTTTTCTGCCTGCACCAAGGCGTTCTGGGCCAGTTCGGCACCGGATATGCCCATGGGGAAGCCGAGATAGTTTTCGATTTTTGAACTGGTGCCGGCTTGTCCGCCCGGCGCATGTGCGTCCAGGACGATGACGTTCAGACCTTCCGAACCGCCATATACGGCCGCCGCGAGACCGGCCGGTCCGCCACCGACCACCGCCATATCATAGATTTCGTCGTCACCGATGTCGGACAATCCGAGTTCTTTCGCGAGACCGGATACGGTCGGGTTTCGACAGACGTGGCCACCCGACGTAACGACGGCCGGCATTTCCTCGACCTTCAATTGGAAACTCTCGATCAAGTGTTCGGCCTCGGGGTCGTTCTCGACATCGATCCAACCGAACGGTCGGGAGTTGCGCTCGAGGAACTCCCGCAAGGCGTAGAGCGCCGGAGAGAAACGTGAGCCGAGTAGGGTGATTTCGCCATGGTTCTGTGCAAGCAACAAGCGCCGTCGGGTGATGAAGGCCGCCAGGATTACGTCGCTGATTTCGGGATCGGCGACCACCACCTTCTTTAGCGTCTCGGGGCAGATGCGCAGCACGCGGGTCGTGCCGCGGGCGACCCCGCTGACGACAGCCGCTTTGGATGACAGCAGATCGATGTCGCCGGTGAAGCCGCCCGGACCGTGTCGGACCAACAGGCGCTTACCGCCGCCGGCGAGCGGCTGGCAGATGTCTACCGCGCCGTCGAGCACCACATAGAAGGAAGCCGCGCGGTCGCCGACCGCCCATAGCACTTCGCCGTCGACGAGTTCGCATTCTTTGGCGATAGCGGAAATTCGCTGAGTTTGCTCATCCGTCAGTTTTGGAAACGCGACCCGCGCATCGTTACTCAGGGTGTCGGGCGCAAAACTGCTGTCGAGCACCGAGCTTTCAGATACGACCATGTCCGCTCTCCTTTGAAGAGATTTTTTATCGAGACGATGTGCTGTCGTGACAGTTGACCCGACGACACGGCGCTTGCGCGATTGCCTGACTTTTCAGTTGCTGCAAGGCTAGCAGTTGTCCAACGGCGAATTACCCCTGACCTTATGCTTTTGGGTCTTTGGCCTAGGGTACGTTCATGACCGCATAAGACGTTCTATGGTCGCGATATCCGCGACCTGATCGATATCGCGGTAGATGCCGGGGTCGTGCAGATTGAGCCACAGCACTTTTCCGTTGCCGGTGTCTCGCAGGATCCGTCGGCCACCCTGGTCGCCCGACAGGTTCAAGAGTCGTTCGCGAAAACGGCGACCGAAGCCGACCGGATGGCCGCGCCTGCCATGGCAAAAGGGGATGACGGCATCGGCGGTTTGCAGACTCTGACTGATCCGGCGGACCGTGGACGGCTTCAGCAAAGGCAGGTCGGCCGGCTGGATGAGCCAGCCGTCGCTGTCGTCGCTGCCGGCGATGCCGCAGCTCAGGCTTTTGCCCATACCCAATTCGGGGGCTGGATTGCGACAAACGCGACAGCCTGCTGCCTCTAGGTTGCCTGCCAGGTCGTCGTCTTCCGGACGTAGCACGACAACGACGTCATCGAGGATGGCTCGCAAGCGCGCGGTGCAATGACTCAGTAAGGTCGTGCCGTTTGGCAGCGTCAGTCGGCGTTTGTCCTGTCCCAATCGCTCGCTGGCGCCGGCGGCGAGCAGGATGCCCGTGATCTTCACTGCGCGGTGTCAATGCCGTGACGAACGGCCGTGAGGTCGGCAGCGATGGCGACGGCGATCTCTGCCGGCGTGTGGCTGCCGATGTCCAATCCCACCGGCGCCCGCAACTTACTCAGTTGCGCCTTGCTGACGCCGAGTGTCGCTAAACGTTCCCGTCGGGCAGCTGAGGTGCGTTTCGAGCCCAATGCGCCGATATAGAAAAAATCGGTCTGCAAGGCGTCGAGCAGCGCGAGATCGTCGAGCTTGGGATCATGTGCCAAAGTCACGATGGCGGTGCGACGGGTCTGCGGAAGTGCTTGGATCAGATCGTCGGGCATTCGCCGGGTCACGCTGACGCCGTCCAGGTCGCTGTGAAACTCCGGTCGCGGATCACACAGGACGATGCGAAAGCCAAGCGTGAGCGCAATGCGCGCGAGATAGTCGGCCAGTTGCCCGGCGCCGACGAGGATCAACCGCCAATGCGGCCCAAAGCGCTTTCGTACCGTATGCGTTTCGACTTCGAAATCCGAATCGCTGTCGCTTGGGTGCAGACTGACTTCATGGGTTTCGAGACAGACGCGTCTTTCGATGAGGCGTCCGTCGGCGATGGCGTCCACGACCGGTTGTAGTGCAGCGCTCTCCGGTTCTTCGACCAGCAGCTCCAATTGTCCGCCACACGGCAGACCGAAGCGCGCGGCGCCGGCCGGGTCGACGCCATAGTCGACTGTCGTGGGGCAGTCGGCGAGTTCTCCGGCGATATAGCGTTCGACCAGATCGGCTTCGACGCATCCGCCCGATACCGAACCGACCATGCGACCGTCGTCACGGCGAATCGCCAGCATTGACCCCGGCGGCCTCGGTGATGAACCCCAGGTGCGCAATACCGTGACCAGTGCACCGCTTTGACCCGCTACCGCCCAATCGATCAGGGCAGTCAAGACTTCATGGTCACTCCCGAAGCGTGCGGGTTCGGTCATGCGCGACGGATCGGCAATTTGTCATAACGCTTGCCCGTGACGGACGACAAGGCGCTGGCCACCGCCGGCGCGATGACCGGTGTGCCCGGTTCGCCGACACCGGTCGGCGCTTCGGTCGAGGGCACGATGTGTACCCGGACATCGGGCATCTGATTCGATCGCAGTACGGTATAGCCGTCGAAGTTACCCTGCACCACGGCGCCGTCCTCGATGGTGATTTCGCTCTCCAACACCGCGCACAGTCCGAAGCCGAGACCGCCTTCCATTTGCGCGCGCACGATATCGGGGTTGACCGCGATGCCGCAATCGACGGCGACATCGACCCGGTCGACGCTGTAGCGACCGTCATCCGCCACGGTAACCTCCGCGACCATGGCGACAAAGGAGTTGAAGGATTCGTGTACCGCCACGCCACGACCGCGATTCTTCGCCAGCGGCCTGCCCCAGGCGCTGTGCTTGACCGCGAGATCGAGCACCCCGAGATGACGCGGGTGTTCGCGTAGCAGGGCACGCCGGTATTCGACCGGGTCTTTCTCGGCGGTACGTGCCAGTTCATCGATGAAGACCTCGGTTGCGAACGCGGTATGGGTCGAGCCGACAGCACGCCACCATTGAATGGGTACCGGTAGCTGGGTCGTATGCAGTTCGACCTTGAGGTCCGGAATCGCATACGGCAGGTTCGATGCGCCTTCGACCGAGGTGATGTCGACGCCGTCCTTGATCAACGCCGACTCGAACGGCGTACCGGTGATGATCGATTGGCCGACGATACGGTTACGCCATGCCTTGGGCATGCCCTGTTGATCCAACACGGCCTCGACGCGATGCATGTACGCCGGCCGATACCACCCGGAACGCATGTCATCCTCGCGTGACCAGACCAGCTTGACCGGCGCAATACCTTCGATGGCCTTCAGGATCTCCGCCGCCTCGACCACATAGTCCGCGGCGGGATTGGCGCGGCGGCCGAAGGAGCCACCGGCGAACAGGGTGTTGATACGTACCTGCGGCGGTTCGATTCCGAGTACCTTGGCCACGGCGGCCTGGTCGGCGGTTTGAATCTGTGCGCCATACCAAAGCTCGACGCTGCCGTCGGCCTGTTGCTCGATCACGCAGTTCATGGGTTCCATCGCGGCATGGGCGAGGAACGGGAACTGATAATCGGTCCGAATGACATCGGTACTTTCTGCAAGCACACGATCGGCATCGCCGTCATTTCTTGCAACGGTCCCGGCCTTGTCAAGATAATCGCGGTAATCGGCGAAGATCTCGTCCGAGCCGATGCTCATAGCCGCGGTTTCATCCCACTGGATCGACAGTGCGCTGCGACCTTGCTGGGCCGCCCAGTAGTGATCCGCGAGTACGGCGACCCCCGATGGGATTTTTACCACCGCGCGGACACCGGGGCGTTTTTTTGCCTCGTTGTCGTTGAAGCCGGCGAGCTTGGCGCCAAAACGCGGTGGATGAGCGACCACGGCGACGAGCATGTCGGGACGTTCGATATCCTGTGTGAAGATCGCGCTACCGTCGATCTTGGCTGTCAGGTCTTTGCGCACGACGTCTTTGCCGATCAGGCGGAACCGTTCTGGTGATTTGAGTTCGACGGTTTCCGGTACCGGCAGTTGAGCGGCTGCATCGGCCAACTCGCCGAAACTCGCCCGACGCCCGCTGGCATCGTGTTTGAGCATACCGTCTTGCACGGTGATTTCATCGGTGCTTACCTGCCAGCGTTGTGCCGCGGCCTGGACCAGCATCGCACGTGCGGCCGCGCCCGCCTGTCGCATCTGTTCATAGGCGTTGGCGATCGCAGTGCTGCCGCCCGTGCCCTGCGCCGGTCCCCACAACAGATTGTTATAGCGGTCGGCATCGGCCGGCGCGGCGATTACCTCGACCTGTGACCAGCGCGCGTCCAGTTCCTCGGCAACCAGGGTCGCCATGCCGGTATGAGTGCCTTGTCCCATTTCCAGATGTTTGGCGACCACGGTCACCCGGTCGTCGTTACCGATACGTACGAAGGCATTGGGGGCGAGGGCGGCGCCGGCTTTGTCGGTCCCTGCCAGTCCCGGACCTGCTTCGCCCATTTTGGCCAGAGCCGGGACAGACATGCCCAGCGTCAGGCCGATACCTCCGCTCAAGCCGGCAAGCAGGAACTGGCGACGAGAAACCTTGGTCAACTGCGTGTCCATAGTACTGCCTCCTCAAGCCAGTTTGTCGGCGGCAAGCCGAACGGCTTTGTTGATCCGATGGTAAGTGCAGCAACGACAGATATTGCCGGACATCATGTCCGCGATCTCCTTATCGGTCGGGTTGGGTTTCGTAGTCAGCAGTCCGGTCGCCGTCATGATCTGTCCGGATTGGCAATAGCCGCATTGGGGCACTGCGATTTCTTCCCAGGCGGCCTTTACGGCTTGCCCCACTTTATCGTCCAGACCTTCGATGGTCGTGACTTCCTGGCCCACCGCGGCGCTGACGGGCAGCGCACAGGCGCGCTGTGCGACGCCGTTGAGCAACACGGTGCACGATCCGCACTGGGCAATGCCGCAACCGAACTTGGTGCCTTTGAGTCCGACGAGGTCTCGAATTACCCAGAGCAGGGGCATGTCGGGTGCTGCGTCGATACGATGTTCTTGGCCGTTGATATTCAATGTCAGCATGGCGATTTTCCAGTGGGCATGAGGTCTATGTGAAGTGGCAATTGGCTTCGACCGGGAAGGAATCATCCGGTTCCCGGCCTACTGCTCCCAGATCATCGCTACCCCTGGCGTGTACCTTGGCTTCTTCAATCGTGTCGATGTGTGCAGTTTTGGGTAGCGGCACTTTGATCGCAAGTGTGTCACTGCGGGTTGGGCTATCAACCACGGTAAACATAGGTTTCGAGACGGCGCGCATAGCGCTTGCGATCAAGATCCCGGTAAAGCCGTCAAAAACCATGGATCGTATGCCGAATCGAAAATGATACATCCGGCGTTCACTCCGACGATATGGCCTTGCTCGTGGCTGGTATTGTGCGCAATAGGTGTTTCGCTAAGGTGAAGCTGAGTAGACACACGATGGGAGCACGAATTCCAGGAGATTCGGTTATTGATACTTAATCCGTTGTTATATATCGGAAAACTATCTTGGATTGCTGCGATGATTTTGTGATTCTTGTATGACCTCTTAGCCCGAAAGCGGCTGATTGGCGCCATGTCGTAGAGAGAGATAGGAAACGTCAAGGAGCGTATCTATGAACACCGAACAGGGTATCCGGCTGGCCTCCGAGGTTTGGCAGGCGGTCAAGGAACGGGCTCAGTGCGAGGGCGTTACTTTGGAGGTGTGGCTGGAACGTCAGCTCGTGTTCAGCGCAGCGCATGTGGAAACGTTAAACGACCAGCAGCTTGAAGACGTTTTACTGTCGCTGACTATCGAACACTTCAAACGTCTGGTGTTAGAACCGGACGAAGGAAAAACATTGGCCGATGCGATTTTGGCTACCATCGTAGATGGCGAGCCGCATCGAGTTGGGCCGATTGGCACGTCTGAGCGTCATTATGTATTACGCCGTCGTGCTTCGGCCATGACTATTCAGATCGGCGAGGGCGAGGTCAGCCTGCCTTTGAGAAGTGCTGCGAGACTCGCGGTTGTTCTCGACAACACCCAGACATTGTCATCGGCGTTGGCCAAGTTGGCAGCCTAGCGCATTTTTAATGGAGATCCCCGTTTATCGGGGATCTCTAACAGCCCGTAAACAATCAGTTTGGGGCCGAATGAGCCATCTCTTTTATGCGTAAGTTTTCGCGGTAATTCGCGATTTGGTGAGGTTGGCGTTTCAATCTGTCGCCCGGGGTTACTTGGGACCCTCTGAAGCGATAACCCGAGTACATCCGAGAGTGCCGGTTGCCGGTACCATTTCGGTGGATAATTGAGGTTTGGATCAGTCGGGAATACGCGATGCTGCTAGCCGAACTCGCCAAGGTTTCGGCCGCGCTGACAGCGACGCGCAGTCGTCTCAAAAAAACGCATGAACTTGCGACGTTGTTGCGCAGGCTAACCCCCTCGGAGATCGCCATTGCGGTTGCCTATCTGACCGGCAGCTTGCCTCAGGGCAAGATCGGGCTGGGTTATGCTATCGTGAAGGCTGCGCGGATCGCGCCGGCGGTGGATGCCGTGCTCACGATCGGTGCCGTCCACGCAACACTCTCGACCATCGCAAAAGCCAGAGGCGCCGGTTCGCAGGCCGAGCGTAAGCATTTGTTATCCGGCTTGTTCGGACAGGCCACCCAAGAGGAACAGGTGTTTCTGGAACATTTGATCCTTGGTGAGATGCGCCAAGGAGCGCTTGACGGCGTCATGGCCGAGGCGATCGCCGAGGCATCCGGTCTGACGCCGGATGCAGTGCGCCGGGCCGTCATGTTGTCCGGCGATCTGCCCGATGTGGCGGATAAGGCGTTGCAGCAGGGGCAGGCAGGCCTCGACGGTTTTTCATTCGAGTTGTTTCGGCCGATCCAACCGATGCTGGCGCAACCCGCGGGGGCGGTTGGTGAGGCCCTCGGACAAATGGGGCAGTCTGCGTTCGAATACAAGCTCGATGGCGCGCGCGTCCAGATCCATAAGCTGGATGACCAGGTGAGAGTGTTCACTCGTCATCTCAACGAGGTTACCGACAGCGTGCCGGAACTGGTGGAAGCGATCAGCGGGTTGGCGGCGCACAGCATCGTGCTGGACGGCGAGGCGATCGCACTGGATGCCGATGGCCGTCCACTGCCGTTTCAGGTCACCATGCGACGCTTCGGACGGCGTCAGCAAGTCGCGGATATGCGTAAACAGATTCCGCTATCGGTTTCATGTTTCGATTGTCTTTATCTGGATGGTACGGATTTGATCGACCAGCCGGATCAGGAGCGTATTCGGGCTTTGCATGAGCGTGTCGGCGAGTCGTTGTGTGTGCCGCGTTTGGTTACCGCGGACATCGAAGCCGCCGAGCGATTTCTGCAGCAGGCGATGGCCGTCGGCCATGAGGGCATCATGGCCAAATCGCCGGGAGCCAGCTATCAGGCCGGTAACCGGGGTGCCGATTGGTTGAAGATCAAGCCGGCGCATACGCTCGATCTGGTTGTGATCGCCGCCGAGTGGGGCAGCGGTCGACGCGAGGGGAAGCTGAGCAATCTGCACCTCGGTGCGCGTGACCCCGAATCCAACAGCTTTGTTATGCTCGGCAAGACCTTCAAGGGCCTCACCGATGCGATGCTGAATTGGCAGACCGAACAACTATTGCAACGCGAGATCGGACGCGAGGACCATATCGTTCACGTTCGCCCCGAATTGGTGGTCGAGATCGCGTTCAATGAACTGCAGCGCAGCCGTCAATATCCGGCCGGCATGGCGCTGCGCTTCGCCCGCGTGAAGCGTTATCGTGACGACAAACCGTCCAGCGAGGCCGATACGATACAGACCGTCCGCAAGATTTTCGCGGCCCGATACGGCGGTGAGTCGGCGTGACTGAGGCATTGGCATTCAGCACAGCAACCCGCAACTGGTTTGAGAGCAACTTCACTCAGCCGACCGATGTACAGCAGCAGGGTTGGCAGGCGATCCGGGCCGGTGATCATGCCTTGCTGGTCGCGCCTACCGGCAGTGGCAAAACGCTGGCGGCCTTTCTGGCCGGTATCGATTATTGCTTGACGCTGGATATCGACGCGCCGCCTGGTGTACGGGTGTTGTACATCTCGCCGCTCAAGGCATTGGTGTACGATGTTGAACGCAATCTGCGTGCGCCACTGGTCGGCATTCGTCATCAGGCGGCCGGCTTGGGTCAGGTGATGCGCGATGTGGCTGTCGACATCCGCACCGGCGATACGCCGCAGAAGGAACGTCAACGCCAGGCCAAGTCGCCGGCCGATATCCTGGTGACGACACCCGAATCACTTTTCCTGTTGCTCGGTTCACATGCGCGGGAGAATCTGCGCAGCGTGCATACGGTCATCGTCGACGAGATCCACTCGCTGGCGGGCACCAAGCGCGGTGTTCATCTCGCGCTGTCGTTGGAGCGCCTGGCGGAATTGTGCTCGCGTGATCCGCAGCGTATCGGTTTGTCCGCGACCGTGCGGCCGTTGGACGAGGTCGCGCGATTTCTCGGCGGACCGCGCGCGGTCGAGACCGTGGATCTGTCGGCGCGACCGCTACTCGATCTGCGGATCGAAGTGCCGGTGCCGGATAGGGAACAGGTGCCGGCGCCAAAGCCCGAGCCGCGAGGCGGTTCGATTCTGGGTGAACTCTATACCCGTGAAGTCGCGACGCCGCCTCCACCCGAGCGCGGTCTCTGGCCTTTGATCTACCCGCAGTTGTTGCGCGAGATCCGCGGCAATCGCGCAACCCTGGTATTCGTCAACAGCCGGGGCCTGTGTGAGCGCCTGACGCAGCGTCTGAATGAACTGGCCGGCGAGGAACTGGTGCAGTCGCACCATGGCAGCGTATCGCATGAGCAGCGCGCGCAGATCGAGGAGGGCCTAAAACAGGGAAAGATCAAGGGCATTGTCGCCACCAGTTCCTTGGAGCTGGGTATCGATATGGGTGCGATCGATCGCGTATTGATGGTGGAATCGCCGGGCTCGGTCGCACGTGGTCTGCAACGTGTGGGACGCGCCGGGCATCAGGTCGGTGAGATTAGCCAGGGCCGCATCTTTCCCAAGTATCGTGGCGACCTGTTGGAGAGCGCAGTGATCGCACAACGCATGCGTGCCGGAGACATCGAATCGACCCGGGTGCCGCAGAACGCGCTCGATGTGTTGGCACAACAAATCGTTGCGATCTGTTGCGATCGTCCGCACAAGGTCGATGAGATCGAGCGGCTGGTGACCCGGGCCTATCCTTATCAGAAGCTGTCCGGCGATGCCCTGCATGCGCTGCTGGAGATGTTGGCCGGTCATTATCCGTCGCAGGATTTCGCCGACCTGCGACCGTTGTTGGCCTGGGACCGGACGACCGATATGTTGAGTCCGCGCCGTGGCAGTCCGATGCTGTCGCGCATGAATGCCGGGACCATTCCGGATCGCGGCAATTACACCGTTACCTTAGGTAGTGAGGGCGGTCGTCTGGGCGAACTGGACGAGGAAATGGTGTTCGAGACCCGCGCCGGCGAGAACATCCTGCTCGGCGCCAGCACCTGGCGGGTTGAGGAGATCACCCGCGATAAAGTGATTGTATCGCCGGCGCCGGGCGAACCCGGCAAGCTGCCGTTCTGGCATGGTGATGGGCCCGGGCGACCGATCGAGCTTGGTCGCGCGCTGGGGGCCTTTGTGCGTCGACTCGGCGCCAAGTCTCAAACAGCCGCGATCGATTGGCTGCAGACGGAGACACAGCTCGATGCGAATGCCGCGGAAAATCTGACAACCTATGTTCGCGAACAGAAGCAGCACACGGGTAGCCTACCTACCGATCGCGATATCACCGTCGAACGTTTTCGCGACGAACTGGGCGACTGGCGGGTCTGTATCCTGTCGCCGTTCGGTGCGCGGGTGCATGCACCCTGGTCCATGGCCTTGCAATACGAGTTATCCAACCGCAGTGGTTTCGAAGTGCAAGTCATGTATACCGATGACGGTATCGTGTTGCGCTTTGCCGATGTCGAAGAGCTGCCGTCGTTGTCGACCTTGTTGCCCGATCCGAACGAGGTCGAGGAACAGGTGACCGAGCAGCTTGCACAGACCGCGATGTTCGCCGGGCTGTTCCGTGAGAATGCCGCGCGGTCCTTGTTGCTACCAAGGCGGCGGGCCGATCAGCGCAACCCGCTTTGGGCGCAACGTCTGAAGGCGCAGAATCTGCTCGCGGCGGTGCGCCAGTATCCGAGCTTTCCCGTCGTGCTCGAGACTTACCGCCAGGCCTTGAGCGATATCTTCGACATCGCTGCCTTGTGTGAACTACTGCGCGACATCAGCTCACGGCGCGTTAGGGTCAACGAAGTCGAGACGCCGTCGGCGTCGCCGTTCGCGCGTTCGTTGGTGTTTGCTTATGTCGCGGCCTACATTTATGAGCAGGACGCGCCGCTGGCCGAGCGCAAGGCCCAGGCGTTGACGCTCGATCGTCAACTCTTGGGTGAATTGCTCGGCCAGGCCGAATTGCGGGAATTGATCGATCCACAGGTGATGGCCGAACTGGAGGACGAACTCCAGCGGCTTGTCGAGTCGCGCCGGGCACGCGATGCTGACGAGATCCATGATCTGCTACGGCAACTGGGCGATCTAAACGAAACCGAACTCACGGTACGCGTATCTTGTCCCTTGTCGGCCGCGCTCGAAGCGTTGAGCGCATCGCGTCGAGCGATCGCGATCAAGTTGGCCGGTGACACGCGTTGGATCGCTGCCGAGGATGCCGGTTTGTATCGCGATGCCTTGGGTGCCATGCCGCCTTCGGGTCTGCCGGACAGCTTTATCCAAACTGTCGAACAGTCACTCGAAAAAGTATTCAGACGCTATGCGAAGACGCATGGACCCTTCCTAACGCAAGATCTTGCGGATCGTTATGGCCTGCGGCCGGCTCTGGTCGAACCGGTATTGCAAAGCCTGCTTCGTCAAGGTCATTTGGTGCAGGGTGAGATCCGGCCGGGTGGTGTAGCGCTCGATTGGTGTGATGCTGAGGTGTTGCGACGGCTCAAGCGTCGCACCTTGGCGCGTTTGCGTGATGCGGTCGCACCGGTCGACGCGGCGGTGCTCGGTCGTTTCCTGCCCGAGTGGCATGGGCTCGGCGATACCCATGAGGGCTTGCCGCGTTTACGTGAGGTTGTCCAACAACTCGAAGGGCTGGAGCTGCCGTGGTCGATGTTGCACACCAGTCTCTTGCCGGCGCGTATGGCACGCTTCAATCTCGACATGTTGGACATGCTCGCGGCCAGCGGCCAAGTGGTTTGGGTCGGATGCGGTGCGAGCGGCAACAAGGACGGCCGGATTGCCTTGTATTTGCGCGAGCATGCCGGTCGGTTGTTATCGTCGGTGCAAGTGGCCGATACCGGGATAGAGCAGCCAATCCATCGAGCGATCGTCGAGCGTTTGCAGCAACGAGGCGCCTCTTTCCTGTTCGAGTTGCAGGATGCCGTGAAAGACGATTCTGAACCGCCGTCTTCGCAAGATTTTCTGCATGCGCTATGGGATCTCGTCTGGGCCGGTCAGATCACCAACGACACTTTCGCACCGCTGCGCGCTTTGGGCATGCGTGGCGGCGGTTCGTCGCGTGCACGTCTGCGTGCCGATGCTGCGATGGCAGGTGGGCGTTGGTCTCTGGTTGCCAACCTGTGTGATGACAGCGTTTCGGATACCGAACGCGCGTTGGCGCGAGCCGAGATGTTGCTCGATCGTTATGGTGTGGTCAGCCGAGAGGCCGTGCATGCGGAAAACCTGGCTGGTGGCTTCGGGCCCATCTACAAGGTGCTGTCTGCGATGGAAGACAGCGGCAAGGTCCGGCGTGGTTACTATGTCGAAGGGCTTTCCGGTGCACAGTTCGCGCGACCCGGCGTGGTGGACCGTATTCGTGCGGTAGCGGACGATACCGCTTCGTCGAGCACAGACGGTGAATCGGAAATTCGTTGCCTTTCTGTCGTCGATCCCGCAAATCCTTGGGGTAGTCTGCTACCTTGGCCCGAGACCGGGAATCCCAAGGCCGGAACGAGTCCGCGCCGGGTTGCCGGTGCCTGGGTATTGCTCGATGCGGGCCGGCCATTGTTGTACCTGACCGCCGGCGGGAGGCATTTGTTGACCTTTCCTTCAGGCCTTTCCGATCCGGACCGCGCGGCGGCGGCATTCGCTACGTTGCACGAGATCCCGAGGACGACCCGGCGGCGTTCATTGGTGATCGAAAAGATCGACGGTGTTCCGGTGCGCGAGTCGCGTTATGCGGAGGTCATGCAAGCCAGCGGTTTCGTCAGCGATTATCGTGGTCTCGCGGCCGAACGGTTCGCCTGATGCCAGAGGGCGATACCGTTTTCAAGTTGGCCCGATACCTGGGCCCGGCGTTGAGTGGACAAGCACTGGTTGCCGGTTATGCGCGGGCCGATGGTCGAGTGGACCTTCACGGTTTGCGGATCGACGATGTTTACTCGCATGGTAAGCATTTGTTCATTGCGTTGGACGACGGGCGCCTGTTGCGTAGCCATCTGGGTATGTGGGGGTCGTGGCATGGTTATGCGCCGGACGAGGCATGGCAGAAACCGAAGCACAGGGCATCGATCGTGCTGGATGTCGGTGAACGGGTGTTTGTCTGCTTCAATGCCGCGCAGGTCGAACTACTACGTGCCAATGGTGTGCGCCACCGTACCCTCAACGCTATGCTCGGTCCCGATCTACTCGCCGATACTGTTGATTTCGATGAGATCCGGTGTCGTGTGACAGCATTGTCCCAACCAGGCGCTTTGTTGATCGATCTGTTACTCGATCAGCGTATCGCGAGTGGTATCGGTAATGTCTACAAGTCCGAGGTGTTGTTTCTTGAAGGACGGCACCCTGATTGCCATATTGCTGATCTAGGTGAGGAGCAGTTGCTCGATCTCTATCGTTTGGCCAGCGATCTTTTGCGTCAGAACATCGATGGCGGGCCGCGGGTCACTAGGCATACGGATGATGAGGCCGGTGGCTTATGGGTCTATCGTCGTACGGGACAGCCGTGCTTACGTTGTGATTACGGCAAAGTCGAATCGGCCAAGCTGGGAAAGGGGCAGCGTTCGACGTATTGGTGCCCGGTATGTCAGCCATCCTGCGGAAACGCTCAGTCCGGCAGATAAAACGAAACATTGAATGCACCGAACTGGGTGTTTTCGTCTTGCTCGTCGAACTCACGTGTACGCCAGACATTGCTGAGGGCGATGCGCACGCCTTCCCACTGCCAGGCTACGCCGAACTGAAAATCGGCGACCAAGGGCTTCTTGTCGACGCTGTGGCTGTCTTCGAAGGTATTGCCGTCGAGAAAAATGTTACGCGCGACCGCGCGGCCCTCGACACCAGCGAACAGATACCAGCTCGGTTGTTTGCTGGGCCTGAGATAGGGGATGCCGGGAAAACCGGGGCGTATATTGGGCGGTGAGAAGTCGTTGCGCAGGCCTCGGCCCCAACGCAACATCAGACCGCCGCCGGCGTAGGTGTAGATATTGCCGAGTGCCGCGGTGATGTGCGGCGAGGTTTCGAATTCTGTGTTGCTAAACGCCGGCTGAAAATACTGCCAACGGCGAGCATAGTTGATGACGATGCCGGGTTCGTTTTCGAGCTGGTTGTCCCAACCTTCGGCACGGTCGATATCGATCAGATCATGAAAGCCGTTTTGGATTTCTTCACCCAGGGCCGCCGGTCCGATGACGCCCAGGGTGATGCCGAATAGATTGCCGACCTGATGATTATTGTCTTCGCGGATCAGGCCGAGCAATTCGGCACTGCCGAACAGCCAGCCGGCGTAGGGGCGATCGTCGGGTAGCAGTACTCCGGTCTCGGTATTTTCCGGTGTGAAGATCTTTTGGCCGAGTGAGAACTGCACGGCTTGCGCACTGCCGAGGTCAAAAAACGGAAGCTGCTCGGCAGCATCCCGCAACCAATCCGGTGGAGCGCCGGGGTGCAAACAACTGATTTGGGTGCCGTGGCTGTAGAAGCGATCGTCGCCGCTGCCCCAGACGTCGTTTTCCAACTGCAGGCTCCAAAAGGCACCCGGCGGGGGACTTGGTGCCGCGGCATCGGCATGAACTGCGGGGTGAAACGCGGCCTGGCCCGTCAGTATCAGGATGAATGCAGCAAGGGTGCGCCAGTTGCGGTGCGGGAAGGAGAAGGGCGGCATGAACTTGCGTGGCGTATCCAAGAGGATCGTGGTTGACCGATACTTTTCCACTATATCGAGTTTCCGGCCAAAGTACTTGGTCGGTTAGCCGAATTGTGAACGGATATCGTTGGCTTGCGCGACGATGGCTCGGCGTTGTGTGGTGTCAAGCTTGGTTAGCATACGCCACTGCATGGCAGTGCGGGGATGCTCACCGAATCGCATTTCGTGGCGAATCAAGAAATCCCAATACAGCGTGGTGAAAGGGCAAGCGAGTTCACCCGTGGATAGGCCGGGTCGATAGCGACAATCGTCGCAATAATTGCTCATGCGCTGGATGTAGCGTCCGGATGCCGCATACGGCTTTGAGCCCAGCAGGCCGCCGTCGGCGTGTTGTGACATCCCCAGGGTATTGGGTGCCTCGACCCATTCGACGGCGTCGACATAGACCGCCAAGTACCAGCGGTGAATCTCGAGAGGACGCACGCCGAACAACATTGCGAACAGGCCGGTTACCATCAGGCGTTGGATATGATGGGCATAGCCGGTGCGAAGCGTCTGACCGATGACCTGCGCGAGACAATGCATGTCTGTTTCTGCGGTCCAATAGAAAGCGGGCAGAGGCTGCTGGGCGTTGAGCGCATTGCGTTGCAGATAGTCCGGCATGTCGCTCCAATAGATGCCGCGCACATATTCGCGCCATCCGATGATTTGCCGTATGAAGCCTTCGACCGAATTGAGTGGTGCGCGACCTTCTTGGTAGGCGGCGACCGCCGCATCGACGACTTCTCTTGGGTTGAGCAGTTTGAGATTCAATGCTGCCGACAGGTGGGAGTGATACAGCCAGGGCTCGTCTTGCCACATGGCATCCTGGAACGGCCCGAAGGCCGGGAGTCGGTGTTCGATAAAGTCCGTCAATGCTTCGAGCGCCTGCTCGCGGGTTACCGGCCAGTCGAAGTGTTGCAGTTCTCCGGGGTTGTCCGGGAATGTCGCGGTAACCTCGGCCAGTACCTCGTGTGTTAGCTTATCCGGCGCGAAACCGATGGGTGAAGGAAGCATGCCGGGGCCGTTCTTACCGAAGGTCTTGCGGTTCTGCTTGTCCAGATTCCATTCGCCACCGACAGGTTGCTTCCCGTCCATCAGGACATCGTGGGTCTGGCGCACCCAGCGATAGAAGTGCTCCATCACAGGCTTGCGTCGCCCGCTGCGCCATGTCGAAAAGGCATCGCTGCTGCAATAAAAATGAGTATCTTCGAGTAAATCGAGCGTCGTCCCGTATGTCGAGCAGACAGCTTCGATGTTCTGTTGCACGCCGTATTCGCCGGCTTTGACCATGCGCAGGGTTCTGGGTTTGCAACGCTGCAGAGCAGCCGACAAAGCGGAACCGAACGTGTCGGCGTCCGCATGGTTCAGCGTCACATAGTCGACGGTATGGCCTTGCTGGCGAAGCCAGCCCGCATGATGTCGCATTGCGGCCAGAAAAAATGCGGTACGCGCCTTGTGCGACGGGATGCGCCGCGATTCTTCTCGCGACTCGATCATCAGAATCGGATCCGAGTCGTGCACAAGCCCTTGTAAGACCGGCGATGCACGATCCAGCTGATCACCCAGGATCAAGGTCAGTCGTTCGCACACCATGCCGAATGTGAACGGGTTGGGGCGATCAGGCGACTTCAGGCTGCCTGTTCATTGTGCGTTGGAGATCCTGCACCAAGGTATTGTTCGATCAGATCGCGAACAGGGACGGTTGCCCGCAGGCGTGTGAGCAACAGATATATTCCGCCGAGCTTGCGATGCAGGAACAGTATGTCGGGAGGTGGTACCCGCGCGAACTTGTTGCGTACTCGCATGTCGATGACGATATCACGTGCGCGTCGCGCCAGTGTTGTATCAGTGAAGCTATAGAGACTGGTGTTGCATACCGGTTCGGTCACGATACGTAACAGCTGAACGATGTATTCACGAAACGGGGTTGGGTCGGTTTCGCTGAGATAACCGATACCGAGTGCTGCGTCGGAGATCGAGACCTCGTCCCCATCAAGGCAGGCGCGTAAGAGTTCTGTGAGTTGCAATCGGCGTTCTGCCGAATAGATACGTGTCGCGCCGAAGTCTAGCAATTGGATCTGTTTCGATGCCGGCTGATAGAGATAATTGGCAAAATTCGGATCGGTCTGTACAAAGCCCCAGTCGAAAAGTTCGCGTAGCGCGAGATCGAGCATACGGGTGGCGACCTTGTCGCGCAGTTCCTTTGCTTGGTCGTGCAGGCGTTCAATGGGTCCGCCATCGAAAAACTGCATTGCCAATACCTTTTGCGAACACAGGGCATCGATCGTGCGAGGAACGGCAAAACCCGCGTCTTCGCCAAGCAGTGCGGCGAAACGGGCCATGGACTTTGCCTCGATGCGATAATCGGCTTCCATGTGCAGTTGTTGTTTGGCCTCCGCAAGCAGCGGTTCCAGTTGCATGTCTTCCGGTAGCAGATTGAGCAGACGGAGCAGGGTTCCGACATTGTCGACATCGCTGTCGATACTGCGTTGTATCGCCGGATATTGGATCTTGACAGCGAGATGCCGACCGTCGCGCAGTGTCGCTTCATGCACCTGGCCAATCGATGCCGCGGCGATCGGTTTGAAGTTAAAGCGTTCGAACTCGGCCTCCCAGCCGTTACCCCAAGCCTGTTTTAGCACTTGGGCAACCTCGCCGAGGGGCATCTGGTGAGCATTCTTGCGCAAGTCGTCGAGTATTTCGCTGAGTTGTGGGGGTAACAGATGACCGCCATCCATTGACAATAACTGACCGACCTTCATCGCCGCGCCGCGCATCTCCGATAGACGATCAGCGACCCGTCGGGTATTCGCCGGCGTTAGCAGCAAATCCTCGAACGCAGGCCGACGGCCTTGTATCATCTGCCGGACGCCCTCGGTCGCCATACTGCCAGCGACGCCGGCAGCGAGGCGGCCAATCATTGAAAGACGGCCGAGGCGCGAAGAAGGAATGCGACGTTCTGAAGCCATGCTTTACGGTTTAAGTTGATTGTCTAACGTTACCGTAGATCATCGATCTTGACTTGATAAGACCGACTGACCGGGACACGGCTCAGGCAGCCATTGGAAATCCGCAATGGCGATTGGCAGGAACGGCGACGTCGATCAGGCGTGGAGGATCGAGCTTTAAAGCGCTCATCTGGTTGATGTATTCTTGCCGCGTTTTCACTTGCAAACGAGGATTCAAACGCCTTTCCTCGCCGATGGTGCTCCAGGTGCGTCCTTCGTAGTCGTGTGCGGGATACACCAGCGTTTTGTCCGGTAGTTTCAGCAGTTTGTCGAAGATGCTGTCGTATTGGGCGCCCGGATCGCCATTTTGAAAATCGGTGCGGCCGGTGCCCCGGATCAGCAGCGTATCGCCGGTGAACACATGGCCGTCCATCAAAAAGCTGTATGAATCGTCGGTATGGCCCGGGGTGTAAATCGCGGCAAGCTCAACCCCGTCCGCACGTAAGATTTCACCTTCCGAGAACCTATGGCTCAAGCATTCGGCTTTGGTTTGTTCACCCATGGCAGTGGCGCATCGGGTTGCGACATTGAGCTTGCCAATGCCGGTGATGTGGTCGGCGTGAATATGCGTGTCGATGGCCATCACCAACTCGATCTTCAGATATTCGATCAGCCCGAGATAGTTTGGTACCTGTTCGAGTACCGGATCGATAATCAAGGCCTCACCGCCACGTCGTTCTGCCAACAGATAGGTATAGGTCGACGATACGGGGTCGAACAATTGCTTGAATATCATCTCGGTTTCCTCGGCTCCTTAAAGTGTCTCGGATATCGATCGATGCTCAGCTTGGCTGAACTGTTTGTGACGTAGCCCGATTCCATGGCAGACGGGCGACCAGTAACGATATTGCGTTGTTTCTGCTCATGCCTGCGAAAATCATCGCGATACCTACAATGCCGATCAGTGCGTAGAAGGCCGGGTGAAGCAGTAAGGCTTTCGCCAAAACGACGACTAACAAAACGCCGACTAAAACTTGCGTCTGCTGTTCGAAGGACAGTCGATCACCGTTACAGTCCATTGGCAACTGTTCGTTGGACCAAGCTTCTACGCCGCCGTTCACCAATACCGCATTTTTCAAGCCGATATTGTGTAGTCGTCTGACGGCATGTTCTGCACGTGTACCCGTCGCACACATGACGTAAAGCGGCTCGGATACGCCGGCGGCATCGCCTAAATGTTTGCGAATGCGTTTTGCCGTGAGCTTTGCAAGCGGAAGAGAGATTGATCCTCGTGCATGGCCTGTACTGAATTCAACGGGTTCACGCACGTCGACCAAGTGTATCTTGTCCCCGTTTTCGAGTGTTTTGTAAGCGGAGCGCGGAGATAACGATTGGAGATAGGAAAACATCAAGACCTCCCGATGTCTGTTACTCCGATATGAGTAACTAAATTTAGGGGTTGCCCGGCTGTTTTAGTACATCGATAAGATCGAATTAACCGCTTAAATTGTTAGGAAAAACCGTTGCTTTATGGCGTTTCGCGATGCAATGAGAGCGGTTCGTAAAATCCGAGCAATTGGCCTGTTTATGTCGATCTCAACTTTTTCCCATATTGGTAATACTGCTTTGCATCGACTAGCGCTCGTCGAGGAGACAATCGATGCAATACCGGCTCGACTCGAGTTTTACTCGCATGGCGGGACTCAATAAACAACTTCGTTTATTGGCCTCGGTCGAGGCAGGCACTACCGATGTATTGAGTGGCTACTTCGATGCGCGTGTCGGCTTAACGGCTTGTTTGTTGTCGCTGCGGCGTGAAGCCGTGGCTTTACGTAAGGCACTGCACGAGGTTGCGCGGCGCGATTTCGATGAGCTGCTCGATTTGGCTGAACGGCAATTGAGTAAGGCCTGGTCGGATGATGCACAGGGTATGGCATTGTTTGTCCGAAATCCGGCGGGTGGTCCGATCGCTCGGACACTCAAGTTCGCGATCCCCTTCGACGATCTTGTGCGGTACTACCGCGTGCCGGTTTTGGATCCGCTTTTGGCGTTGGCGGAGATCGAGCGTCCGTTCATATTGGCCTTGGCGCGACAAAATAGCGTACAAGTTATCGATGTCGATACCGGCACAACTCGGGCGAAGGTATGGGCCAGGCTCGGAGGGGCTGTCGCCTCTGCTTCGCCGGGCCGCTGGGGCCGCAAACGCATCATCGCGTCCCTGGATCGCCCATTGCAGCGGGTGAAGCGCGTACTGGTCGGTAGCACGCCGGCACCGCTGGTGCTGGCGGGTGATCCGGCAGCACTCCGTGATTTGCGCATCTGGTTGCCGAGCCGGGTAACCAAGCGTCTGATCGATGTGATGGTCGTGCCGAGTAGTCTGTCGCAGTTGGAAGCGATCGATTTCGTTCGTGCACGTATGGCCGATTTGGCAAGGATCGATTCGGCCGAGACGGCAGCCCATTTGGTACAGGCTTTACGTATTCCCGGCAGGGCGGTCGCCGGACGTCTGGCCAGCCTCAAGGCGCTACGTAGCGGCAAGGTGGAAACACTGGTGATCGCAAAAGATCAGCCGGCAGAACCGGGCTGGGTATGTCGTCGTTGCGACAACGGCGGTTTTTTCGCGGCCAGGCCCGGCAGTTGCCCAGCTTGTGGCAGCCATACGCTCGCTGTTTGGGATCCGGTGGTCGAACTGAGCCGCATGGCCTGCCGGCAGGGTGCCAGGGTGGTGATAGCCGATTCGGATGAATTACGTTACCTCGGTGGTGTCGGTTGTCTGTTACGACAGCCGGGAGGTTTCAACGTCATGCCGTTACCGATGGCCTATCGCGAACTTGATCTCGTCGCCTGACGACGCGGGAGGAGACTTTGCAAGTCAATATCGAAAGCAACAGCACGGAGACCAGGGACCAGGTCGAACAGCTGCTGCAGTTCTTTCAAAGTGGTCTGCGCGGCACGGTTGATTTGGTATCGATACAGGTTGATCGTACCTATGATCCGCTTGGGACCGCGTTGTATCGTTGCCATTTGCGCGCCAAGGTCTCTCGTGGCGCGGACATCATCGTCGACGAAACACAGGTCGATCTTCAACGCGCGGTGAAACGCAGTCTGGATCGCTGTTCGCGTGCTGTCAGGCGCCGTTTTAATCCTGAAAGATTATCGCAAAGTGCCTGACGCTTTGGTCTGAAACTCAAAAAGCACCATATCGATTATCTTTTTAGTATTTTAAAATCATATACTTAAAAGCATTTCTCCTATTCTCGCACACCTGGTTTTCTCTTGTTTTACCGGCAGATGCGCTAAACTCCAAAGCATCGAAAAATACGAACTAGACATCGTCTCAATTCGATTTTTACTTTTTCGGCTTTAGAGCGAATATTGCAATCAAAGCTTCCGTGCTTCGTTGTGCTCGATGAGGCACGCGGTGCACGAAATCGTCGGCTGCGATAAAGATAAACATCGCTTCGAAGTGTGAATCCTTTATCGTCCGTCGAACGCTTGTAACGGGTAAGGCAGCCCATGAGGTCCGAGCGAGGAGGTCATGACACGATCGCTGACTACTGCCATGCGTTTTAATGCGTCTGATAGAGATGACGTTTATGCGGGATGCATAAACACTCGTTTTTCAATGCCAGGGCGGCATCGAGCTAGGCCATGTGCGAATGATGGCAGTGAGCTCGAGTCGTTCGATTTTATTCCTCCCTTTGCTCTCGGTAATGTCGTAGGTATGGGGCGTGACAAAGCGTCCGGTGCATTGTTTCTTGCTCGCAGTGACTCACGGCATTACCCGGAGCGCTCTTTCTTCGAATGCGGCGTTAACGGGTGAGGAATCCGGTGTGCTTGCGTCGGGTGCGGTTTGTGGAACGACTCGAGTCTTGAGGGCGGTAGTTATCGGGTTGGCAATAGGGAGGGTGATCTGAACTCGGTCCGCGGTTACTGGTCATTCTCTTAGTGATCCAACCGAACCGTGTATAGGTGATGTATGAAGCGTTTTAAGAACATTCTGTTTCTCGCTGACGAGCAGGATACCCCATCGACGGCTTTATCGCGTGCAGTCGCGCTTGCCGAGCGCAATCAGGCCCGTTTGACGGTGGTGGATGTTATTGGTTCCGTTGATACGCCGAGCGAGATTAGCGCTCAGTTAGATATCGATATCGCCGATCTGATGGCGGTAAAACGCCAGGAGGCGTTGGAAGCCTTGGTGCAACCTTTCGATCATGCCGGAACCATGATCTACACCAAGGTATTGTCGGGGATCACTTTCGTTGAAGTCATTCGAGCGGTGCAACTCAACGGCTACGATCTGTTGATCAAAGATGCGCGTAGCCCGGCCGGGCTCACCGAACGACTGTTCGGGAGTACGGACATGCACCTATTGCGCAAGTGCCCTTGCCCGGTTTGGATCGATCGGCCCGCCGCTAAGGCGTCATACGATTCGATTCTGGCCGCGGTCGATCCGCTCTCACTGGCTGGCTGTGATCCCATGATCATGGATTTGTCGACCTCGCTCGCTGAACTCGAATCGTCTCAATTGTCCATCGTTCATGCCTGGCATCTCGATGGTGAATCGATGCTGCGTGACGGTCGTTTACGCCTACCGGACGTCGAACTCGAGAATATGTTGGAGTGGACCGAGCAGAAGCATCGCGATGCCGTGGGCACCTTGTTGGATGATTACGGTATCGCGGTTGACGATCCTCGGGTGCATGTGGTCAAGGGTGAATCGGCGGAGGCTATTCGGCAACTTTCCGAGCAGGTGTCTGCCGATTTGATCGTACTCGGTACTGTTGGACGCACGGGTATTCCGGGGTTCTTTATTGGCAACACCGCCGAGGATGTCCTGCAGACCACCAATACTTCGGTGTTGGCGGTCAAGCCCGCGGGTTTCGTATCGCCGGTAGAGTAACGAGGTGGCGGCAGCCATGCGTGGTGCGATGGGATATTGACGAATGCCAAATCTAAAACTCAATCTAAAACATCTGCGTTACTTTTGGTCCGTCGCAAGCCATGGTTCGATCGCTCGTGCGGCCGATGCCCTCTACCTCACACCTCAGACTATCAGTGGTCAGTTGCGCGAATTGGAGCAACAGATCGGGGCCAAACTGTTTCAGCGTGATGGCCGTCAGTTGGTATTGACCGAAACCGGCCGCCTGGTTTTCTCCTATGCCGATGAAATGTTTCGGCTCGGCCTCGAGTTGCAGGACGTCATTTCGGGGCGTACGCCAGGGTCGTCGATTACCGTCAAGGTCGGGGTCGCGATGGTCGTACCCAAATTGGTGGCCTATCGTGTGCTCGAACCCATTCTTCAAATGCCGGATCCGGTTAACCTCGTTTGCCACGAGGCGCCGCTGGTGGACCTGCTTGCTGACCTCTCGGTGCACAAGCTCGATGCGGTATTGGCGGACAGTCCGGTGAATCCGGCATTGAACATCCGTGCCTATAACCATCCGCTAGGCGAATCCGGGGTGAGCTTTTTCGGTTTGCCGGGCCAGGCTGCTTCTTTAGGTCCGGAGTTCCCGCATAGTTTGAGTGGGCTGCCGATGTTGATGCCAAGCAGTGGCAGTAATCTGCGGCGTAGCCTGGAGACCTGGTTCGATCGACACAGCATAGAGCCACAGGTGGTTGCCGAGATTGATGACCGTGCGTTGATGAAGGCCTTTGGTGAACGTGGGGTCGGGATTTTCACGACACCGACTGCGGTTGAGCAAGACGTATTGAACAAGTACGAGGTCGAGGTGATCGGTCGCACCGAAGAAATCAAGGAACGTTTCTATGTGATCTCACCCGAACGTCGTATCAAACATCCGGCTGTAACCGCGGTAACGGAGGCGGCGCGCAAAGAACTCTTCGTCTGAACCAGCCTGCCTATTGTCCGTTTTCTCGCAAGTAACGCAGAGTTTGTTCGTCGAATGCGGTCGGCTCGATGCCCAGATCCCTTAATCCGTCGCTGTTGCAATGGTTGCCTTCGAGCAGCATGCGCAATTGATCTCGGGTAACGGGAAAGTCGTCATAGCGTTCCAACAGCGTGGCCGCCATGGATACACTGAGTGCCGGTACCGGAAACATCCATTTACGGCGGCCGACGGCTCCGGCGATCGTCTTGAGTATCGCTCGCCAAGTGAGTGTCTCCGGCCCACCGAGATGAATGATCCTGCCTATCGTTTCATCCTTGTCGAGGCTGTTGACGAAGGCTCGTGCGACATCACGCACATGGACGGGCGAGAGTTCGAACGCCCCGGCCCCGAAAGGTAGCAAGCCGGGGTAGAACAAGGGTGCGGGCAGCGGTAATTTGATGACTTCCTGTAACAGCTGGCTTGCAAATTCCATACGTCCGCGCGGGTCGCCGAAGACGACAGACGGTCGAAATACGGTCCAGGCCAGCCCAGCGGTCGCCAAGTGTTGTTCCGCCTGATACTTTGTGCGTTGGTAGGCGGTGCCCTCTTCTTTGACACCGTTGGCGCTCATCAATAGGAAGCGGTCGATACCCAGTCGTTTAGCGCTGTCCATCACTCGACACGGAGCGTCCGCGTGGAGTTCTTTGAACGTGGTACCTTTGGCCGTCGATTCGCGCAGGATGCCGATATTGTAGATCACGGCATCGGTACCTTCCATCGCTTGTTCGACCGCGGTCTGGTTGGCGATGTCGCCGCTGACTGTATGGCAAACTTCGGGATACCTCACCCGGTCTTCATGGCCTTGCCTTACCAATAGCGATGGCTCGATGTCTGCATCGATCAGTGCGTCGACGATGTAGCTGCCGACGAACCCGGTTCCGCCGAAGATTGTGACGCGCATCGTTTAATCTCCCGATGAGGGTGGATCGGTCTTGTCGGGGGCTGCCGATGTGGGGCAATGTTTGTCCGAACAACGTTTGCGGAGACGCCAGCGGGCGAAGCCGGTATAAACGCGATCCATCAAAGGTAATGTGCCAGTCCCCCGTACCAACCGGGCGGGCAGGTGATAGAAAGGTAAGTGAGACCAAAGCTCGGCGAATGCCCATGCGCCTGTGTGCCAGTGCCCATTGACATCGCGCACATGCATGCGCTTCATGGCGGCTTCCCGGTCGACGTCGCCGGGAAGTGTGATGGCAGGATCGGTAAGGTCAAGCCAGCGAATCGAGCCCTGGCGATCCAGGCGGCGATAGTGTGCTATCTCGCGCTGACAGAGCGGACAGCCGCCATCGTAGAGTACGACCGGTTTGGTACTGCCGTTATTTAATATGGTTGTCTGAGTATCCACCGTGAGGTTCTTGTCGGCTGGTCGATACCCTAACGGTAAATGATCCTGTCGCAAAATAACGTTACGGATACTGTACGATTCGAAAGACGGGCGACGCGGCCTCCGGTTCGAGGCGATACCACGGCGCTTGCTAACTCGTCACCGCTGTGGGAATGTCGGCCTGCCCGGGAAAACGAGCAGAATCCGAATATAGCCCGCGAAGTCTGGCGCGATGAAACAAAAACAAATCCGGTCTCGTCGTTTTTTCGGCGATTTGGGGAAAACCAGTGGTGTAACCGTTCATGAATAACGGCCTCCCGCCGCTCGTGGCTCATATCGTCTATGCCTTCCGCACCGGAGGCATGGAGAACGGCATGGTAAACATCATCAACCGTTTCCCGCCCGCTCGCTATCGGCACGTGATCATCTGCCTTACCGAGGCCGATGACTTTGCCGATCGTTTCACCGCGCCGGATGTTCGTATCTTTTCGCTGCACAAGCGCCCGGGCCATGAACCGGGTGTTTACTGGCGCCTTTGGAAGCTCCTGCGCGAACTCAGGCCGGCGATCGTTCATACCCGTAATCTGGCCGCGCTAGAGATGCAGGCGGTTACTCTGCCGTTGTTTGGCGTACGTCGGATCCATGGTGAACACGGGCGCGATATCTACGACCTGGACGGTAGCAATCGTAAATATCGCCTGATGCGGCGGGCACTCAATCCGTTTATTCATCGCTATATCGCGGTCAGCCGGGATTTGCAGGAATGGCTCATTCTCGGCATCGGAATTGCCGAGCGGCGGGTCGCGCAGATATACAACGGGGTCGACCAACAGCGATTTCTGTCGCGACCGGATGCCCGGCCGGCGTTGGAACCGGCAGATTTTCTCCCCGAAAACGCGGTGTTGCTGGGCACGGTCGGCCGTTTGGCCGAGGTCAAGGATCAACAGACGCTGCTAAGGGCCGTGCAACTGCTGCTGGCGCATCAACCCGAATTGCGCAAACGAGTGCGTGTCGTGCTCGTCGGTGACGGCCCCTTGTTTGCCGATCTGCGACAGTTGGCGGTGACACTGGACATCGATGATCTGGTTTGGATGCCGGGGGATCGGTCGGATATTCCAGAACTGTTGAGCATGCTGGATATCTTTGTGTTGCCATCGCTCGCTGAGGGCATTTCGAATACGGTATTGGAGGCGATGGCCAGCGGGTTGCCTGTGGTCGCGACCCGGACTGGCGGTAACCCCGAGTTGGTGGAAGGTGGCCGAAACGGATATCTGGTTCCGGTTGCGGATCCGGCCGCCCTGGCCGATATCCTGGCAAAGATGATCGCCGACCCGTCGGCGACCCGGCGGATGGGCGCCGAAGGACGACGGTTCGTCGATGAAAAGTTTAATTGGGACAGGACGGTTCGGCAGTACCTGTCAATCTACGATGAGGTATTGGCTGCCCGTTGATGCAGCAGGTGAAGTATGTGTGGAATTGCCGGGATATTTGATCTGAAGGGTCGTCGCGATTTGGATGGGGATTTACTCCATCGTATGAACGAAAGCCAATTTCATCGGGGGCCGGACGAAGGGGGCGTACATCTCGAGCCGGGGGTTGCCCTGGGTCATCGTCGCCTGTCGATTATCGATCTGTCGTCGGGGCAACAGCCGATGTTCAGTGCCGACGGCAAGCTCTGTGTCGTATACAACGGCGAGATCTACAATTTCATGGATTTGGCCGAGGAACTCAAGGCCAAGGGCTATGAGTTTCGCACCCGTTGCGATACCGAGGTGATCCTGTACGCCTGGCGGGAATGGGGTGAAGACTGCGTACAGCATTTTCGTGGCATGTTCGCCTTTGCGTTATACGATCGCGAACGCGAGAGCGTGTTTCTGGCGCGCGACCGGCTTGGCATCAAGCCGTTGTTTTACTCGATTCTGCCCGACGGTCAATTCGTCTTCGGATCCGAACTCAAGGTCTTGAAACAGCATCCGGCACTGCCGCGCAAGGTCGATCCGCAGGCGATTGAGGATTACTTTGCGCTCGGCTATGTACCGGAGCCGAAAACCATCTACCGCGACGTATGCAAACTGCCGCCGGGGCATACATTGTTGCTTCAGCGAGGCAAGCCGGTACCGGCGTCGCAAGCGTACTGGGATCTGCACTTCCAACCGCAGACCGGATTGGACGAAGGTGCGATTCGCGAACAACTGATCGCCGGTATGCGAGAGGCGGTCGACATCCGGCTGGTGGCGGAGGTGCCTTTGGGCGCATTCCTGTCGGGTGGTGTCGATTCCAGTGCCGTGGTTGCGATGATGGCGCAGCTGCAGCAAGACGCGGTGAATACCTGCGCGATCGGGTTCGATGTGAAACAGTTCGACGAAACCGAATATGCGCAGATGGTTGCCGAACGCTATCACACCAATCATTTCGAGCAGAAGGTTGAGAGCGAAGACTTCGGCTTACTCGATACGCTCGCTGAATTGTATGACGAGCCGTATGCCGACAGTTCGGCGATCCCGACCTATCGAGTCTGTGAACTTGCGAAAAAACGGGTGACGGTGGCGTTGTCCGGTGACGGTGGTGATGAGCACTTCGCCGGCTATCGGCGCTATCGCTGGCATATGAACGAAGAGCAACTGCGCTCGCGTTTGCCGCTCGGTCTGCGGCGGCCCGTGTTCGGCGCACTTGGGCGTTGGTATCCCAAGGCCGATTGGGCGCCGCGGGTATTCCGGGCAAAAACGACCTTCCAGGCATTAGCGCGTAATTCGGTCGAGGCCTATATGCATACGGTTTCGTTGACTACGGCGGAACAGCGTAGCGTGTTGTTCAGTACCGCATTGAAACGCGAGTTACAGGGTTATCGGGCGATCGAGACTATGCACCGGCATGCGGCGCGGGCCGGCACAGACGACCCTTTGTCGCTGATTCAATACATCGATACCAAGACGTATTTGGTCGGCGATATCTTGACGAAAGTCGACCGGGCGAGCATGGCGCATGCACTGGAGGTGCGCGTGCCTTTGCTCGACCACAAGTTCTTGGAATGGGCCGCGACTGTGCCTTCGAAGTACAAGCTCAAGGGCCAGGAAGGTAAATACATTCTAAAAAAATCGCTTGAACCTTATCTGCCAAATGACGTTTTGTATCGGCCCAAAATGGGTTTCGGCGTGCCGCTGGCGAAATGGTTCCGTGGGCCTTTGAAGGACAGGCTGCGCCATGCGATTACGGAGGGCGGTTTGGTCGACTCGGGTCTGTTCGATACGGCCTATCTCAACCAATTGGTGAATCAGCATCAATCGGGTCGGCGTGATCACAGTACGGTGTTATGGTCGTTGATGATGTTCGAGGCGACGATGCGCGAAGACGGCTTTTCGCTATCTTGAAATTCAGGCCAGTGCGTTCAGTCGCTCTGCGGCTGATAACCGAGTTGAGACGAGATATGGTTGCCGGCCTCGATGACTTCATCGATCCAGGCCATGCGTCGGCGTTCGATCGGCGCCGATACCGATAAACCGGCAGCCACCGTTCCCGTGCTGTCGTGAAGTAGTACGCCGATGCAGCCGACATCGATCTCCGCCTCTTCGTTGTCCAGCGCATAGCCCCGCTCGGCCGCCTGCTGACATTCGTCGACCAGACGCGGCAGGGTGGTGATGGTATTGCGCGTATAGGCCGGTAGATTGGTACGATCGGCATAACCCCGTATCTCATCGGCACCGGCTGCGCCGAGCATGAGCTTGCCGACCGCGGTGACGTGCAGCGGCGCGCGGCTGCCGACCAATTGCTGTACATGCATCATGCGGTTCGGTGTTGCTTTTTCGATATAAACCACCACGTCGCCTTCGCGTACGGTGAGGTTGACCGATTCCCCAAGCTTATCGCGCAGCGATTCCATCGCCGGTAACGCGACCGAGCGTAGATCGATATTGCTGTGCAACCGTACCCCAAGCTGCAGCAGACGCATACCCAGCCGGTAATGACCGGCTGAATTCTTTTCCACGAAACGGTTTTCGATCAAGGATCCGAGGATACGATGGGTGGTCGACGCGTGAAGGCCGGTTTCTGCGCTCAGGATTTTCAAACTGACCGGATCCTGATAACGCGCAATCGCATCCAGCAGGGCTGCGGCACGGTCGATAACCTGAATGGATGAGGCATTCTTCTTTTCACTCATATAGACACTCTACCATAATATGGGAAATTTTCTGATGTATCGTGCTAGACGCGCACAAAAACTGTGAATCACGGAGATTGCGAATGACTATTTCATATTACGAAATATGCTTCTGGTATTGTCTAGACTGGAAAAACTCTTTTTATCTTAATCGTTTATAATCCATTTGGGCGTTAACAGACCAATATTTCATAATACAAAATATATATTTTATTGCGAAAAAACTGGTGTGAGCCTAGCTTCTGCTCAACACCGCAGTCATGCGGTCTCACGACACTGTCAGGAGTGAAGAGCATGAGTACAGCCGCCAAAGAAGTCTTTGAGTTACGTCCGTCGTTCTGTGAGGGGATGTTGCATGAGAACCCGTCGCCAGCCGGGTTCGATCATTTCGGGCGGGTGCCGGTTATCGCTCATGATGCAAAGGCGATCGAAGTGATCGATGAGGCTGCGGTGTTTCAGACGCAGCTGGTCGCTGACGGCCTGCGATACACCACACTGCAATTGTGTGCGTCCAAGGAATCTGGCCATCCGGGCGGCTTCGCCAGTTCGGCCGATGCCTATGCGGCCTTGGTCATGCTCGGACACAACAATATCGTCACCGAGGTCGGTCACCACGCACCCGGTTTTTACAGCGCGATGTTTCTTGACGGCTCGCTCGAGGCCATGGGCATTCACACCATGAATGACCTGCAGTCCCGTTTCCGTGAACGCGATGGTTTGCTTGGCCACCTGTCCGGTGCGATTCCCGGTTTGCTGGCACCGGCCGGTCCGCTTGGTCAGGGACAACACTTTGCCATGGCCGGTGCTTACCTCAATCCGGACAAGCTTTTCCCTTGCACCATCGGCGACGGTGGTTTGGGTGAGCCATATATCCTGTCGGCGATCAAACACTTCCAAACCAGTTATCCGAATGTGACCAATTTCCTGCCGGTGCTGGTGTGGAACGGTTACAGCCAGGAGCACCATTCGATGGTTTCTCTCATGGACAATGCACAGATGACTGCCTATTGGCAGGCGCATGACGTGCGGAACGTTATTCTGATCGATGCGAAGGATTATGACGACGCCGGTCAAGAGGGGGCCTATGTCGACAGCACCCGCTTCGGCGATCGGGCGCGTGCGGTCTTTATCCGGGCGGTACTCGAAGGTGCCCAGGCGGCCGCGGATGCCGCCATGAGCGGTACGCTGAGCGTGCTGATCATCAAACAACTCAAGGGTGCCGGGGTGCATGCGCACGGTGCCAAGTCACATAACCTCTACCCGGGCGATAAACCCGAGAAAGACAACATCGCCCGGGCGCTGGCCGAACGTGCGTTGTCGCCCGAGGCTTGGGCCCTGGTACGGACCAATATGGCCCGCGCCGGCGGTGGCCCGGCCGGACGCACCGTGGTGACGGAGTTCGAACGTGAGATGGCCGACATCGGTGAGCTACCGACCAAGGCTTTCGAGGTCGGTGAAAAGGCGGTGCCGGCGACCGCGATGGCGCACATGGTCGCCGAGCTGGGCCGGCGCGATGCACAGTTCGTCGTCACCAATGCCGACGGTAACGAGGCCTCGAACATGAAGCCGGTAAACGAGGCACTGAAGATTCGCCACCCGACAGAAGATACGCTGTACAACCAGAGCCCCGGTGGTCAGGTTTACGAGCCGTTAAACGAAGATGCCTGTGCCGGTTTCGCCGCCGGGCTCGCGTTGTTCGGTGGACGTTCGCTCTGGTTGTCGTACGAGAGTTTCGCGATCAACGGTTGGCCGATCGTCCAGACCGTCGGCCAGGCGATGGCCGAGCTACGACGTAAGACTCCCGCGGTGATCAGCATGTTCACCGCCGGTGCGTTGGAGCAGGGACGAAACGGTTGGACCCATCAGCGCCCGGAGATCGAGAACTACATCGGTGGTCAGATGCGTAACGGCAACGTTTATCTGCTGTACCCGGCCGACGCCAACATGATCCAGGCTGCGTATCGCTGGGCCAATACGCAGTCGAACAAATGCATCAGCATTGTCGCATCGAAGTCGGCATTGCCGGTGCATACGACGCCTGAGCGGGCGAAACAAGCAATCGAGCAGGGTGCAACGGTTCTTTACGAGTCTGCCGAAGGCGGCCGGGGAACCATCGTGTTTGCCGTAACCGGCGACATGATCTACCTGCCGGTATTTGCCGCCAAGGATCAACTCGAGCAGTTCGGTTACCGCGTGCGCATCGTGTGTGTTGCCAACCCACGTCGCTTGTACCGTTCCGGTGATGTTGCCTGGCAACACAGTGCCGAGCCCGACAATGCCTTCATGGCCGACGATGAATTCGACGCTTTGTTCGGCGGTGATGTGCTGATCGGGGTGAGCGGTGGCGGTACGCTCGCGCTGGAACCGGTATTGTTGCGCAGTCATGCTCCCGCGCGTGAGTTATTCGGTTGGCAGCGTGGTGAGACGACCGCCAGCCCGGCGGAGCTGATGGCTTACAACGGTATCACTGCCGAGGGTCTGGCAGAACGTGCGCAGGGGCTGGCAAGTCCGGTCGTTGCGGCCTGAGGGGTGACAACATGGACACTCGGCCCAAGACAAAGATCATTGCAATCGACGATGACCCCACCGGTTCGCAGACGGTACATAGCTGCCTGTTGTTGACTCGTTGGAATCCGGCGACCTTGGTTGAAGCATTACGAGACGAATCGCCGTTGTTTTTCGTCCTCAGCAATACCCGCGGCATGGATGCCTCCCGGGCAGCCCGAATCACGCGCGAGATCTGTATCAATCTACGTACCGCACTCGATCAACTCGACGCGCAAGGGATCGTCATTGTACCGGTGATCGTCAGCCGTTCGGATTCGACCTTGCGCGGACATTATCCGGTCGAAACCGATGTGATCGCCGAAGAACTGGGGCCATTCGATGCGCATTTCCTGATTCCGGCCTTCTTCGAGGGTGGGCGGGTCACGCGTGGCGGTACTCATTATCTACTGGTCGATGGTGAGCCGGTGCCGGTGCACGAAACCGAGTTCGCCAAGGACACCGTGTTCGGCTTCAGTACGGCCTATTTACCCGACTATGTCGAAGAGAAGACCGCTGGGCGAATCAAGGCGAGCCAGGTCGAGTATTTCAGTCTGAGCGATGTGCGCGGCGAACTCGATGATCGACTCGATTCGCTGGCGCACAATACGTGTGGTGTGGTCGACGCGGAACACCCCGATGATTTGGCGCAATTTGCTCGTCAGGTTCTGGCGGCCGCAGCACGTGGTAAACGCTTTTTGTTTCGAAGCGCGGCCAGTCTGCTCAGCGCCTTTGCCGATCTGCCGCCGCAGCCGGTCAGGGCAGAAGATATGTCGCGCTATGTGCGCCGCGGTCGGGTTGGAGTGGTATTGGTGGGATCGCATGTCGATAAGTCGACCCGTCAGTTGCGCTACCTAATCGATCACACGTCGGTGGTGCCGGTGCATATCGATCTGGACCAACTGGTGCACGACGAAGACCGGTTGCATATCGCGATTCAGGAACACTTACTCAAGGCGCAGCGGCAGAATCGGAGCGTGGTGTTGTACACCAGTCGCGGTGAGCGTCGGTTTCCGAGTAAGGCTGAACGTTTGGCTTTCGGTGATCGGGTTTCCGCCTTTCTGGTGCGATTGGTCCAGAATCTGCCGCGTGAGATTGGGTTCTTGATCAGCAAAGGCGGGATTACGTCAAACGATACCCTGAGTCGCGGTTTGGCTTTGCGCACCGCGCGGGTGCTCGGTCAAATAAGTCCCGGTTGCTCGGTAGTGATGTGCCCGCCGGAACATCGGCGTTTTGCGCATTTGCCCGTGGTGATCTTCCCCGGCAATGTCGGTGGCGATGAGACGCTTACGGACGTGTTCGAGATTCTCAGTAAACGCCCGAGCGACGTGCGGCCGCAAAATATTGCGATCGCGTGATGATGTATGAATGACCGGATGCGAATCTAGGACAACATTTGTCCGGCGGATAGCGGTTGGAACAATTGATCCTTGGTCGGGTCGGCGTCGATAAAACAGCCCGGTGCCGAGGTGGCCGGGGTAGTGATGGCCCGGCCTTGCGTCATGGCATCCAGCGCGTTACGCAGATAATGGCGTGTCGGTACGTCTTTGGTGTACCCGAGGCCGTATTGATCATCGATTGCACCGCGATAACGCAGTCGATTGTCGGCGTCGAGTATGAAGACCTCGCCGGTGCTTTTCACCCCGAGCTTCTCCGCTAAAGCGAAGCTACCCTGACCGACATAAAGCCCCGGAATCGCGAGGTTCTCGCGATCCCGAATGCGTTGCGCTTTATCCAGTGTTTCGCTCGGGTAGATAAAGACGAAGCCAAAGCCGGCGGTGAGATAGTGTCGAGCCATACTCGATATGCGAGGTCCGTAACGCTTCGATACTGGGCATTCGGGATCACGCACCACAATGACCATGCCTTTGCTTCGAGTGTTGCCGTGAAGCGCATGTTTATTGCCTTCCACATCGTGTAATTCGAGATCGGGAATCGGTTTGCCGATGCCCACTTCGGTTGGCGTCAGTATTTCGGGTCCGATCCAGATTGTCGGTGTCCGGCCGGAGGGCGGATTAATGCCTCCGGGATCGGCCGACAAGCCGGCCGCAAGCGTCAACGTCAACGAGGCCACCGAAGCCCGCAGGAATCCTTTGGTCGTGCGCATACAGATCACCTCCATAAAGAGCATGACCCGAGCGTTCGCATTTGTATTTCAATCGACTGGCGATTTGTCTCGGTCGAGTTTGAAACAGCCGTGCTACGAATGTTGCGATTTGGCTTTGGACCGGGTGTTGGAAAATTTTACGCTTTTGTCGGTTTCGGTAACTTTGGTGCAGGGGTTCCTATATCAATGTCGCGGGAAGGGTTATCTATAATTATATGATTTAATATATGTTTTTTGGCAGATCAAAGCGTTTGGGAAGAGAGATGCCAAACATGGCTCGGCTGATGCATGAAGGATTCAAGCGCCGGTTAAATAATGATGCAACGCCGGTTCGTGGAGGCTGAGAATGAGAGAGCCACAAGCCGATGGAGCCGAATCGGTGTGTAAGCTGCCATGTTCCTGGTCGGCCGAGACCCTGGAAGCCGAGAACCGGGTCTACGCAGGTACCGGTGGCGTAAGTGCCGGTAACGCCTGTGCAGGATTTCGGCCCGCTTACTTCAATGTCAGTACATGCGAGACGGTCTTATCGCGATTTGCCGATGGTCGTTTGGCTCCGATCCATGTGCTCGAGGGTCTACCGGCGAGCTGGGTGGCGGCATGCGATGAGCAAGGCAGGGCCTTGGAAGTCTGTTCCGAGGTTATTGCGGGGTTTGTGCGGGATGGTGTTTTTTACACCCGTGAGGCCGCCGCTGCAGCAGTGACCGACGATCGGTCCACGGCACCGGTTCAAGCCATGATGGGTTCCGACTAGACTGTCCGCAAACGTTCTCTCGGCACATCGATGTCGTGGTTCAATCGTCGGCGGCGGGCGGTACGTCGTCCAGTGTTTCGATTGCTTCTTTTATTGCGGCAATCACTTGCGGGATATCGGCGATAACGGTGTCGACCAATTGGGACAACTTCGCCCATTGAGCTTCTCGAGCGGCCTGTTCGATTATCCGGCACCTGGCGGCGAATGCCTCGGCGCCGAGGTTGGCACTGCTGGATTTCAGCGTGTGTGCCGCGCGTTGCAAGGTATCGCGCCGTTGTCCGGCGATTGCATCTCGCATCTGGTTTGTGATGTCTTCGCTGCCGTTAATGTAAAGATCGAGTAGTTGACGCAATATACTTGGACGTCCGGGACGTTGCAGTTCCCTGAGATGCTGCAGCATGGCATCGTCGATTTGGTATATGTCGTTGGTGCCTTCGTGATCCGAACCGGGTCTGCCATGGGCGTTGTTATGCCAGCGTTCGAGCACCCTGCCGATTTCTTCTTGTGTGTAGGGTTTACTGACATAGTCGTCCATACCGCATGCCAATGCACGCTCACGGTCGCCGGTCATTGCGTAGGCGGTAAGCGCGACGATCGGGATACGCCCTTGTCCACGCTCGGTTTCGATCGCTCTGATCCGGCGAGCTGCACTGTAACCGTCAAGCCTCGGCAACTGGCAGTCCATTAGGATGAGATCGAAAGGTTCCGTGGTGAACCGTTCCACCGCCTGCAGGCCGTCTTCAACAACTGTGACCTCGTAGCCGAGTGATACGAGTGTTTCGGATGCGACGACCTGGTTGACTACATTGTCTTCCGCCATGAGTATCCGCCGTTGCTGAACGGTATCCTTCGGTGCCCTGATGTCGGTTGCATTCTCGTCGGATGTTTCGGCACCGTCAGTTTTTCCGGCGCTGTCTAGCGCAAGGGTCATGCAATGGTAAAGATCATGCTGTCGTACCGGTTTGCTCAGTACCGCGGTTTGCTTGGCTGCCAAAGGAGGGCCGTATGCGTTTTGTCCGACGTAACGCATCGTAACGACGCTGAGATCGTCGAATTCGGGGCTGTTGCGCAGTGCTTTTGCCAATTCACTGGTGTAAAGGCCCGGTAGGCCTTCATCGATCAAGAGTACGGCGAAGGGATTGCCTTGTGCGACGGACAGCCGCAATTGTGCCAGTGCGGCTGCCGGATCTCTCACATAGACCGGCCGTAGCCGTACATAAATCAACTGATCTACCAAGGCCTGACAGCTCGCGGGATCGCGTTCTGCAATCAGTATGGGTTTTCGCTCGAATATCGGCAGATCGATCGGTTCGGCTTTCTCCGGCTTGTCCAGGGCGAAGTCAAACCGAAAGGTGGTGCCTTCGCCGGGATTGGACTCGAAGTCGATATCACCGTCGAGCAACTGAACCAGTTCTCTGGCAATTGCCAGACCCAGGCCTGTACCGCCGAACTTGCGGGTTGTCGAGCTGTCGGCTTGGCGGAAGGAGTCGAAAACGTGCTGTCGGACGTCTTCGTCGATTCCGATACCGGTGTCTTCCACTTCAATCCGAAAACGGCATCGCTTGGGTTGTTCTGTGAGGTTTCTGGCACGAACCGTGACACGGCCGCTATTGGTGAACTTGATTGCGTTGCCGATGAGGTTGTTAAGAACTTGCGTTACACGGGCGGGATCGCCGACAACCTCCCGGGTCAAATCGGGTGCGAGCGCGAGATCCAGGTCGAGCCCTTTTCCGCGTGCTCGGGCGGTTAGGTTTTGTGCGGTGTTTTCGATTTGCTCGCGCAAATCGAATGCGACGTGCTCCAAATCGAGCTTGCCGGCTTCGATTTTGGAGAAATCGAGGATGTCGTTGATGATTGTCAGCAACGAGTCCGCAGAACTGCGGATGATCTTGGCGTATTCGATCTGACGTTCGTTCAGTTCGGTGCTTTGCAGTAACTCGGCCATGCCCATGACGCCATTCATCGGTGTACGGATCTCATGACTCATGGTGGCCAGAAAACGTGATTTGGCGCGACTCGCGCTTTCGGCGTCGTCTTTGGCCTCTCGCAGTGCGGTTTCGTGTGCCTCGATCTGTGTGAGCATGGCATTAAACGAATCGATCAGCATGCCGATTTCGTCATTCGCGGTTTTTTCCATCCGCGTGCTGTAATTGCGTGAGTCCGACACCCGATGCATGGCGTCTGCCAAGTGTGCTACCGGAGCTGATATTAGGCGTTGCAACTTCAGGGCCAGCAGAGCGGCGAGTAGCATCGCAAGCAGGAAGATCACGACCGAGATCATCGCCTGTTCCCATAATTCCTCGTAGACTCCGGACAAGTCCATCTGGACATGCAGATATCCCAAACGGCGGTTATCGATCTAATCGGTTTGATGAGATGGAAGTACTCGAGGTGCTCGGTCGAGCGCCCGTTTTCAGAATGGGTGTGATCCGGTGGTACTTGCTCCGATGTGTCGTGCACATGCCGCTCCAAGTGTTTTGACAACAGCAGGTCTTGGGCCTCTTGGCTCTGATATTCGGCAAAAATCTCACCGTCGGGTGTTCGGATTTCTACGTTGACAACGTCGCGTTCGTTGCTTACGGCATCGAGTGTGTTTTCGGCATCGGCACGGTCGCCGAACGCCAGTGCCCCCCGCGTATTGGCAGCGATGATTTCAGCGACGCTGTTGGCGCGTTCCTCGAGTGCTTGTCGGTCGTTGATGAACTTCTGAGCCAGCAGTACCAGGGTGGCACCGAGGAGCGCGACCGCCGCCGAGATCAATGCGATCGCGATCAACTTAAAACGTATCGGGGCATTGCGAAGGCGGTTGATCATAGATCTGGATCCCGCTTAATCCACGACCGTCGCCAGCCGGTAGAGCTGGGCGCTGACCCGGAGCCCGCTGGTGTTCACCGAACGGCGGTTGATGATCGTATGTACGCGCTTGCGGAGTAACCCGAATTCAATATGCCCGCCACGCACCGCGAAGCCGGCTTGATCGCTGACGGTCAGTATCGGCCGGCCGTTGACGGCGTTCCGAACGTTCGACATGGTTTCATCGTCGACTGTCGAGAGATAGAGGATGCGACAAGATTGCAGCGTATCAGAGGATGACAATGCCAAGTGTCTTAAAGGCGTTTGTCCCAGCTTTTCATCTTTGATGACGCCTGGGAGTAGGGTGCTTACCTCGTCTTCACCCAGGGTGCAGATATCGAAGGTGGGTGGTACCGGGGCGTTTTCATCTTCAGGCCATTCGACAAAGCTGGCGAAATTGAAGATGTAGACGGCTTTGACCGCCGCTTCGGATATCTCTGCAGCGATTGAATTGCCATGGGACAGCAAGACCAGCATCGCACTGAGCAAGGTACGCCAAAGTCGTATCCTTGCTTTGTCCGGTACTGCGGATCGAATACTCATGGCGTATTCGGTACCGTTGAGGTGCGGGCATGCCGCCCCTGCGCGTGTTGTGCGTCCGAGCTGAACGCGTCCGTGAGTCTCTCGACGTGACTGAGGTTCGGCAAACTGCGGGTGTTCGGTTCGCTACCGGTCCGCTTGGTGTTTTCACGGAGAGCCGATAGGTCCGGATTGTCGCCCGTTGCGGTTTGGCCGAGCGGAATTGCGACGGCGAATGCCGGCGTGACACGATAAGGCCACCTGCGTCTATTCTTCTTTTGCGAGAGATGGGCTCGCTTCATTGTCGTCGATTCGTGGTTGTTTTGCCTGTTGTCATCGCGAACTGCCCGTGTCGACGGATGGCTGCTGCATGATATCGGTCAGGATGTTTCGTAAAGACAGCATGGCACGAGTTCAGCGTTCGTCGAAATCCCTCACGATCGTATCGGCGGGCGAATGGATTAATTGACGTCGTCTCACCGGGCTATGACGATGTTGTTCGATTGCGCGACCACGCGGACATTAAAAAACCCCGCAGCCTGTTCGCTGCGGGGTTTCTCGATCCGAAGTCGGGGGTATCGGCCCCCGCGGCCCGGTTTCTCAGGGCTTGCCGGCGGAACCGGCGTTCATGACATCGAGCATCTGCTGGTTGACCCGTACAGCGGTCTCGACGACCTCGGTCGGCAAGAGTTTGCTGTTGATCAGCATGTCGAGGTTAAGCATCATCAACCACAATTTGCCGTCAGCATCTTCGACCATGGAGATACGGCAAGGCATGTAGCTGGAGAAGACCGGATCGGCCATAACCATCAGGCGCGCATCCAGTGGGTTACAGAACTGGAAGATCGACAGGTGAGGCATCTCGACGCCTTGTTTGGACAAGAATTGCGAGACCTTTTGCTGTGCGACCTTTTTCAGTCCGATCTCCTTGGCTTTGGCGATCATCGCCTTTTCCGCCTGTGCCGTCGTGATACCGGCGTCCACGGCCATGCGCACTACGGTCTGGGTGATGTCGGTAATCTGAATGCTGTCGCTTAAATTGTCGCGATCACGCAATGCCAGATTGGTACGGAAGATGGGTGGGTTGAATTCGTAACCGGCGACGATCTTGCGATCATCTTTTGTGGCCAGATAGGCTGCGAGATTCATGAAATCTTCGTCACCGTAATCGACGAAGCTGTCGTCTTCCCGATCGTTAGCGTGAATTCTGTGGCCTTCTTTGAAGCCTCGCATGGTGGTGAAGAGGTACTCGGGATGCTGGCCGGCCAAAGGCGGGGCCTCTTTACTGGGTTTACCGTAAGCGTCGCGTGCATGGCAGTTGCGGCAATCGCTGCGATAAATACTCTTACCCTCGTCGGGGTCGCCGAAGGTCGATTTGATATTGAATCGTTCGTCGGAGCTGAGGTCGAGCGCCGACAGGTAGGCGGCGACATCGGTAAAGTCTTTTTCGGTGAATTTGTCGATCTGTGAGGTGCGTACCATCAGTGGGTATACGCGGGTGCCGTCGACGTAGTCCTTCATCGCTTTAATGATGTATTCCCTGGGCAATCCAGCGATACGTGGCGACAGTTTGCCTGATGCACCTTGGCCATGAATGCCGTGGCAGAGTGCGCAGCTCTTGTTGATGAGTTGTCCGTTGGCCATATCGGCCGCGAGCAAGGGCATGGCGCCGACCAGGGCGAGCGCCGCGATCACGATTCGTTTGAACATCGATAGATCCTCTTTATCGCGTATTTTTTATGACTACTTTTGTCGCAGGGGCCGACAATGTGCAGTACGTCTCGAACGACAAAATATAACCTTGTTATAGAGCAGTGAATTATGATCTAGAGCAAGAAGTCACGGCGTTTACGCATTGACCAGTTTTTGTCCGATTCTATTTTGACGTTACGCAAACATTTCGGTCGTTTGATAATTCTTTTCGCAGGTGGGCCGCGAGTGCATCGGCATGCGCTGCTGTCGTGTCGCTCAATGATTCCCGCTTCGGTTCGGTCACTACGACGCCATAAATCTCTATCCGATGCGGCAGATAACCGAGACTGGCGGCAAGTTGCAGGGTTTGCGACAGGTTGAGTCCGTGGCTGCTGAGCATTCTGTCGCCTTGATCAACTTCATCGACGCCGACTTCGCGAAAGGGTTCGCGGCATTGCGGGCAAAGGAGGGCATCGACCAGGATCAGATGATCGACACCGGATATCCAGTTGATCAGGGTTGCGCCAGGCTGATCCAGGGTCAGCAGGTTGACGGTACTGGGCACACCGTCCTGCAGGCGTCTAATCACCAGCCATCCGGCTTGATCGTCCCCGAATGGCGAACCGATGCCTATCACGCGGATCATGTGCGTCGAACGTCGAGATGTAGAAAATGGGTCGCGCAGGAGATGCAGGGGTCGTAATTGCGAATGACGGTTTCGGCGCGCAGGCGCAGGTCATCGTCTTGTTGGTCGATGCCGAAAGCGGCAAGGCTGCGGTGTAGATCCTGTTCGATCCGTGCCTGATTCTGACTGGTCGGCGGCACGATGCGTGCCGCTCGGACGATTCCATCATTGTCGAGCGTATAGCGATGCCAGAGCAGACCGCGCGGCGCCTCGGTGGCGCCACAGCCGACGCCCTCGCGGGTCTCGACTTCCTGATAAGGCGAACGCGGTTGTTGGTAAGCCTCGAGCAGTCGTATCGCCTCGACGATCGCGACATGAATTTCCAGCGTACGGGCAAATAGGCTCAAGAACATATTGTTGCTGGGAAAACGGATGCCGGATGCCGTGAGCAATCGGTGGCTGGCATCCGGCAGTCGGTCGAGGTTGAGATTGAGCCGCGCAAGCGGACCGACCAAATAGGGTTGGCCATCGAGCAGCGAGAATAGCGCGGTCGATTGCTGACGATGTTCTTCAGCGAAGTGTTTTTCGTAGTCGTCGACCGTGATATCCAGCCCGGCATCGGAGACGATACGTCCCTCGGCCATGGGGTAGTCATCGGTATGGCGTAGCGACACACTGGTGAAGCCCTGTGGATCGTCCGGCACGCCCAATGCTGCGGCCCACTCAACCAGTTCGACCGCGTCGGGAAGGGCAGCGTGCAGTTCGGCCAGTATGCCGTCGACCTCGACCTGTGTCGGTGCGCGGAAAAAACCGCCGACGCAGGCACCGACCGGGTGTACCGAACGGCCGCCGAGCAGGCTGATCAGTGAATTGCCCAACCCTTGCAGTCGCAAACCACGTCGTACTGCATCGGGATACTCGGCGGCCATACCGACGACGCTGTCGAAGCCGAGAAAGTCCGGCGCTGCCAGCAGATGGACGTGAAGCGCATGGCTTTGCAGCCATTCGCCGCAATAAAACACCCGACGCATGTCGCGCGTCCAATCGGTCGTTTGTATGCCGAAGGCGTTTTCCACTGCCTGCGCAGCGCTCATTTGATAGGCGATAGGACAGATGCCGCAGATGCGTGCAACCGTGTCCAGTACCTCGTGATAGCGTCGGCCCTCGAGAAATTTTTCGAAATAGCGCGGCGGTTCGAAGATATCCAGCGCGAGTTCCTCGATCCGTCCGTTTTCGATTCGCAGGCGCAGGGCGCCTTCGCCTTCGACCCGGGTCATCGCCGGGACATGGATGCTTACCGAACGTTCAGTCATCGTCGAATCCTCGTCGATAGCTTTGTCGCCCGATTTCATGGAAGTCGCCTGCCTGACTGTTGATAAACAGGAAGCGTCGGGCGACATCGGCCGGCGGCAAGCCGAGGCCTTGCAAGCGTGCGGCCATGGCCGGCCCATTGATGTTTTCCGCTGGACCGAAGCAGGCGTAGCAGTCGCGGCCAAAGCGAGGACACAATGCGCCGCAGCCGGTGCGCGTGACCGGACCCATGCACGGGCGGTTTTCGGCGACCATGACGCAGACCGTATGGGTTCGCTTGCACTCCATGCAGACCTTGTCGTTGGATTGCAGTGGTGCAACGCCGAAAAGCAGCTGTTGCACTGCCGCCAGTACCTGGCGACCGTTGACCGGGCAGCCCCAGAGTTCGAAATCGACCTTGATCAATTCCTTCACCGGGCGGGCATAGTCCAGCGTCGTGATGAACTGGGGCTTCGCATAAATCGCATTTTTCCACGCCTCGTGGTTGTCATCGAGATTACGCAATGCCTGAAGGCCGCCGGCGGTCGCGCAGGCGCCGATAGTGACGACGAAATCGCTGTTGGCACGCACGCGTGCAATACGCTCGATCTCTTCATCGGTCGAAATGCTGCCTTCGACAAAGGCGATATCGACCTTGGCCTCTTCGTCGGCCATGCCGGCCTCGAGAAAATGCCGGATGTCGATCAGCTCCGATAGCGTGAGCAAGTCTTCGCCGGCATTGAGGAAGGCGAGCTGACAACCGTCGCAGGACGAGAACTTGTGTACGGCGATACTGGGTTTGGCCATGTCAGTACCCCCTCACGCCAAGCAGTTCGCGTACCTCGGGCCAGGGAAACACCGGGCCATCGCGACAAACGTATTTAGCGCCCATTTGACAATGGCCGCAGTGGCCCACCGCGCAGTGCATATTGCGTTCCATGCTGAGATAAATGGCCTGGGGCGGTAGCCCGAGTGCGTGTAAGCCGTCGGCGGCTGCGCGCATCATCAGTTCCGGACCACACAGCATGCCGATAGTCTTGTCGGGCACCAGGCGAAGCTGACTGAACAACGCGGTCACCAGTCCGACATGGCCGTGCCATTGGGGGTCGGCGACATCGGCGGCAAGCAGTACATCGACATAGGGCAGTGCCGCCCACGCATCGTATTGGGCCTGCCAGATCAGGTCGTCGGTGTGTTTGACACCTTGTAGGATGCTCAGGTGGCCATAGTGGTCGCGGTGTTCGAGAATGTGATGAATGATCGACACCGATGGTGCGCAGCCGAGGCCGCCGGTCACCACGACGACATCATGGCCCTCGGCCTCGCGCATCGGCCAGCCGCGGCCATAAGGACCGCGTAGCCCGATACATTGTCCGACGTCGAGTGCGGCCAGACCGCGGGTGATCCGGCCCAGTACACGGATGGTGTGTGTGAGCAAACGTTGGGCTGGGTCTTCGCCGACGATGGAGATAGCCACTTCGCCCGAGCCGTGCAGGTAAAGCATGTTGAACTGACCGGGTTCGAAACTGTAGGGCCGGTCGTCGGTCAGCCGCAGGTGCAGGGTAAAGGTGTTATCCGATTCCTGGATGCGTTCAACGATCTCGGCTTCCCGCGGCAGATAGGGATTCATGCCTCACCTCCGTCGGCCGGTGGCGTGCCGCAGATTGCGTAGGCCTCTTCGGTAATGTCGATGCCGACCGGACACCAAGTGATACAGCGACCGCAGCCGACACAGCCGCTGCGACCGTACTGGTCGTGCCAGCTGCCGAGTTTGTGGGTTAGCCATTGGCGATAACGGTGTTCGGTCTCGGGGCGCACGATGAAGCCGTGCATATAGCTATGGCCCTGAGTGAAACAGGAGTCCCATTCGCGGACGTGCTCGCTGCTATCGCCACCGAGTGTCGGTACCTGGGTCTCCTGATGGCAGAAACAGGTCGGGCAGACGCTGGTGCAGTTGCCGCACGACAGACAACGTTCGGCGACCGCCTGCCAGCGTGGGTGGTTCAGACGAACGAAAAGCCGGTCGCGTAGATTGCGCGATGGCAACGACCGTTGTTGGGCACGGGTTGCGTGCTCGATTTGTGCGTTGGCCTGGGCGTGTTGCTCGGTTGTCGCGTTTTCCAGCGGCAATGCCTCGATCAACGATTCGCCGGCCGGGCTGCCGACTTCGACCAGATAGCCGTCATCCAACTCACTCAATGCCAGATCGCAGCCACTTTGTGCCCGCGGGCCGTCGCCGGTCGATACGCAGAAGCATGTATCGGCCGGGTGGCTGCAATGCACCGCTATCAGCAAGAGCTTTTTCCGCTGAGCGGCATAGTAAGGGTCGGGAATGCGCTCGAGAAAATGTTGATCGTGCAATGCCAATGCCGCGAGGTCGCAAGCCCGTACGCCAATCACCGCCAGCGCCTGCGGTTCCGTTTCGTCGGTATGAAAGCTCAGGTTACCGTCCGTCTCCCGTTGCGAGTGCCATAACACCTCGCGCGATTTGAACAAATAGGGCTTGAGTGCCTGTGGGCCGTTGGCCCAGGCGAAACAACGTGTTTCATCGCTTTGGGTCAAACGATAGCTGCCGGGTGCCTGGGTGTCTTGCCATCCGTGTGGGAGCTGGTCCGCGTGGTCGAGATCCAGGTATTGAATCGCATGGTCGACCACGCGTGGGGCGACCACTCTGTAACCGGCATGCTTCAGCGCATCGATCAGGGTTTGCAGCTCGCGACGAGCCAGAAATCCACGGTCTTCCATGATGACGTCATTACCACATGGATGGGTGTCGATTACAGGGTAGACCAGCATACGGATTTCGGCACCCGATATCGGCGGTTTTGTTGATTTGGGTAATGACACGCCGGCGCATCCGGCGGGGCGGTAGGGAGGTGCGCCGGCGTGTGTTTTAGCCACTCAGGTCCTAAACAGTGCGACTTGCTCCTTCAGGTCCGAACTCAGCCTGGCGAGTTCTTCGGTCGCGCCGGATATCTCGTTGGCGCCTTTGCCGGTTTGGGTGGAAAGGTCTCTGACCTCGGTTATCTGCCGGCCGATGTCGGACGACACCGAACTCTGCTCCTCCGCGGCCGTTGCAATCTGGGTGGTCATATTGCTGATGTTGCCGGTCGCCTCTTTGATGCTCAGCAGCATCTGGCGCACCTCCGAGGTTTGACCGACGATCAAGGTCGTTTGTTGGCGCCCTTGCTCCATCGAGTCCACCGACGCCTTGGCGCCTTGCTGAACCTCGTTGATCATGGATTCGATTTCCGCGGTCGAGTCCTGCGTGTTTTGGGCGAGGGAGCGCACCTCGTCGGCGACCACGGCGAAACCGCGGCCTTTCTCTCCGGCGCGGGCCGCTTCGATAGCGGCGTTCAGTGCGAGCAAGTTGGTCTGATCGGCGATGCCGCGGATGACGCCGAGTATGCCGCTGATGCTTTCCGCGCTTTGTGCCAGCTTGGTGATGACCTGAGAGGCGCCGTCCAGCTCGACGGAAAGTTTTTCGATTCCCGCCTCGGCGTCACCGGCCTTTTGGTTGCCACTGTCTACCAAATCGCTTGCCTGTTCGGTCGCCTGTGCCGCCTCGCTGGTCATTCTGGCGACTTCCGATGCGGTGGCCTCGAGTTCGTTCACCGCAACGGCGATCTGGTTGGTCAGCTCGCTTTGTTGGTGGACGTTTTGTTTAGCCTGCTCGGTGATCGCGGACAGTTCCTCGGTTGCCGAGGCCTGAGACGTGGTCGATTCGGATATTACACGGAGCGTTTGGCGTAATTTGCCCACCATATTGTGCATGGCAGCATAGATGCCGGTTTCTTTGCCATCTTTGGCAAAGCTGACGGTGAGATCGCCAGTGGCGACCCGGATGGTCAGTTTCTCCATCTCGGCCGGTTCTCCACCGACCTGTCTTTGCACGGATTTGTTGACTAGCCACCCTGACATGATCGCAATAAAGACGGCGAAGGCGGTTGCCGCGAGCATATCGTGTACCGAGTCCTCCGCGATGATTTTTGCGTTGTCGTAAAACTCTGCGGCCTTTTCTCCCGCGAAGCTCTCGAGCGCGTTGATTTTGTCTCTTAGCTGTTTGACGTGATCGGCGCCCTTTTGCTTGGTCATGGTGGTGGCGGCCTCGGTGTTGCCGGCTTTGATGAGACTGATGACCTCGTCTCTTATGGGTTTCCAATCCAAAAACCAGGCACGTGCGTTGTCTATGGCGGTGTCATCGCCAAGGTAACGCTCTTTTAGCAGATCAAAGTCTTTCAGCGCGCTCTTCTCGACGTTATTGACCCTTTGTACCGCTCTGTCGAATTGTTCCGGTGTCTGTGAAAGCGCGACGTCTTTCATCGATCGGTGCATATCGGTCACCGATACTTCGATTCTCAGTGTCGAGGCGGTGACCGCGAAAGGATGTTTGTAGAGGTTTTCGGTCAGTCCCGATAGGGCTCGTATCTCGGCGATCGAAACCCAGGTGAGAAACAACAGTACGGCGATTACGGATGAGTACCCCAGGAACAGGCGGACACCCAGTTTCATATCCTTGAAGAACATTGACCTTCCTTAACATGTTTGTGAGGGAAGCGGATTGCCGGGAAGAAAAACAATGGCCGCCGACTTAAGCGCCATGTCGCGAGCTAGCGGCGTTCGGATTAAAGAGCTTGAATCGCAAATTACGAATGCAACATTCGAATAAATCGACTCGTTGAGATATCTCAAGGTCTTTGTAGGTTGGCAGCGGCGCTTTGATGGCAGCCAAATCGGCTGCCGTCGCTTTGCGGTTCCGGGTTTTACGCCACCGTTTCTATGGACGAGCGGTCATCGGCAAGACATTTAATCAGGTGATCAGGTGACCGACGAATTTGCTCATATTGTCGAGGATCGGTCCCCCCTTGCGAAAACCCAGACCACAGGCCTCCCAAACGTAAAACACCCCGGCCTGATAGTGGTCGCCGTTGGTGTCGCGAGCGAAATCCGCGCGTGCCTGAAAAATGCTTTTGTAATGGGCATAAGGGCCATCGGTGGTCTGTACGACACCTCCGTCACTGCGGTATAGGGCCATGTTGGCACCCTCCCTTCCGAACATTTTTTTCTCTACTTGTTCGACGTCGGTCAAGGGTTGATAGTCCGTCGGCAACAGATAGGGCGAGTCGGGAAACAGTTCGTACAGGACTTTCAACATGCCTTTGCTCTGGAACAGCAGGGTGTAGGCCGGATTGAGGAGTCGAGTACGTCCCCGTTTGGCGATTTTCTCCAACATTCGCGTGAGTTCGAGTTCGTCCGCTGCGATATCTTCCCAGGGGAACAGCTTGAACCAGAAGTCTGCGAGCTGTTGGTCCCGGTTGAATACGCCTTCTTCGCTGGTGAATCCCGCTTCGTGCAGATAGCAGAAATCGGTGAACAATCCGGCCTCGTGCGCGACCTGTTGGAGATAACGTACCGTGCGCTCGTCCTCGGGGAGGCCGCCGACGCTGGAGAATAGGAGTTTCTCCTGCCCGTAGCGCTCGCCGAATTCTTCCAGGGGATGCTCGCCTGTGACCAGTCGACGAAAGTTTTCTTTCAACATCTCGTGTAGATTGTTGAATTGACGGGTCTCGTCCATGTCGTTGGCCTTGAGCAAGGCCCATTGCACGATCGAGGTCTCGAACAGGCTGGTTGGCGTATCGGCGTTGAATTCGATCAACTTGATCGGCAGGCCGTCGATACCGCCGGCCAGGTCGAAGCGTCCGTACAGGTGCAGATCGTCCTTTTCCCAACTGTCCTCGATGAGTGCGACCAGGTTGGACGGTATGCCGAGTTCGGCATAGCGTTGCTGATCGATGACGTGCTGTGCTGCCTCGACGAACAGATCGTACAGACTGTTAGCCACGGCGTAATAGCGCTCCGCTTCGGCCTCGCTGACCTCGACCAAGTCCGAGCTGATGTAGGCACTGCCGTCCGCGTCGGTGTGCCAGGTCAGACCGATATCCTCCATCACCGTCTTGCTCAAGGGCTCGACGGTCACCAAGTTCACCATGATTCAACCGCCGAACGAGCTGGTGCTGCCGCTGGAGCGACCGCTGCTATTGCCGAAAAAACCGCTGCGAGGTTGATTGTTTGCCGTGGTCTGACGGGCCGGTTGCGAGATGGCAGCGGTCGGTCGGCCGCCGCCATAGCTTTGCTGGGTGCGCTGGAAATTGCGGTTGGCCATCAGGCTGTTTGCCAGCATGCCGCCGATCAATGCGCCGGCTGCGGCGGCGACCAGGGTCTCGCCGAGCGACAGGCCGCCGGCGTGCATCGACGGATCCTGGGTAAGGCGCGAGGTGCCGGCCTCGATTCTGGCGGCCTCTTCCTCGGCGATACGTTTGAGTTCGGCCTCGGACAGGAACCGTTCCGTACCGTCGGGCAAACGCAGGATGGCCCGGGTCGGGCCGTTGGTCGGATGTTTTTCCACCAGCCGGTAGGTATCGGGTGCCGTTCCCGTTTGTTCGACGACCAAAAAGTAGTTTTCCTGTTGTTGGTCGCTCGCACCTGCCTCAAAACCGCTCATATTGGGTGGCTGAGGTCCTTGGTCGCAGCCTTGGAGGCTGGCGATGACGCCGAGTCCGAGACCGCCGGCCACAGAGTAGGAAAGGGCCTTTTTGATGTGTCGCATGTGTTGACTTCCTTCATTCGACATCGGGCGGCCGATTGTAAGCGATCGCGAATGCGCGTGTACTGCCGACACGGGGTGTTTCGCGCCGCTTGCGAGCGCGCCGGGCGGGTTTGCGGCATAATACCCAACCTGTGGCGGCCCCGTTGGTCTCCCGCGACAATAGATTGTGAATCCGGTCAGGCCTGGAAGGGAGCAGCCGCAGCAGTTGACTTGTGCGCCGGGAATCGCTGGCGGGGCCGCCGCCTTCTCATGTCATTTATCTCAAGCTGATTTGCTGGTTAGCCTTGGCGTCGTATGCGCGCTAGACTTGCTCGATCCCAGCGTCCGATATCCATACGGTCTCGATGTCATACCAGGTTCTCGCCCGAAAATGGCGCCCGCGCAATTTTGCCGAGATGGTCGGCCAGGAACACGTGGTGCGCGCACTCAGCAATGCGCTGGATAACGATCGCTTGCACCATGCCTATTTGTTTACGGGGACGCGCGGCGTGGGTAAGACCACCTTGGCGCGGATTCTATCGAAATCGCTGAACTGCGAGACCGGGGTCGGCGCCAACCCTTGTGGCGTGTGCAGCGTCTGCCGAGAGATCGACGAGGGGCGTTTCGTCGATCTGTTGGAGGTGGATGCGGCATCCAAGACCGGCGTCGACGATACCCGCGAACTGCTCGAAAACGTGCCTTACGCCCCGGTTCGCGGACGTTATAAGGTTTATCTGATCGACGAAGTCCACATGTTCTCGGGGCATAGTTTCAATGCCTTGCTGAAGACTTTGGAAGAACCGCCGCCGCACGTGAAGTTTCTGTTGGCCACGACGGACCCGCAGAAAGTGCCCGTGACCGTGTTGTCGCGTTGCCTTCAATTCAATCTGAAGCGCCTGCCGCCGGCGCAGATCGAGGGCCAGTTCCGGCACATCCTGGATGCCGAGGGTGTCGTTTTCGAACCCGAGGCCTTGGCGGTATTGGCGCGTGCGGCGGACGGCAGCATGCGTGACGGGCTGAGCCTGCTCGATCAGGCGATCGCGTTTGGCGGCGGCGAGGTTCGGCAGCAGGAGGCGCGGGCGATGCTTGGCATCAGTGCCAGCGAGCATCTGCCCGAGTTGATCGCCGCAGCCGCTAAGGGGGCAGCCGAAAAGGTGATGGCTGAGGTCGTGTCCATGGCCGAGCACGCGCCGGATTTTGGTGGCATGTTGCGCGATCTTCTAACCCTGCTGCATCGCATTGCCGTGTTGCAGCAGGTGCCCGGGGCGGCACAGCCGGCCTGGGGTGACGTTGAACGCTTGGTCGAACTGGCGGCCGAGATCCCTCCCGAGGATGTCCAGCTTTATTACCAGATCGCGTTGAACGGACAGCGCGATTTGCCTTTGGCTCCGGATGAACAAAGCGGCTTCGAGATGGTGTTGCTGCGTATGCTCGCGTTTCGCCCGGACAGTGTCGACGATACTGGCGGCAGTACAGGAAAAAAGGAACGGCCACCGGCGCCGGCGGTTAAATCGGCACCGAAACAGGCTAGTGAGCACATGGCAACGCCGGCTGTGCCCGAAGCCACCGCTCGAACCGATCCGGCGCCAACAACCTCGTCCAAACCGACGATGTCGGTCGATCTGTCGGATTGGCACGGCTTTGTGCAGTCGCTGGGCATTAAGGGCATGGCTGCGCAGTTGGCCAACAACAGCGTGCTGAAGGGTTGGGACGGTAAGCACCTGTCGCTGCGGGTTGACCCGAATTGCCGCAGTCTGATCGATAGCCTGGCCGAGCGGCGTCTTCAGGAGGCGATCGCCGCACATCTGCAATGCGATGTTGTCTTGCGGCTCGATGCCCAGGCAGGCGACGAAGAGACCCCGGCACAGCGTGAGGCGCGCGAGCAGATGGCCCGCCAGCACGAGACCGAGGCAGATATTGCCCGGGATCCGATGGTGCTCGCGCTACAGGACGCATTCGATGCGGAGATTGTCCCCGACTCGATCCGCCGCATAGACTAACTCGGGGCGCGAAAAGCGCATGGGCGTGCGATTTGAGTACCGTGCCTGCGATTTTTCATAAAGTCCCCTCAGCGAGAGGTACGCAACGATGAAAGGACCGATGGGAAACCTGATGCGCCAGGCGCAGAAGATGCAGGAGGATCTGCAGAAGGCGCAGGAAGAGTTGGCCAATGCCGAGGTCACCGGTGAATCCGGGGGCGGTTTGGTGAAAGTCACGATGAACGGTCGCCATGAGGTACGCAGGGTCGAGATTGACGACAGCCTGGTGGGCGACGACAAGGAGATGCTGGAAGATCTGGTCGCCGCGGCCTGCAATGATGCCGTGCACCGGATAGACAGCCATACCAAGGAACGTATGGCCGGTGTGACCGCTGGGCTCAATCTGCCGCCGGGAATGAAGCTGCCGTTCTGATCAGCCGCGACTGTTTTCGATGTCCGACAAACCGCTGCTCAACGAACTGATCGACAGCTTTCGCTGTTTGCCGGGGGTGGGGCCCAAGTCCGCTCAACGGATGGCCTTGCATTTGTTGCAGCGCGATCGAGCCGGTGGTGCACGCCTCGCGGCGGTGCTTGCGGAGGCAGTGCAATCGATCGGTCACTGTCGTCTCTGCCGCACCCTGACCGAGGACGAGGTCTGCGCCCTGTGTCGTAACGACTCACGCGATGACACGCTGTTGTGCGTCGTCGAGAATCCTTCCGACGTTTTGGCCTTGGAGCAGGCAACCGGCTATCGCGGGCGTTATTTCGTGCTCGGCGGTCGGCTGTCGCCGCTCGACGGGATTGGCCCTGCCGAGCTGGGTATGGATCAACTGCGGCAACGCCTGGATGAATTGCGGCCCAAGGAGCTGATCCTGGCGACGACCACGACCGTGGAAGGCGAGGCGACGGCGCATTACATCAGCGAGCTTGCGGCACAACGAGCCATCGCCACCTCGCGGATCGCCCACGGTGTTCCACTCGGGGGGGAGCTTGAATACGTTGATGGGGGCACGCTCGCACACGCCTTTGCAGGGCGCCAGCAGGTCTGATCCGTTTTGGTCGTCATTCTTCGTGGCCGTTATCTAAATCTATGAACCGAAAGGGGATTTCCAATGGACGACTGTATATTCTGCAAGATCGCGAGTGGGGACATTCCGGCCGATATCGTCTATCAGGATGAGCAGGTGGTCGGGTTTCGCGACCTGAATCCCCAGGCCCCGACACATGTTCTGGTCATTCCGAAGAAACATATTGCGACTTTGAACGATCTATTGCCTGAAGACGAAGAAATCGTCGGGCGAATGGTTGGCGCAGCGCGGGAAATCGCGATGCGGGAAGGAATCGCCGATGCGGGTTACCGCACGGTGTTTAATTGCAATGAGCAGGGTGGGCAGACGGTTTTTCATATCCATCTGCACTTGCTCGGCGGGCGGCCGATGACTTGGCCGCCCGGCTGATTTTTTCGTTTAAATGCGTGAATTTAATTCACGGTATTAATGTGGTTTTTAATCGTTTTGGTTAGTGTTTGGGCTAATCTCCATGAAGAATAAAACGACTGGTCGGGGTCTATAATCAAAAGTTAGCCCATGAGAGGCGTTCGGCGACAACAGTGAAGATCAACCCGGCATTACCGAGCCCGTACTATTCGCCTACCGACCAGGAACGGCAGGTGGTCGGTGCAGTGCGCCCGGGGAGTCGTGCCCGGGATGCGACCGACGAACCCGATCGGCAGTCAACCCGCCTGCCGGCGGTGGACCCGGTCGAGCGCGAGCGACTTGCGGCACGGGCCGAGCAGAATCTTCAACGTTACGATAACTCGGAGTCGGTGCATGCCCAACGCGCGCTTGCCAGTTACGCACAGGTCGCCGGTGAGGATCAGCGGCGCGACCTGCAAGCCCTCTTAGGTTTCGACGCCTACGCCTGATTTACCCGTGCACCCGATGCGGGAACTCGATCATTCAAGCCGTCATCTATTTAGGCCATACTTAAGAGCACCTCAATAATTACGAGGTGCCCTTATAAAGATCCTCTGGTTCGTCAGAGGTTGCTAACAACGTGAACCGCGCGCTTTTTGTATTGCCAATCAACTTGGAAACCACTGTTATGTTGACCCAGGAAGTCGAGGGCGGCGACGCAGCCCAGTCGCCCGATACCACCGATCTGAAAGACCCCTCTTTGTACCTCAACCGGGAGCTGACCTGGCTGGCTTTCAACCGTCGGGTGCTGTCGGAGGCCGAAGATTCCCGCAATCCCTTACTCGAAAGAGTCAAGTTTCTCGCCATCGTCAGCTCGAATCTCGACGAATTCTTCATGAAGCGTATCGGTGGATTGAAGCAGCAGCTCGGGGCAGGTTTGACCAAGAAGACGGTGGATGGACGCACGCCAAAAGAGCAGATCGTCGAATGTTACGAGGTAGTGCGCGAACAGGAGCGGGCACAGCACGAGATATTCGAGCAATTGCGTGTCGAATTGGCCGAGCATGATATTCGGATTCTTGGATACGACCAGTTGCAGCGAGAAGATGTCGAATACCTGCGCGGCTATTATCACGACAATGTCTTCCCGCTGATTACGCCGCAATCGATCGATCCGGCGCATCCGTTCCCGTTTATTTCGAACCATTCGCTCAATCTGCTGGTCCAGGTGCGCTTCCCGGGGAGCGAGGGGCGCACTTCGCTCGCGCGGGTCAAGATTCCCACCAGTGAACATGTGCGGCGTTTCATTCAATTGCCGGAACGTAATCATTTCGTCGCCCTGGAAGAGGTCGTGCGTAACAACCTCGACATGCTGATGCCGGAGATGGAAGTGGTCAGCGTTTACATGTTCCGGGTGACCCGTAACGCCAACACCGAGCGCAACGAGGAACATGCCGACGATTTGTTGTCCATGATCGAATCCGAGCTGCGTGATCGACGTTTCGCCCCCATTGTGCGCCTACAGATCCAGGGCGATATGGACGAGACCAGTCGCGGCATGCTCGCGGCCGAGCTGCGCTTGGATGAAAACGAGGACGTGTTCAATGCAGGGGGGGACATGCTCGCCATGCGCGACTTGTTTCAATTGGTCGCTTTGGATATCCCCGAGTTGCACGACGAACCCTTCCAGCCGGTCGACCATCCGGGTTTGACCGAAGGCACCAATATTTTCCATGTGATCCGCGAGCGCGGCCCGTTTTTGTTGCAACATCCGTATGAATCCTTCGGTACCTCGGTGGAGCGCCTGTTGAAAGAGGCGGCGCTGGATCCCAAGGTGCGTGCCATCAAAATGACGCTGTATCGTACGTCGAGCGATACCAAGGTCATTGATCATCTGGTTCGTGCCGCGCGCAACGGCAAACAGGTTGCGGTAGTGGTCGAGTTGAAGGCGCGTTTCGACGAGGCGGCAAACATTCGTTGGGCGGCACGCATGGAAGAGGTCGGTATTCACGTTACCTATGGCGTGATCGGTCTTAAGACCCATTCCAAGATCGTGCTGGTCGTGCGCAACGACTATAACGGCCTCAAGCGCTATCTGCATATCGGTACCGGCAACTACCATGCCGGCACTGCGCGGTTGTATTCCGATCTCGGCATACTGACCAACGATCCGGATCTCGGGCGTGACGCGACCGAGCTGTTCAATTATTTGACTACGGGTTACACGCCGGAACGCTTTTATCGCAAGCTGTTGCCGGCACCTAAGGTGTTGAAGGCCGCGCTTTTGGCGCGTATCGAACGGGAACGTTCGTTACACAGCGAATCCAGTCCGGGTCTGATCCAGTTCAAGATGAACGCACTGGAGGACGTGGATATCACCCATGCGCTCTACGAAGCCGCACGTGATGGTGTCCGGGTCGATTTGATCGTGCGCGACACTTGCCGCCTACGCCCCGGTGTATCGGGGATCTCAGAAAATGTCCGCGTCATCAGCATCGTCGGTCGTTTCCTGGAACACACCCGGATTTACTACTTCCAGAACGGCGGCGAGGAGGAATATTTCATCGGTTCCGCCGATTCGATGAAACGCAACCTGGAGTCGCGGGTCGAGGTTGTCACGCCGGTCGTCGGCGATGGCCTGCGTGCCGAGCTTCGCTTTATGCTCGATAGTCAGTTGGACGACTATCGTAACGGCTGGGAGATGCAATCGGACGGTACCTACGTCAAACGCGTGCCACGGAACGAAGAGGACGAACAGGGCTCGCAGCAACGGATGATGGCACGTGCGCAAAAGCGGGCCAAGGAGGCCGTACGCTACCAGCGTGGCAAGGGTCGCCGACACGTCGCCGGTCGTAATCTGCGTTGAGTGTTCGATCATGACGACCGAGTTGCCGGCCGTGCAGGACGAACGTTCCAAGCACGGTGGTTTGCGTGCCGCGCATGTCGTATGGATCGTGCTCGCGACCGTCCTGTTGACCGCCGCGGTGACTTTCTGGTTGGTACGGACCTACATCTACGCCAAGGATTTCGAGCCTGTCGAGCTGAATGCCGAAGAGCAACAAACCTTGGATGCCAAGCTGCGGGTATTGGGTTACGACCCCGCGCCGTCGGCCGAGGCCGCCGGGACGCCGGAAACCGACGAGCAATGGCTTCGTCCCGAGCCATACAGCGAAGTCGATGCAGAGCGCTCGGTACGATTCAGCGAGCGGGAGCTGAACGCCTTGGTTGCGAAGAATCCCGATTTGGCGCGCAAGCTCGCACTCGATCTCGGCGACGATTTGGTCAGTGCACGCTTGTTGGTGCCGGTCGATCCGGATTTTCCCCTTCTCGGCGGCAAGACCTTGCGGGTCTCGGCAGGCATCGAGATGGCCTTCCGAGACGCCAGGCCGGTGGTCGTTCTCAAGGGTGTCAGTGTCATGGGCATACCGATTCCCAATGCCTGGTTGGGCGGTCTCAAGAACATCGATCTCATCGGTGAATTCGGTGATCAAGGCGGATTCTGGCAGGGCTTCGCCGAAGGCATCGACAATATCCGGGTTGTCGAGGGTCATCTTCAGGTCGATTTGAGGGAGTAAGCTGGCTGTTATGGCCCGGCGTGTCGGGTAGCCAATCAGTGACTAAGGATCGAGAAGGATTACCGTAGCGATGGATTCAGACAGCCCAACCCCCCTTTCTACTCTGCGCAGCATGTTCGCGGCCATCGCCGCGGTACTCGGCCTGGCCTTGGTCGGATTCGGTCTTTGGGCCCTGGGCGGCGGGATCATGGCCGCTTGGGGGCTGTTGAACGACCCCGATAGCATCGCTTACTTCGCCAAGTACTTTCTGGAGACTACGAACATCGCCGCCCATCTGCCGGAAGGTGGCGAGGGTCTGGCACATTACGCGTCCTGGCTGGCAGTGATTTTATTGTTGCTGGTGATCGGTAAGCTGGGATTTTGGGCCATTGCCTCGGGAGCTCGCTTATTGGATGCAGCCCCACGGCGCGGCGAGTTCAGGTAAGCAGTTTTTCGAGAATCCGCTCATATATGAGCGACAGTGTGTCGAGATCATCGACGCTGACGCATTCGTCGATCTGATGGATGGTGGCGTTCAGTGGCCCGAGTTCGAGCACCTGCGCGCCGGTTGGAGCAATGAAACGTCCATCCGAGGTGCCGCCGGCCGTTGAGAGTTCCGCATCGATCCCAGCGGTTTCGGTGATTGCTTCGCGCGCGGCATCGACCAGTTCTCCCCGTGGTGTAAGGAAGGGTAGGCCCGACAGCGTCCAATCCAGCTCGTGGTCCAATCGATGGCGATCGAGGATATTCGCAACGCGTTCGCGCAATGCCTGCTCACTGGATTCGGTCGAGTAGCGGAAGTTGAACGTGACTTCGCAAGTGCCGGGAATGACATTGGTTGCGCCGGTACCGGCACGTATGTTCGAGACCTGGAAAGTGGTCTTGGGGAAGAATTCGTTGCCTTGATCCCACTCGGTCGCCGCAAGCTCGGCCAGTGCCGGTGCCAGTTCATGCACCGGGTTACGCGCCAGATGGGGATAGGCGACATGCCCTTGAATGCCTTTCACGGTAAGGACGCAACCGAGTGAACCGCGACGTCCGTTTTTGATGACGTCACCGACCCGTTCGGTCGATGAAGGTTCCCCGACCAGGCACCAATCGATTTTCTCGTCGCGCGCTTCGAGCGTTTCGACCACCTTGACGGTGCCGTCGATCGACGGGCCTTCCTCGTCGCTGGTGATCAGGAAGGCGATCGAACCTCGATGATTCGGGTGGCGTGCAATGAAACGTTCGGTCGCCGTCACCATCGCGGCCAGCGACCCCTTCATGTCGGCCGCGCCGCGACCGTACAACATGCCGTTTCGGACCTCGGGTACAAAGGGATCGGATTGCCAGGCGTCGACCGGCCCGGTCGGTACCACGTCGGTATGGCCGGCGAAGCAGAATACGGGGCCGTTATCGCCTCGACGCGCCCAGAAGTTGTCCACTTCGCCAAAATGCATGGGTTCGTCGATAAAATCGAGTGCGCCGAGCCGCTCCATCATGAGCTGTTGGCAGCCGGCGTCCTCCGGCGTCACCGAACGGCGGCTGATCAGATCGACGGCCAAATCGAGTGTTGCACTCATTTCAGTATCGCGTACCCGGCCACGTCAGTTGGCGAAGAGTTGTTCATAATGCTCCGGCTTGAAACCGATATGGCGCGCATCGCCGGTGTCCAATACAGGGCGTTTTATCATGCTCGGCGTTTCCAACATCAACGCGATCGCCGATTCCTCGTCGATCGCGTCCTTGATAGCTTGCGGCACCTTGCGCCACATCATGCCACGGGTGTTCAGCAAGGTCTGCCAGCCGAGTTCGTTCACCCAGTCACGCAGCAGAGCCTCGTCGAGTCCGGCCTTTTTGTAGTCGTGGAAATCGTAGGCGATGCCGTGCGCGTTCAACCAAGCGCGCGCCTTTTTCATGGTGTCGCAATTGGGTATGCCGTAGATCGTTATCATAGGATTTTGGGGCTTGGGGCTTGGGGCTTGGGGCTTGGGGCTTGGGGCTTGGGGCTTGGGGCTAAGGAAGACGTCTAAGTTAACACTCCCTCGGCCCCTAAGCCCGTTTCACTCATATATCACGCAATAGTTCGTTGATGCCGACCTTTGAGCGGGTTTTTTCATCGACACGTTTGACGATGACGGCGCAATAGAGGCTGTATTTGCCGTCTTTTGACGGCAGATTGCCGGAAACGACGACCGATCCTGCCGGGATGCGGCCATATAGGATCTCGTCGTTCTCACGATCGTAGATGCGGGTTGACTGGCCGATGTAGACGCCCATGGAAATCACCGAGCCTTCCTCGACGATGACGCCTTCGACGACCTCGGAGCGGGCACCGATGAAACAGTTGTCCTCGATGATGGTCGGTGCGGCCTGTAAGGGTTCGAGTACGCCGCCGATGCCGACACCGCCGGAGAGATGGACATTCCTGCCGATCTGGGCGCAGGAGCCCACCGTGGCCCAGGTATCGACCATGGTGCCGGAATCGACATAGGCGCCGATGTTGACGTAGGACGGCATCAATACGCAGCTTGGGGCGATGTAAGAACCTTTGCGTGCCGTTGCCGGCGGTACGACACGCACGCCGGATTCGCGAAACTCGCGCGAGTTGTAGTCGGCGTATTTCGATGCCACCTTGTCGTAATAGTTGGTGAAGCCGCCTTTGATAAAGCTGTTATCGTTGATGCGGAACGAGAGCAATACGGCCTTCTTAACCCAATCGTTGACGATCCAACTCCCGTCGCGTTTTTCGGCGACCCGGATTTCACCGCGATCGAGTTGTTCGATCGCCTCGTTGACCGCATCGCGCACCGGCGTGTCGACACTGCGCGGCGTGATGTCGGCTCTTCGCTCGAATGCGTCGACGATGATGGATTGGATGTCACTCATGCGTTTCTCCTGGCTGATGAATCTATAATCAATAAGAGTTAAGGAATTGCTTTATACGTTCTGCGGCTTCGATGCATTCGTTCAACGTCGCGACCAAGGCCATGCGTACATGGCCGGCCCCCGGGCTGACGCCGCCGACGGTTCGCGACAGATAACGCCCGGGCAGTACGGTGAGATGCTGTTGCGCAAACAACTCGCGGGCAAAGGTCTCGTCATTGACAGGCGTTCGAGGCCAGAGATAAAAGCCGGCATCCGGGCGTGCAACATCGAGATCCTCATCAAGGACGTTGAGCACCGCGTCGAACTTTTCGCGATATAGCGTGCGGTTTTCGCGCACGTGTTCCTCGTCGCGCCATGCCGCGATGCTTGCCAGCTGATGCTGTAACGGCATGGCACAGCCGTGATAGGTGCGATAGCGTAAAAACTTTGCCAACAGATCGGGGTCACCGGCGACGAAGCCGGAGCGTAGGCCCGGTGCATTGGAGCGTTTCGACAGGCTGTGAAAGACCACGCAGCGACGATATCCGGCATTACCCATGGTCGCCGCGGCCTGCAGCAGACCGGGAGGCGGGTTTGCCTCGTCGGTATAGATTTCGGAGTAGCATTCATCCGATGCAATGATGAAGTCGTGCTGTTCGGCCAAGGCGATCAACGTTTGCAGCGTGTTTTCGGGGATCACCGCGCCGGTGGGATTGCCGGGCGAGCACAGATACAGCAACTGGCATTGGTTCCATGTCGCGGCGTCGATCGCATCGAACTGCGGTAGATAGTCGTTGTCGGCGGTACAGGGAACGAAATAAGGTCTTGCACCGGCGAGCAGGGCGGCACCCTCGTAGATCTGATAAAACGGATTAGGCATGAGTACCAAGGCTGACCGGGTGCGATCGACAACGGATTGAGCGAAGGCAAACAGCGCCTCGCGGGTACCGTTTACCGGTAAGACATGTCTTTCGGGATCGAGCGAGTCGCCGGGCAAGTCGAAACGCATCGTCAACCAGTCGCAGATCGCTTCCCGCAGGCCCGATGTGCCCTTGGTTACCGGGTAGCTTGCCAGGCCGTTTTCGAGCCCGGTTTGTAGTGCCTCGGCGATCAGGCTTGGGGTGGTGTGTTTTGGCTCGCCGATCGATAACGCAATATGCGGCAGGTCCGGCGGCGTCACGCCCGTCTTGAGGGCATTAAGCTTTTCGAACGGGTAAGGTCGGAGTTTTTCCAGGTCGGGATTCATGCGCGCGACAGCGTGGTCTGGGCGAGTGATTATAGGGCACCTGCAACATTTCTGGGTACTGTGGCTTGATTGCCTTGGATCGGGTTTTGGTGAAACGGGGCGGGCAACGATCGTCGTTTTTCGTGTCGGATAGTGAGTCGGCACTGTACCGAGAGGCCGTGGCCGTGCGGTTTGTGATATTCGTCAGACGCCTTGTGTCCGCGAGCCATGACTGAACACCTGCACTCACGACGATGATGAGCCGCTTCGGTCCGACTCTGGGTCTGTTGTATGCCGCATCCTTTTGGGGCGTGGTCTGGTATCCGGCCCGTCTGCTCGAATCGGCGGGACTCACCGGTGCTTGGCTGACCTTGATCAGCTATGGCGCGGCATTTTTGGTATTTTTGCCCTTTGTCCGTTATTCCGCGAACGGCCTTGGGCGTCGGCCGCTCGGTGTCGTACTTCTGGTCCTGGCTGCCGGTTGGACCAACGTCGCTTTCGTGCTCGCGGTACTCGACGGCGAGGTCGTGCGAGTGGTGCTGCTGTTTTATCTGTCACCGGTATGGACGGTGTTACTCGGGCGCTGGCTATTGGGTGAAATATGGACCCGGCAGACCGCGATCACGCTTGGGCTCGGGCTTTGTGGTGCATTGATCATGCTGTGGGATCCGCGTATTAGCCGCGTCCCGCTGAATGATGCCGATATGCTCGCCATCAGTGCCGGTTTCGCTTTTGCGTTGAACAACGTATTGATTCGCCGGATCGACGATCTGGACATTCGTTGCAAAACCCACCTTGCCTGGTTCGGTGTTTTGGTTGTGTCTTTGGGTTTCATTCTGGTCCGGTCACCCGTGTTGCCGCAGGTGCCGGCCTATGCCTGGTGGGGCAGCATCGGACTAGGTGTCGGTGGTTTTATGCTGTCGACGCTTGCGGTCGTCTATGGTGTGAGTCACATGCCGGTGCAGCGCTCGGCGGTGATCATGCTGTTTGAACTGATCGTCGGTGCGGCCACCGCTTGGTGGCTTGCGGGCGAAGCGGTATCGCTCGAAGAATGGGCGGGCGGTGCGCTGATCCTTACGGCGGCTATGATCGCGATTTTCAAACGGGAGGAAATCGATCGATGAACCAGGTTCTCGGACTTCATCACGTCAGTCTGTTGGTTGCGGATACTGCACGAGCGGTGCGTTTTTATCGGGAGGTGCTGGGGTTGGCAGTCGACGATAGTCGTCCGATCATGGGTTTCGATGGGGCCTGGTTGACGCTGGGCGATTGCCAGCTTCATTTGTTGGCGCTACCGAATCCCGATCCTGTGGATCAACGCCCCGTACATGGCGGTCGTGACCGCCATACTGCCGTCAGCGTGGCCGATCTCGAGCCTTTCATCCATCGTCTCGATGCGGCGAAAATTCCGTACACCATGAGCCGATCCGGGCGACGGGCGTTGTTTTGCCGCGATCCCGATGGTAATGCCTGGGAACTGATCGAACAGACCGATTAGCGGTGCCGTAGAAGGAATCAGTCATCGAGGATGTGACGTATCGACTCGGCGATGCTTTCTTGTCGTTGCAAGTCGACAATGGGTTTATCTTCGCGGTCGGTGATGGCGAAACTGTCTTGAGCCTCGGCACCCGCTGTCGCGATGCGCGCGCAATGCAAGCGTAACTCGTTGGCGGCGAACGCCTGGCCGACCAGTGACAGCAAGCCCGGACGGTCGCTGGTTTTCAGTTGCAGCAAGGTGACGATGCGGTTTTCATCCTGCCTGAACCGTATCTCGGACGGCATTTGAAAGCTTTTCAACTGGCGCGGTATGCGGGGTCGGCCAAGCGGCGGTTCGGCGTCGTTGAGGCCATCGCGCAGATAATGCCGAATACCCTCCAACCGCTCTCGGTCTTTGATCTCGGTGCCGTCGTCTTCCAGCACCAAAAAAGTGCTGATGCTCAGGCCATGGTCGCTGGTATGAATGCGTGCACTGAGTACGTTCAGCCCAAGTTGATCGAGTAGGGCCGCGGTGTGGGCAAACAGATCGTCGCGGTCCGGGCCAAAAATAAAAATGTCGGTACAGCGATGGATAGGATCATTGCGTAACTCGACCTCCATGCCGTTGATCTGTCGGCCCGGCGGCCACAGCAGTTTGGTCTGCCAAACGACGGCCTCGACGGTGTTCTGCAGAAAGTACTCGGTACTGAGCGACATCCACAGCAAATTGAGTTGGTTGTGATCGAACCCGTCTTTCAGTAACCGGATGCGTGCCTCGGCCTGGCGCTGGGCGATGATTTCGTCCTGGTGTTGAGGGCGGTCGAGCCCGCGTTCCAGCGCTTCGCGGGTGCGTTGATGCAAGCGGTCGAGCAGGGCTGCCTTCCATGAGTTCCATCGTCCGGGATTGGTGCCGCGCATGTCGGCAACGGTCAGCAGATAGAGATAATCGAGACGCATCAGGGTTGCAACCGATTCGGCGAACTCGCGCACCACGTCCGGATCGTCGATGTCGCGGTGCTGCGCGGTATACGACATCACTAGATGCTGTTTGACCAGCCAAGCGACCAGTTCCGCATCGAATTCGGACAGATCGTGACGACGGCAAAAGCGACGCGCCTCATCGGCGCCGAGTTCGGAATGGTCGCCGCCTCGACCCTTGGCGATATCGTGAAACAGGCCGGCGAGATACAACAGCTCGGGTTTCGGCAACTGCGTATAAACTTCGTTGCAGCGTGGACATTCGTCGGCATGCGCATCGATTGCAAAGCGTCGCATGTTACGAATGACCATCAAAATGTGTTCGTCGACTGTGTATACGTGAAACAGGTCGAACTGCATCAAGCCCATCACGAAATGAAATGCCGGCAGATAGCGTGACAGAATGCCGTAGCGATGCATGCGGCGGGTCGCGTGGGTTAGGCCGTCGTTGTGACGAAAGATTTCGATGAACAGGGTACGTGCACGGATATCCTTGCGAAATCGATGGTCGATCAGATGTCGATGAGCGCGGACCAGACGTATGGTACTGGCGCGCACACCCTGAAGTTCGGGGTGTTGTTGTAGGATAAGGAACAGCTCCATCATCGCCAGCGGGTAACGCGCGAAGATGCCTTGGTTTCGGACCTCGAGATAGCCGTTGCGGGCTTGAAAGCGTCGATTGATGATGACGGGTTCGCCGAGTTGGTTGTCGAGCAGGATGGCCTCTTCGAACAATTGCAACAGCATCTCGTTGAGCCGCTGCATTTCGACTACGCGCCGATAGTAGCCTTGCATGAACTGCTCGACGGCGAGGTTGGCATCGACATCGCTGTACCCGAACTGCGTGGCCAGGGCGCGTTGATGTTCGAACAACAGGCGGTCTTCGTGGCGACCGGTCAGCAGGTGTAGGGCATAACGTACCCGCCAAAGATGTTGTTCGCCAAGCCTGAGTCGCTGATATTCGTGATCGGTGAGGAAACCGCGGTCGACCAGATCCTTCATGGTGCTGACGCCGAAGTGGCGCTTGGCTACCCAGCCTATGGTCTGGATGTCGCGTAGGCCGCCGGGGCCCTCCTTGAGGTTCGGTTCCAGATTGTGACCGCTGTCGTCGAATTTTGCGTAGCGGCTGCGCTGTTCTTCGACCTTGGCGGAAAAGAATGCCTGACTGGACCAGATATGGTCTGGGCCGGTAGCGTCGATCAAGCGTTCGAACAGGGCTTGGTCCCCGGTCAGCAGACGTGATTCGACCAGGTTCGTGACCACGGTAATGTCCGCACGTGCCTCGTCGACGCATTGTTCGATGCTGCGCACGCTGTGTCCGACCTCCAAACCGATGTCCCACAGGAACACCACCAACGGTTCGATGTGTTGGGCCAGCGATTGTGGATCGCGTGCGGTCAATATCAGTACATCGACGTCGGATGCGGGATGCAGTTCGCCGCGCCCGTAGCCACCCACCGCGATCAAGGCAGCGTCGGTTCCCTCCGGCAGAAACTGCGACCAGACGCGGGCCAGCACGGCATCGACGAAATCCGCTGCCGCATGCACCAGCAACTCGACCTCTTTGCCGCTTTCGAAGCGCTGTGCGAAGCGTTCACGCGAGTCGCGCAGCGCGGTCTTGTAAGCGGCCAGTGGCGTTTCGCCGGTGTTCAGGCGCCGATCGAGCTCATCGATCAGGGGTTGGGTCAAGGTCTCGGTCAAGCGGGCTCCGGTGAACTGCGAAGGTCAGGCAGTAGCGGCCTGGCGCTCTTCCTTGCGCAGGGTGAGGACCTCGAAGGCACTGCCGGTGACCAGAATCGTATGCTCCCACTGTGCGGAGGGTTTGCGGTCTTTGGTGACCACGGTCCAACCGTCCGGCAACAGCTTAACGTTGCGTTTGCCCGCATTCACCATCGGCTCAATGGTGAAGGTCATACCCGTTTCCAACGTAAGACCTGTGCCCGGTGAGCCGTAGTGCAGCACCTGCGGGTCTTCGTGAAAGCCTCGACCGATGCCGTGGCCGCAGTATTCCTGAACAACCGAAAATCCGTTGGATTCGACATATTTTTGGATCGCATGGCCGATATCACCCAAGGTTGCGCCCGGTCTGACCAGTTCAATACCTTTCCACAAGGCCTTGTGGGTGATATCCACCAGGCGTTTGCCGAGTACGGTAGGCTTGCCGACGAAGAACATTTTGCTGGTGTCGCCGTGAAATCCTTCTTTGATCACGGTAACGTCGATATTGACGATATCCCCGTCTTTCAGAATTTTGTTCCCTGGGATGCCGTGGCAAACCTGATGATTGACCGAGGTGCAAATCGACTTGGGGAAGCCGCGGTAATTGAGTGGTGCCGGAATGGCCTGCTGAACATCGACGATGTACCGGTGGCAACGGTGATCGAGTTCCTCGGTGCTGACACCGGGCACGACGTACTCGCCAATCATCTCCAGTACTTCGGCCGCAAGTCGGCCCGCGACTCGCATCTTTTCGATTTCGTCGGGCGTTTTTACAATGACCGCCATCTCTTCGCATTGATTTGGTGAGAAAACAAGATCTTGGCGCCAATTCTCGATTGAGGCCGGAAGATACTTATGGTATAAAACGCGCCGCTTGGCGGCAATGTCCGGACAAGCACCTCATTTACGGGGTTTAATTTAATACACACACGTACCGCAACTCGGCGCCTGGGTGCCCCGCGAAAGCAGGGTCGGTCGTCAGGGTACGTGGAGGCTCAACCCAAGACAATTCGGAGCAATCCATGAGCAATGTTTCCATGCGCCAGATGCTCGAGGCTGGCGTGCATTTCGGTCACCAGACCCGTTACTGGAATCCGAAGATGAGTCCGTTCATCTTTGGCCATCGCAACAAAATCCATATCGTCAACCTCGAAAAGACGCTGCCGCTTTTCAATGACGCCATGAATTTCGTCGGCAAGCTCGCGTCCAACGGCGGCAAGCTGATGTTCGTCGGTACCAAGCGGTCGGCGCGCGATGTGGTAAGGGAAGAGGCCGAGCGTTGCGGCATGCCTTATGTCAACCATCGCTGGTTGGGCGGCATGTTGACCAATTTTAAAACCATTAAACAGTCGATTAAGCGCTTGAAAGAACTCGAAGCGATGGAAGCCGATGGATCCATGGCGGCGCGGTTCAACAAGAAAGAGGCGCTGACGCTGCATCGCGAAAAAGAGAAATTAGAGCGCAGCCTGGGTGGCATCAAGGATATGAACGGTCTGCCTGATGCTCTTTTTGTGGTGGATACCGGCCACGAGAAGATCGCGGTTGCCGAGGCAAAAAAACTCGGAATCCCCGTTATCGGGGTGGTCGACACCAATAATGATCCGCACGACATCGATTACGTCATTCCCGGTAATGACGATGCAATCCGTGCTGTACAGCTTTATGTGCAGGGCGCCTCGGCGGCGATCCTGGAAGGACGCGCAGCGGCCGCTACCGCAGCCGCGACGGGACAAGCCCAGACGGAAGAACAGGCCGCGGGCTGACCGGCAGCGTTTTGATGTGAGTCGATGATGTGCCCCTGTCCGGCTTGCCGGCCGGGGGCCGTTTGTTATCAGCAGATTTAGCAAATTGAGGTATGAGCATGGCGATTACTGCTTCTCTGGTTAAGGAACTGCGTGAGCGCACCGGCGCCGGCATGATGGAGTGCAAGAAGGCGCTGACCGAAACGGATGGCGATATCGAAGCCGCGATCGAGAATATGCGTAAATCCGGCCAGGCCAAGGCGGCCAAGAAGGCCGGTCGTACCGCGGCCGACGGTGTGATCGTGATCGCACAGTCTGACGATGGTGCCAATGCGGTCATGGTCGAGGTCAACTGCGAAACCGATTTCGTTGCCAAGGACGAGAATTTCCGTTCTTTCGCCGACGCGGTTGCCGGTCGGGTGTTGAACAGCGATGTGGCCGATGTCGAGCAATTGATGGCGTTGCCCTTGCACGAAGGTGAGGACACCACCATCGAGGAGGCGCGCCAGGCACTGGTCTCCAAGATCGGTGAGAACATGAGCGTGCGCCGCTTCGTGCGTTGCCAGGCCAATGGCAAGATTTCGAGTTACAGCCATGGTGTGCGTATCGGGGTGCTGGTCGATGTCACCGGTGGCGAGCCCGACCTGGGACGTGACCTGGCGATGCATATCGCGGCCAGCAATCCCGTTTGTGTCAACGAAGATCAAGTGCCTGCCGATCTGCTCGCCAAAGAACGCGAGATCACCGAGGCCCAGGCCAAGGAGAGCGGCAAGCCGGACAACATCATCGAAAAGATGATCGAAGGCCGTATGCGTAAGTATCTGGGTGAGATTACCCTGGTCGGCCAGCCTTTCGTAAAGGATCCGGACACCAAAGTGGCAAAGTTGCTGGAGACGCACGGCGCCACCGTCAATGCCTTCACCCGCTTCGAGGTCGGCGAGGGCATCGAGAAAAAGGTCGAGGATTTCCGCGAGGAAGTCATGGCTCAGGCAGCGGCCGCGCGCGCCGACTGAGCCTCGTTGGCGGTGTTCGCCTTACGTGACACCGCCAGTTCGAAACTCCAGTGAGCCTGTACGCCATGCCAGACGATAGTGCCCCACGTCGTGTCCTGCTGAAGCTAAGCGGTGAAGCGCTAATGGGTGATGGGGACTTCGGCATTGATCCTCGGGTGCTGCACCGGGTTGCCGGTGAGGTCGCTGAGTTGGTCGAAGACGGCGTTCAAATCGGTTTGGTGATCGGCGGCGGCAACATCTTTCGAGGTGCCGGTCTCGCAGGCGGGGGCTTCGATCGGGTGACAGGCGATCATATCGGTATGCTGGCAACCGTGATGAACTCGCTTGCGATGCAGGATGCGCTGATCAGAGTCGGGATCGATGCCCGAACACTGTCTGCCTTCAGAATCGACCAGGTATGCGAACACTACGACCGCAATCGTGCGGTTCGTCATCTCGAGGCCGGGCGGGTGGTGATACTGTCGGCCGGGACCGGCAACCCGTTCTTCACCACGGATTCGGCAGCCAGTCTGCGCGCCATCGAAATCGGCGCCGACGTCATGATCAAGGCCACCAAGGTCGACGGCGTTTACTCGGCCGATCCGGTACGTGATCCGGATGCCGAATTCTACCCACGCCTGAGTTACGATCGTGTTTTGCGCGAGGGTCTGGCGGTCATGGACACCACCGCCGTGGTGCTATGCAAGGAGCACGGCATGCCGCTGCGGGTGATGAATATCAATACTGAAGGTGCACTGCGACGCCTGGTTGCGGGTGACGCCGTGGGTACCCTGGTCACGACTGGAGAGGAGTCATGATAGACGACATCAAAAAGGACGCCGCTGGCCGTATGGGCAAGAGCGTCGAGTCGCTAGGCGACAACCTGGCTAAGGTACGGACCGGCCGTGCCCACCCGAGCCTGTTGGATCATCTGACGGTCTCCTACTATGGTGCCGACGTACCCTTGAAACAGGTCGCCAACGTCGGTGTCGAAGACGCGCGGACCATTACCGTGCAGCCTTACGAACAGCAGATGGTGCCGGCGGTCGAAAAGGCGATCTTGGAATCCGACCTCGGGCTGAACCCGAACTCTGCCGGCACCATGATTCGGGTGCCTATGCCGCCGTTGACCGAAGAGCGTCGGCGCGACATGACCAAGATTGTGCGTCAAGAGGCTGAACAGGCACGGGTTGCGGTGCGCAATATCCGGCGCGACGCCAACAACGATCTCAAATCCCTGGTCAAGGAAAAGTTGATCTCAGAAGATGATGAACGTCGTGGTCAGGAAATCATTCAAAAGTTGACTGACCAACACATCAAGGAGATCGACGAGCTGTTGGAGACCAAAGAAAAAGACCTGATGTCTGTTTGAATCGTCGGGGCTTTTGTGGCGGACGACGCAGACATCGGCGATTATCCGGCAGGTCCGGAGGTGGTCCCCAAGCACGTCGCGATTATCATGGATGGCAATGGGCGTTGGGCAGAGTCCCGTGGACAGCCTCGCCATGCCGGACATAAAGCCGGCGTCAACAGTGTGCGTAGCACCATCGAGGAATGCGTACGCCATGGCGTGAATGTACTCACGCTGTTTGCCTTCAGCAGCGAGAACTGGCGGCGTCCTAAGACTGAAGTCAGTTTGTTGATGGAACTTTTCCTCACTGCATTGCAACGCGAAGTCAAGCGTATGCAGAGCAACGATATTCAGCTGCGTGTGATCGGCGACACCACCGCCTTTCCGGAAAAACTGCAGGCCCGTATCCGTGCATCGGAAGAGGCGACCCGAAACAATCGGCGGTTGATCCTTCAGATCGCTGCCAATTACGGAGGGCGTTGGGACGTCACCCAGGCCGCACGCCGGCTGGCCGAGGCCGTCCGCGATGGCGACATGGAACCGAGTCAGATTGACGAGCGCAGTTTGGCTATGGCGACGGCCCTAGGCGATTTGCCCGACCCCGATCTGTTTATCCGCACCGGCGGCGATCTGCGCATCAGCAATTTTTTGCTGTGGCATTGCGCTTATACGGAACTCTATTTCACCCCGACACTCTGGCCGGATTTCGATACTGACGAGTTCGCTAAAGCATTGACCGCATTTCGCAGCCGTCAACGCCGTTTCGGGCGCACGGGTGCCCAGCTCGAAGGTCGACATTAGTGCTCCGGCAGCGCATCCTCACCGCGCTGGTACTCATGCCGCTGGTGGTTGCCGGTATTCTCTATCTCGATTCCGGGATGCTTGCCTTGTTGCTTGCGCTTGCCTTGTTGCTCGGTGCCCATGAAATGGGACGTTTGGCAAATCTGCGCCGGCCTGCGGTGGTCATAGGGTTCGCCGTGACAGTGGCCTTGATGATGTGGTTGATGTGGGAGCACCTATTGCCCGATCAACTTGTCGTGGTGCAATGGCTAATGTCTATTTGGTGGTTGTTTATCACCGTCATGTTGATTGTTCGGCGCGACAGCCTTGCACAAGTCAAGACGGGCCGGCCGGTGATATTGGTGTTGGGTGCTTCGGTATTGCTTACCGCCTGGCTGTCAATCGTGGTCTTGCATGCATCGGGCACTGACGGGCCGGTCTGGGTGCTCTTTTTGTTCGTGTTGATCTGGGTGGCCGATTCCGGTGCCTATTTCGCCGGCCGGGCCTTCGGTCGACGCAAACTGGCGCCGGTCGTCAGCCCGGGCAAAACCTGGGCGGGCGCTATCGGCGCTTTTGTCGGCGCGGCGCTGTGTGCGGTACTTTTGGCCCTTAGCGATTGGGTTGAGGCGCCGTCGCCGCTGACTTTGGCCGTGCTCGCGACGATCGTCACCTTGGTGTCGATCGGTGGCGATCTTTGGGTGAGCCGGCTAAAACGTGAAGCTGGGGTCAAAGACAGTGGTCAGTTGCTGCCCGGCCATGGCGGCATGCTCGATCGTATCGATAGTCTGTTGGCCGCTGCGCCGGTCTATGCACTTGGTTTGGGATTGGCGGGGGTGAGTTCGTGAGAGGTATCGCGATTCTCGGTTCGACGGGTTCGATCGGCGTCAGCACCCTGGACGTGGTCGCACGCCATCCCGACCGTTACCGAGTCGTGGCCTTGAGTGCCAACACCGATGTCGACGGCATGCTGGCGCAGTGTCGTATCCATCGGCCCGAGTTGGTCGCCATGGCCGACGAGAGCTGCGCACGCGCCTTGCGTGATGCGCTGAATGCCGAAGGTCTGAGGATCGAGGTCATGGCCGGTACGGAGGGCCTGGAGGCGGTGGCCGGTCATCCGGACGCGACCGATTTAATGGCCGCCATCGTCGGTGCGGCCGGCGTGTTGCCGACGCTCGCGGCGGTTCGTCTGGGACGCCGGGTTCTGTTGGCGAACAAAGAGAGCTTGGTTGTCGCCGGTGACCTCTTCATGGCCGAGGTGCGTGCCGGTGGTGCAGAGATTCTACCGATCGACAGCGAGCACAATGCGGTTTTTCAGTGTATGCCGCCGAATTTCGCCAACGGCTTGGGCGAGGTCGGCGTCGAGAAGATTCTGCTGACGGCATCCGGCGGCCCATTTCGTCGGCGTGCACTGGCGGACCTGGAACAGGTCACACCGGAACAGGCCTGCAATCATCCAAACTGGGACATGGGGCGCAAGATTTCGGTCGATTCGGCGACCATGATGAACAAGGGGCTGGAGGTGATCGAGGCCCGCTGGCTGTTCGATGCAACACCTGAACAGATCGAGGTGGTCGTTCATCCGCAAAGCGTGGTCCATTCATTGGTCCAGTATGTCGATGGTTCGGTATTGGCGCAGCTGGGGAACCCCGATATGCGCACGCCGATTGCTCATGCCTTGGCCTGGCCCGAACGGCACGCCGCCGGGGTTGAGTCATTGGATCTTTTCGATATCGCCCGACTCGATTTCGAACCGCCGGATATGACGCGTTTCCCCTGCCTGCGCCTGGCCTTCGAGGCGGTAACGGCCGGTGGCAGCGCGCCGGCGGTGCTGAATGCCGCGAACGAGGTTGCTGTTGCACATTTCCTCGAGCATGGGCTTCAATTCATCCATATCGCCGAGGTGGTAGAACGCACCTTGGCCGGGATAGCGCCCGAGCCGGCCGAGGATCTGGGCCAATTGCTCGAGATTGACGCACGTGCGCGGGTTTTGGCGGAACAACAGGTCAAAGGTTTGGTCTCATAGCGCGATGGAAGATCTGCTGCTCAAGATATTGGCGTTCATTGTTGCGGTCGGCCTTTTGGTCGCGGTACACGAATTCGGACACTTTTGGGTGGCGCGTCGGCTCGGTGTCAAGGTATTGCGCTTCTCGGTCGGTTTCGGGCGGCCGCTGTGGCGCCGCCAAAGCGGTCCCGACAAGCCGGAGTACGTCATTGCGGCCATACCACTTGGCGGTTACGTGAAGATGCTCGATGAGCATGAGGGACCGGTGCCGCCACAGGACGCCCATCGGGCTTTCAATCGCCAACCTTTGTGGATACGTTCCGCAATCGTGGTTGCCGGGCCTTTGTTCAACTTTTTGTTCGCAATTGTCGCCTTTTGGGGGGTATTGACCCTCGGTGAAACCGGTATCCGGCCGATTATCGGCGAGGTCAAGCCGGGTCTGGCGGCCGATCGGGCACAGATCCAGGCGGGTGACGAAATCGTCGCGATCGATGCGAGGTTGACACCGACCTGGCCATTGGCGATACAGGAACTGGCAACGGCATCTGTCGCGCGTCCGGAACTTCGGATAAAGGTTCGGGATGTTGACGGGATTGAACGGGTGCGGGTGATGTTGTCGTCTGACGTCGGTGATCTCGCTGAGACCAACGATCTATTGGCTCATCTCGGTATCGTGCCTTATCGTCCGAAAGTGCCGCCGGTGTTCGGTGAAATTGTCAGTGGCGAGGCTGCGGATACCGCGGGCGTTCGGAGCGGTGATCGTATCCTGAGTGCGGATGGTCAAGCGATTGCCGATTGGCACCAGTGGGTTGAATACGTTCAGGCAAGACCCGGTGTCACTATCGGGCTGTTGCTGGAACGCGCCGGCAGCCATCATGAATTGTTTTTGACCCCGGCACCCCATGCGCGTAACGACGCCGTTATTGGCCGTATCGGGGCGGCGAATCAGCCGGTACCCGGTCTGAACGAGCGATATCGGGTGCATTACAGCATGGGATGGGGCGAGGCATTGCCGGCTGCTGTAGCGCGCACCGCCGAGTATTCCGTGCTGACGCTCAAGGTGATTTGGCGCATCTTGACCGGCCAGGCCTCCATTCACAATCTGAGTGGCCCGATTACCATTGCCGATGCCGCGGGTAAGACGGCCAGCATCGGTTTTGTCTATTTCCTTAAGTTTCTGGCTATCGTCAGTATTAGTCTGGGCGTATTGAATCTGTTGCCGGTGCCGATATTGGACGGCGGTCATTTGTTGTATTTTGCGATTGAGGCGATCAAGGGGAGCCCTTTGTCGGAAGCGGCGATGGTCCAAGGTCAGAAGATTGGGTTGGCGCTGTTGTTGGGTTTGATGTCGCTAGCCTTCTATGTGGATATCCTGCGCATCCTCGATTAGGCTTCCTGAGTTTTGGCGACATAAGCTATGACGCCTTTCCGAGTGGATCCCTTCTACTTTTGATCAGGGTGTTCCCTTATAATCCAGGGCCTTGTGGCAAACGTGCGTGACATCGCACAGACCCAGATTTTGTGATTTCGGGAGACGTTTGAGTGCGGACAAGACTCTGGTGGGCGTTTTTTCTGCTCGGTTGGGCGACGCAAGCGGTTGCCGAAGGTTTTAGAGTAGAGGATATAAGGGTCGAGGGTCTGCAGCGCATCACTGCCGGTACGGTGTTCAATTATCTGCCGGTCAAACCCGGCGATCAGGTCAGTTTCGACCGAACCGGCGACATCGTTCGCGAGCTGTACAAAACCGGATTCTTTAAGGATGTGCGATTGGAGAAGGTCGGTAACGTTCTCGTCGTCATCGTCAGCGAGCGTCCCGCGATCTCGGAGATCAATTTCTCCGGCAACAAATCGATCGACAGCGAGGCGTTGAAAGAGGGTCTGAAGGATATCGGTTTGGCGGAAGGTCGAACCTTCGAGCGTTCGGTATTGGATCGTATCGAGCAGGAACTGGAACGTCAGTATTTCAATCAGGGCAAGTACGCCGTCGAACTCACTTCGACCGTGACGCCGCTGGAACGCAATCGGGTCGTGATTGATATCGATGTAGTCGAAGGCGCGACTGCGCTGATCAAACAAATCAACATCGTCGGCAACACGGCGTTTGAAGAAGATGATTTGCTGGACGAGTTCGAATCTTCGACCGGTGGTTTGTTGTCACGGTTCACCCGAGACAATCAGTATTCACGACCTAAGCTGGCGGGTGATTTGGAGGCGTTGCGGTCATATTATCTCGATCGCGGCTATGTGAATTTCAAGATCGACTCGACCCAGGTCACCATTACCCCGGACAAGCGTGACATTTACATCACGATCAATATCGATGAGGGGAACGTGTATACCATCAGTGACATCCGACTGGCCGGTGAGCTGGTGGGCGAAGCTGAAGAATACTTCCCATTGATTCATTTGCGTCGAGGTGAACCTTTTGCACGCAAAGCGGTGGTTGGCAGTAGCGATAGGATATCGGCAAGATTGTCCGATCTCGGCCATTCCTTCGCCAATGTCAATAGTATTCCGGAAATCGACGAGGAAAACAAAACGGTCGCGGTGACTTTTTTTGTCGACCCGGGTAAACGGGTCTACGTGCGGCGTATCAACATAACGGGCAATGCACGTACCCGTGACGAGGTCATTCGGCGAGAATTTCGACAGATGGAATCTGCCTGGTTTTCCGGAGAGAAACTGAAGCTATCGCGTGAACGTGCGCAACGTACCGGTTTTTTTAACACTGTCACGGTTGAGACGCCCTCGGTTCCGGGTTCGGCAGACGAGGTGGATATCAATGTTGCGGTCGAAGAGAAGCCGTCGGGCTCATTGCTGGCCGGTTTGGGCTTCTCCCAATCCGATGGCGTTATCGTCAATGCCTCGGTCAATCAGGATAATTTCGCCGGTACCGGCAAGCGAGTCTCGCTTGCGCTTCGTACCAGCGATGCCAACCAACAGTACCAGGTTGCTTTTACCAATCCTTACTACACCATAGACGGTGTTAGCCGCGGGTTCGAGGTAAGCTATCGAACTACCGACTTTGACGATTTGGATACCGCGGATTTCAAGACTGACGACGCCATACTCGGCATGACTTTCGGTATTCCTCTAAGCGAGTTCAATCGCTTTAACTTCGGCGCCCGTATCCATCATATCGATTTCGAAGCCGGCAACGATCCGTCGGATGAAGTTCTGGAATTCGAACAAACCGAAGGCACCAGTTTTTTGAACTTCGAGGTTACGTTGAGTTGGCGCCATGATTCTCGCGATAGCGCGATTTTTCCAAGCAGTGGCGCAATACAGTCCTTTTTTGCCGAGGTCGCGGTGCCCGGTAGCGAGTTGACGTTCTACAAACTGTCTTATGAGCACCGTCGTTATTGGCAGTTGGCTGAGGATCTCGTGGTTTCATTGAATGGCGAGATCGGTTTCGGCGACGCATACGGCGATATTTCCCGTTTGCCCTTTTTCGAGAATTTTTTTGGTGGTGGTCCAGGTAGCGTACGTGGTTTCGAGGCACGTTCGATTGGCCCCCGCGATTCCGAGGGGGACCCCCTCGGCGGCAATTTGTTCTATGCCGGAGGGCTGGAAGTGCTGTTTCCGCCACCGTTCGTGAGGGATACCGAGTCCGTTCGTCTCGCCGCCTTCATTGATGCGGGTACAATTATCGATACCGATCAGTCGGATTATTTTGAAAGCACTGAACTGCGGTATTCGGTAGGTCTGGGGGCGTCTTGGTTATCACCGGTGGGTGCGCTCACGGTTAGTTTCGGTGTGCCTTTCAACGCCGATAACGAGGATGACGAAGAGCAGTTCCAGTTCTCCTTTGGATCCACTTTCTAAATGGGGAAGCGATGAACAGACGATGGTTAACATATGCCTTACTTATAGTACTTCCTTTCACGCAGCCGGTTGTCGCAGCCGACGTTTCGGTCGCGGTGGTTAACGTTGTTAGGTTACAGAAAGAGGTACCACAGCTCGCCAGGGTGCGCGAGAAGATCAAGAACGAATTTTCGGCGCGCGAGGCCAAAACAATAGAGCAAGCCGAGCAAGTCGCGAAGCTTGAGGAGCGTTTGCTCGAAGATCGGGCCGAGCTCAGCGATGTCGAGGCCAAGAGCTTACAACGCGATATTCGCTCGCGCACGTTGCGTCTGGAAAATGACAAGGAGGAGTTGGAAAGCGATCGACGCTTGCGGCTGAATGAAGAGATGGATCACCTGCGGCTCGTGTTGTCCGAGGTCATAGCCGAGGTGGCCAAAGCGGAACAACTCGATATCGTTTTGGAGAGCGGTGTGACCTGGGCGTCGGAGCGCGCGAATATCACCGACAAGGTGCTGGCTCGTATGCGCGAACTCGATGCTGCGAGTCAATGAGGCCTAGCCCGTGGCGCTGACCTTAGACGAATTGGCCCAGTTATCGGGTGCCGAGTTACGGGGAGAGTCGTCGAGATTGATCAGTCGTGTGGCGACACTCGATGAAGCCGGTGAGGGCGCAATCAGTTTCCTGGCCAACCGTCGTTACAAGAGTCAACTGAAAAGCACGGACGCATCGGCGGTGATTCTGGCCGAGGAAGATGCTGCCGATTGTCCGGTTGATTGTTTGGTTTCCGATAATCCCTATCTGGCTCATGCGCGGGTGATGAGTGTTCTGTACCCGGAGCCGGTAGGAAGCGTGGGTATTCATGCGAGTGCCGTTGTTGAACCCAGTGCGCAGATCGATGGTTCGGCCAGCATAGGGGCGAATTGTTATATCGGCCCGGGCGTGATCGTTGAGGCCGATGTCGTGATCGGCCCCGGCTGCGTCGTTTTGGACAATGCGTTTATAGGCGAAGGCTCGCGTCTGGTTGCGTCGGTGACGCTTTGTACGGATACACGGCTTGGTCGCCGTTGTTTGATTCATCCGGGTGCCGTGATCGGTGGTGATGGCTTCGGTCTCGCCAACGAGGAAGGTGCCTGGGTCAAGGTGCCTCAGATCGGTCGGGCGATTTTGGGAGATGACGTCGAGATTGGCTCCTGCTCGTCAATCGACCGTGGCGCGATTGGTGATACCCGACTCGCCGATGGTGTGAAGATCGATAGCCAAGTGCATGTCGCACACAATGTGCAGATTGGTGAGCATACCGCGTTGGCAGGATGTTCGGCGATTGCCGGTTCGTCCAAAGTCGGTGCTTATTGCACCATTGCCGGCGGTGCGGGTATCACCGGCCATGTCGAGCTCGCCGATCACGTCCATGTTTCGGGTGTGACTTCAGTTACACGGTCGATCGGGAAGCCTGGCCTCTATACCGGTACCGTGCCGGCAATGGAGCATGCGGTATGGCTGAAGAACTTTGCCCGTTTGCGTCATTTGGATGATATGGTGCGCCGGGTCAAACAGCTGGAACGCGAGTTGGCTGCGCTCAAGGACGGTTCCGGCGGTGAGGCGTGAGTGGCCGATTTTTGGGTACGCGGTACAAGGGGATGAATCTGTGGCGCGCGATGATGCGCACGGATGATTCGAGCCGCAGCGATTAAAATGACTTGCCAACTGACAGATCTAAGAATTCGGAGGTTGCGTTAGACGCCATGGACATTCAAGAAATTCAAAGCCTGTTGCCACATCGCTACCCGTTTCTGCTGGTTGATCGGGTAATCGACAGTGAGCCGGGCAAGCGTCTGCGTGCGATTAAAAATGTCAGCATCAATGAGCCTTTTTTTCAGGGTCACTTCCCCAGCAAACCGGTAATGCCCGGGGTGCTCTTGATCGAAGCCATGGCGCAGGCGACCGGTCTGCTGGCCATGGAGAGTGCGGATGTGCCGAAAGAGGCGATTTACTATCTGGTCGGGGTCGACAAGGCGCGATTCAAACGCCCCGTAGTGCCCGGTGATCAGTTGGTGTTCGAAGTCGAGGTGATCAAACGACGCAGGGAGATCTGGGTGTTCTCCGCTGAGGCCAAGGTCGACGGAAGTGTCGTGGCATCGGCAGAGATTATGTGTACGGCACGGGACCTCTGATCGTGATCGATGCACGGGCGGTCATCGATCCGGCCGCGCGACTCGACGAAGGGGTGACTGTCGGGCCTTTTGCGGTTATCGGTGCCGAGGTCGAGATTGGCAAGGGTACCGAGATCGGACCGCATGTAGTGATTCGCGGTCCTTGCCGTATCGGACGTGATAACCGCATTTTTCAGTTCGCCTCGGTGGGTGAAGATCCACAGGACAAAAAGTATGCGGGTGAGCGGACTTTTCTCGAGATTGGTGACCGCAACCAAATCCGAGAGTTTGCCACCTTACACCGGGGCACCGTGCAGGACGGGGCTCTGACCGCTGTCGGTAACGACAATTTGCTGATGGCGTACACTCATGTCGCGCACGATTGCCACATAGGCAACCATACCATCATGGCGAATGCGGCCTCGCTCGGCGGGCATGTGCATGTTGATGATTGGGCCATCCTTGGCGGTTTCAGCGTTGTTCACCAGTTCTGCCGGATAGGGCAGCACTGTTTTACCGCGATGGGAAGCGTGATCGGCAAGGATGTGCCGCCTTACGTCATGCTGGGCGGGCATCCGGCGAAGCCACACGGTATCAACAGCGAAGGTTTACGTCGGCGGCAGTTTAGCGGGGAACAGATCGTCAATATCAAGCAGGCCTATAAAACGCTCTACATGTCGGGCCTTCCGCTCGCTGAGGCGCGCCGGCAGATCATCGAAATGGGCGCGGACAATGAAGAACTGCGCGTGATGGCGGATTTCCTCGCTGCGAGCGAGCGCAGCATCGTACGCTAAGCGTGCTGCGCAACCGAGTTTAATGCGCATTGCCATCGTTGTTGCCGAACCCTCGGGCGATCTACTCGCTGCCGGTCTGATGAAGGCCCTGCGCGAGCGTTTGCCCGAAGTACGCTTTGAAGGTGTCGCCGGACCGAAAATGCGTCAGGTGGGGATCGACGAATGGGAGGCAATGGACAGCTTGTCGGTCATGGGCCTGTTCGAGGTTCTGCATCATCTGCCACGTCTGTTGCGGTTGCGTTCAACACTATTGGAACGTTGGCGTGATACACCGCCGGCGGTGTTCATCGGTGTCGACGCACCTGACTTCAATCTCACGCTGGAACGTAAGTTGCGTGCCTCAGGCGTGCCTACGGTGCATTATGTGAGCCCTACCGTATGGGCTTGGCGTACAGGTCGAGTGCGTGCCATTCGCCGCGCGGTCGATCTATTGCTCACGATATTTCCTTTTGAAACGGTGTTTCTCGAACGCCATGGCGTGCCCGCGCATTATGTTGGACATCCTTTGGCTTGCGAGATGTCGCTCGAACCGGATCGTATGGCCGCGCGTGCCGAACTCGGTCTCGAAGAAAAATCCAGCGTGTTGGCGGTATTGCCCGGTAGCCGCAGTGGCGAGGTCGGGCGATTGACGCGCCCCTTTTTGCGAACAGCGGTAGCGTTGCAACACCGGCTACCCGATCTCAGGATCGTGGTGCCTTTGGTCAACGAAAAAACCCGCGACCTTCTGCTTGCTGAAAAAGAACAATGCTGCCCGGAACTGGATATCGCGATTTCCATCGGCACCAGTCGTTTGGCGTTGGCGGCAGCCGATGTGGTCCTGACGGCGTCCGGGACGGCCACGCTGGAGACTTTGCTGAGCAAGCGACCGATGGTCGTCGGCTACAAATTGAACGCGGCGACCTACGCGATTGCGCGGTTTCTTAAACTGGTGAAGATCGAGCATGTTGCGATGGCCAATCTGCTCGCGGATGAACGCTTGGCGCCGGAGTTCATCCAGGCTGAATGTGAACCCAAAAACCTAGTCCCGGCTTTGTTGAGGTTTTTTGAGGATACGGATATTCGTCAGCGCATCGCCACACGTTATCGCGAAATCCACAAGACCTTGCGAACGGATACCAATCGCCAAGCCGCGAATGCGGTGGTCGAACTTCTACGGGCACGCGGCCTTGTCTGAGTGGTTGGTGTGCGGTGTCGACGAGGTCGGGCGTGGTCCGCTGGCCGGTCCTGTGGTTGCTGCTGCGGTGATTCTCGATCCGACAAAGCCGATTGACGGTTTGGCCGACTCCAAAAAGCTAACCGAGAGGCGGCGCGAACAGTTGTTCGGGCAAATCTGCGAACAATCCCTGGCCTGGTCACTTGGGCGGGCCGACGTTGAAGAGATTGATATGCTCAATATTCTTCATGCGAGTCTGCTGGCGATGCGTCGCGCTGTCGAAGGTCTGGCGATCAGGCCCAACGAAGCCTTGGTCGATGGCAATCGAACACCGGAGTTGGATTGTCGCTCACGGGCGATCGTCGGTGGTGACGCCTCGGAGCCCTGTATTTCGGCTGCGTCGATCGTTGCCAAGGTCAGTCGGGATCGCGAAATGGTCGCTTTGGACGAGGCTTATCCAGGTTATGGGCTGGCCCGCCACAAAGGCTATCCGACCCGTCAGCATATGCTGACGCTGCGTGAATTGGGTGTGACCCCATTGCATCGGCGTTCTTTTGGGCCAGTCAAGAGAATTATTGATAATAATTAATTAAAACAAATATATAAGATATTAAGTTAACTTAATTAATTAAATATCGCCGCCAACGATCCGGCATCCACAGCATGATTCATCAAGCGCGGAAACCGGCGCTAGCGATGCATCGGGCGGCGGGTTATTCTTTGTTCAATCTCCCCTTGTTCGAGTGATCCCAGGCAAATTGATGTCGGCCGATTTCGTCCACCTACACGTGCATTCCGAATACTCGCTGGTGGATGGTGTCGCAAGGGTCAAACCCTTGGTGCAACGGGTCGCCGATTTGGGCATGCCGGCGGTTGCGCTGACTGATCAATCCAATATGTTTGCGCTGGTCCGTTTCTTCAAGGCGGCGATGGCCGCCGGTGTGAAGCCGATTGTGGGCGTCGATGCCTGGCTGCGAAATCCCGAGGACGTCAACAATCCCAACCGGCTGGTGTTGTTGGTGCAAAACGATGTGGGTTACCGCAATCTGACCGTGCTGGTCTCGCGCAGTTATCGCGAGGGTCAACATCTCGGGCAGGCGATGATGGACCCGAATTGGTTCACCAACGCAAGCACCGAAGGACTGATCGCGTTGTCCGGTGGACACGAGGGCGATGTCGGTCGCGCATTACTGACGGCGAACCGGGCGTTGGCGACGCAGCGGCTCGAACATTGGCGCGAAATCTTCGGCGATCGTTACTACCTTCAGCTGGTTCGTACCGGCCGCGAGAATGAAGAAGACTGTCTACATGCGAGCGTCGCACTTGCCGCGGCGAACAGGGTGCCGGTGGTTGCGACCAATGGTGCCTGTTTTTTAAGTGCTGACGAGTTCTCCGCACACGAGGTACGGGTCTGTATCCATGAAGGGCGCACATTGGACGATCCGCGTAGGGTGAAGCGTTTTTCCGACCAGCAATACCTGCGTTCCCCGCAGGAGATGGCCGAGTTGTTTGCCGATCTGCCGGAGGCGCTGGAAAACAGTGTTGAGATCGCCAAGCGCTGCAATCTCGAAATCGTGCTCGGTAAGAGTTTTCTGCCGGACTTCCCGATTCCGGACGGTATGACCATGGACGAGTACTTTCGCGTGCAATCGCAAAAAGGTCTCGATTGGCGCTTGCAGCGTATCCTGGACACGAAAGCCGAGGACTGTGCGGAGCGGCGAAAACCCTATGATGACCGACTCGCGGTCGAGCTCGATGTCATCATTTCGATGGGTTTCCCGGGTTACTTCCTTATCGTTGCCGATTTCATCCAATGGGCCAAGGACAATGACGTGCCGGTCGGTCCCGGGCGTGGTTCGGGGGCCGGTTCCCTGGTGGCCTATGCGCTCAAGATCACCGATCTCGATCCGCTCGAGCACGATTTGCTGTTCGAGCGTTTCCTCAATCCCGAACGGGTCTCCATGCCGGATTTCGATGTCGATTTCTGTATGGACAAGCGAGACAGTGTAATCGACTATGTCGCACGCAAATATGGTCGTGATGCGGTGTCGCAGATCATTACCTACGGTTCCATGGCTGCCAAGGCGGTCGTGCGCGACGTCGGGCGGGTGCTGGGCCATCCTTACGGCTTCACCGACAGGGTCGCCAAGATGGTGCCCTTCGAACTCGGTATGACGCTGGACAAGGCGCTTAACGAAAGCGAGGACCTCAAGCACGCCTATGCGCAAGACGAAGAGGTCACCCAGCTGATCGATATGGCCAAGCGGCTCGAAGGCTTGGCGCGTAATGCCGGCAAACACGCCGGTGGCGTGGTGATCGCGCCCGGTCAGCTGACCGATTTCAGTCCACTGTATTGTGAATCCGACGGCAGCAATCTTGTCACCCAATACGATAAGGACGACGTCGAGGCGGTTGGCCTGGTCAAGTTCGACTTCCTCGGTCTGCGTACCCTCACCATCATCGATTGGGCGCTGAAGACCATTAATGCCGAGCGTGAAGCACAGGGCGAGGCTGCGATCGATATCTCGGCCATCCCGGTCGACGACCCGGCAGCCTTCACACTGCTCAAGAGCGCCGAGACCACGGCCGTGTTCCAGCTCGAATCGACGGGCATGAAGCAACTGATCAGTAAGCTGCAACCGGATTGTTTCGACGATATCACCGCATTGGTTGCGTTGTTCCGACCGGGGCCTTTGCAGTCCGGCATGGTCGACGACTTCATTGCCCGTAAACACGGTATCCAGGAGGTCGCCTACCCACATCCGGATCTCGAACCCATCCTGGCATCGACCTACGGTGTCATCCTGTACCAGGAGCAGGTCATGCAGATCGCCCAGGTGCTGGCGGGCTATACCCTCGGCGGTGCCGATCTGCTGCGTCGAGCGATGGGTAAGAAAAAACCCGAGGAAATGGCGAAGCAGGGCGAGATCTTCCGTACGGGCGCTGTTGCGCGCGGCGTCGAAGAAGATACCGCGACCTACATTTTCGACCTGATGGAAAAGTTCGCCGGCTATGGTTTCAACAAGTCGCACTCGGCGGCCTATGCGTTGGTCTCGTATCAGACACTGTGGCTCAAGGCGCATTATTCGGCAGCCTTCATGGCTGCGGTGTTGTCGTCAGACATGGACAACACCGACAAGGTCGTGACTTTCATCGAGGAGTGTCGGGCGATGAAACTCAAGGTCGAACCGCCGGACGTCAATCGTTCCAGCTATATGTTCACCATCGACGGTGACGACACCGTGGTCTACGGTCTGGGCGCGATCAAGGGTGTCGGCGAGGGCGCGATCGAGGGTATTGTCGAATCGCGCAGCAGGGATGGACGTTTTGCGGATTTGTTCGATTTCTGTCGCCGGATCGATCTCAAAAAGGCCAATCGCCGGGTACTGGAATCCCTGATTCGTGCCGGCGCTTTGGATCACCTCGGCACCAATCGTGCAACCCTGATGATCCAGCTCCCGCTGGCGCTGAAGATGGCCGAGCAACATGCAGCGATGCAGGCAGCGGGACAAAACGATCTGTTCGGCATGTCCGAGCCCGAACCGGCGGCGCCCGCACCGGGAGTTGTGCCGGACGGTGTTGAGGAATGGGACGATGAACAGCGTTTGGCCGGTGAGAAAGAGACCTTGGGTCTGTTCCTGACCGGCCATCCGATCGACTTTTACGAGGCGGAACTCAAATCGCTCGTCAGCAGTCGCATCGTCCGTCTCAGCCTCGACGATGTGCGCGAGACAAGAGGGCGCCGCGGCGGCAAGAAAGTTACCGTGGCCGGCATGGTGGTTGCGGTGAATCGGCGCAATACCCAACGCGGGACCATGGCCTCGGTATCGCTGGACGACAAGAGTGGGCGGATCGAGGCCGCGTTGTTCAGCGAGACCTATGAGCAATACCGTGACCAGATCGCAACCGACCGGGTTCTGGTGGTCGAGGGTACGTTGGTCCACGACGAATACCGGGGTGGTTTGAGTATTCGTGCCGACCGGGTTACCGCTTTGGAGGATGTGCGTCTGGCACGGGCAAGGCTCCTCGAGGTTACCGTGCACGAGACTTGGTTACGGCAGAAAGGTTTGACGACCATCGATGCCATTGCCCAACTGCAGACCGTTATGACGCCGGCGGTGGGCAAGGGGTGCGCGGTTTGCGTCCGTTATCGACGTTTGGATGCCGAAGTGTTGTTGAGGCTTGGCGATGCCTGGCAGGTACGGCCGAGTGATGTTTTCCTGCGTCAGATTCAGCGTTTGCTGGGCCCGGGGGCGATCAATCTGCGATTCGGACCCGCTAATCCCGAGGCTGACGCTCGAGCGGCCGAGTTTGCCCAATCCGGTTGAAACACACGCCGACTGTTCGTACATGATCGTCGGTTGTGATGCCTGCCCTTTCCCAAAGACGGATACAGCCGATAATCGGGCGGCACAATGCGTTATGATTAGCGGTTAACTACTGCCTGGACTGACAATAACGATGAATCTTGATTTTCTCGAGTTCGAGCAGCCGATTGCGGAGCTGCAGGCAAAAATCGAGGAACTGCGCCTTGTCGGCAACGACAACGAAATCAATATCCAGGAAGAGATCGAGCGTCTCGAAGGCAAGAGCCGTTCGCTTACCGAGTCGATATTCTCCAGTCTCACGCCGTGGCAGATCGCGCAGCTCGCGCGTCATCCGCTGCGTCCATATACGCTCGACTATGTTGCCCGAATCGTAGACGATTTCGAGGAGTTGCACGGTGACCGTGCCTATGCCGACGACCATGCCGTTGTCGCCGGGTTAGGCCGGATCGACGGTCGCGCAGTGATGTTGATCGGCCATCAGAAAGGTCGTGATACGAAGGAGAAGATTGAGCGCAACTTCGGCATGCCGCGGCCAGAGGGCTATCGTAAGGCCTTGCGCCTGATGCGACTCGCCGAGCGTTTCAAAGTGCCGATCGTCACCTTTATCGATACCCCCGGGGCGTATCCAGGCGTCGGTGCCGAAGAACGCGGACAGAGCGAGGCCATCGCCCGCAATTTATTTGAAATGGCCGGCCTGAAGACCCCGATCGTCGCCACGGTGATCGGCGAGGGTGGTTCCGGCGGGGCGTTGGCGATCGGTGTCGCCGATCGCCTGTTGATGTTGCAATACAGTACCTATTCGGTCATCTCGCCCGAGGGTTGCGCATCCATCCTATGGAAGGATGCCGAGAAGGCGCCACTGGCCGCCGAAGCAATGGGGGTAACCTCCACGCATCTGAAAGATCACAAGCTGATCGACGAGATCGTTCCGGAACCGCTGGGTGGCGGTCATCGTGACCCCGACGCCGTGGCCCGTAACCTCAAGACCGCGCTGATCGGTGCGCTCGATGCACTGCGCGAGACCAGCCTGGACCGTTTGCTCGAGGCACGCTACGAACGGCTGATGTCCTACGGTGTCGTCTCACGCTGAATCCGGCAGTCGGGCGCTGTCGTCCGATCTACTGCTCGAGGCCTTGGCATCCGAGTTTCCCCGACCGGTCCGGTATTGGGTGGGCTTCAGCGGTGGCCTGGATTCCACGGTACTGCTGCATCTCCTGGCTCAAGCCCAGGCGCGGCTGGCGGCGCCCCTGGGCGCGATCCATGTCGATCATGGTCTGCATCCCGATTCGGCGGCCTGGCGTTCACATTGCGGATGCGTCTGTGAAGATCTCGGCTTGTCCTTGGTAAGTCTAAAGGTCGATGCTGTCGCGGGCCGAGGGGAAAGCCCTGAGGCGGTTGCCCGTGTCGCCCGCTATGCGGCCATTGCCGAGCGCATGGGCAGCGGTGCCATGTTGTTGACGGCCCATCATCTCGATGACCAGGCCGAGACCTTGCTGCTACAACTGTTACGGGGTGCCGGCGTCGATGGGCTGGCGGCAATGCCGCGTTGGCGGCCGTGGGCCGATGGCTGGCATGCGCGTCCGTTACTCGATGTTCGGCGTGCGGCGATCCGGGACTGGGCATTGGCCAATGCGCTCACCTGGATCGATGATCCGAGCAACGCGCAGCTCCATGCCGATCGTAATTTCTTGCGCCATCGGATCATGCCGGCGCTTTCCCGGCGTTGGCCAGGTGCACGAGAGGCAATTGCGCGTAGTGCCGGACACTGCGCGGATGCGGCATATGCGGTGCGCGAGCGGACGGCGAGCGATCTGGCAGTCGTTGAGACGGCTGGCGGCGAACGGCTGCGGATCGATGCATTGGCGCTACTGGATTCGTCGCGGCGGCATCTGGTTTTACGCGAATGGTTGAGTCGTCGGGGCGCGGCTCCATTGCCCGGTCGCCGCCTGGATGAGGCTGTCCGGCAGTTGACCGATGCGAATGTCGACCGCGACCTTCGCGTTGCCTGGGCCGGATGTGAACTGCGGCGTTTTCGCGGTGAGGCCTGGTTGTTGCGCGAAACCGCCCATGCCGCGCCGACCCGGCACGACTGGGTCGGCGAGGAAATACGCTTGGAGCCGGGCCTGGGCACGATTCGTCGAGTGTCCAGGCCGGGCGGTATCGATGTCGGCCGTTGGGCGAATGGCCGGGTGCAGGTCGGATATCGTCGTGATGGTCTGCGATGCCAGCCTGCAGGGCGTTCGGGCGGTCGCAGCTTCAAGAAGATCGCTCAGGATTTTGCCATCCCGCCGTGGCAACGCGAGATCCATCCGATCGTCTATATCGACGATCGACCCGCCGCGATCGCTAACTGCTGTGTCTGCGAACCATTCGCAGCGGCTGAGGGGACGGACGGTTGGTGGATCGAGTGGACGCCTGACGGCGTTCGATAAGTTCTCATTGCCGGTTTCGATTCCGTCTACCGTTTGGCTACCGGGTCATGGTGCATCCGGCTGTACCTCGGGGGCCGCACGCTGGAAGGTCTCGAGCGCTAGACAGCGTGATTCAATGGCGGTGACCAAGGGGTAGCTGTCGAGCGCACAGCCGTAGAGACGCGCGTTGAAAAGCTGCGGAATCAGGTAGACGTCCGCCACGCCCGGAGTGTCACCGATCGAGAAGGCGGCCTGCCTGCTGCCGGACAGGTGTTGTTCATAGGCCGCGAGTCCGCGCGCGATCCAATAGCAGCGCCAACGGTCGAGTTGTACCGAGGTTGCGTTGTATGCGTCGCGTAGGTGTTCGCACACCATCGGGTTTTGCAACGGATGTACGTCACAGGCGATGATCTGGGCCAACGACAGGGCCCTGGCGCGTTGATGCGGTTCCGTTGGTATGATCTGCGGTTGCGGATAGCGTGTTTCCAGATAGTCGATGATCGCCAGCGATTGGGTCATCCTGAAACCTGCATGTTCGAGTGTCGGCACCAGACCCTGCGGGTTCACGGCGAGATACTCGGGTTGCCAGTTTTCGGGCTGCTCGCTGAACAGGTCAACCGCGCGGTAGTCGTAGCTCAGGCCCTTCAGTTCGAGCACGAGGCGCACGCGGTAGGCCGCGGACGAACGCCAGTAGCTGTACAGTCTGATTTGATCGGTCGCGTCGTTCACGTTGCCTCCCTATGGTGAGGGTTGGTTTCGGTAAACAATTACCCGGTTGCAGTAAGTGTACTTTGCCTGGCGTCGGCGCGACATCATTGCGGCGCTCGTTTAAGCTGTCGTTCGTTTTCTTGGCAGATGCGTTTTCCGTATGGCCTTCAGCAACAGTTATGCATTCCTGCACCCGGCTCGCGGAATGCTGGTCAATCTGTTGTTGCTGGTGGCCCTGGGTTTGTTGTTCTACGGACTGCAGGCCCCGATCCTGACATTGGAGAAGTTCTATTTCTTCAGTAACACCGTGAGCCTGCTGTCGGCGCTGCAGCAACTCGCACAAGAGGCGGAATGGGGACTGTTTGCCTTGGTCGGGGTCTTCAGCGTGGTTTTCCCGGTATTGAAGAACCTGTTGCTGCTGCTGGTCTGGAATTTCGATCCGTCGAAGGGCGAGCGCCACCGCCGGCACTTGCGCTGGTTGGCGACCTATAGCAAATGGTCGATGTTGGATGTCTTCGTGGTGGCCTTGCTGGTGGTCTCGGTCAAACTGGGTTCGCTAGCCGAGGCTCGGGTCGAGGAAGGGATTTATGCCTTTGCTGCGAGTGTGATCTTAACGATGTTGCTGTCGGCCTGGATCGGCCAGCATGCCGAGGAAACGACGACATCACCAGCCGAGAGGAGCTGAACCCATGCATGTCACTCTGGTCCATGTGAATATCAAGCCTGAAAACACCGGTACCTTTATCGATGCCTGCCGGCGCAATCACGTGGGTTCCATTGCGGAGCCCGGCAACCGGCGTTTCGATGTTTTGCAGGATGCCGATGACCCGACCCATTTCGTGCTTTACGAGGCGTATGTCAGTGAGGCGGATGCGCGGGCTCACAAAGAGACGGCGCATTACCTTGCCTGGCGTGACGAGGTCGCCGATATGATGGCCAAGCCGCGTGAAGGTTTGCCTTTTGTTGGACTGTTTCCATCCGCCGACTGAGTAACGGACCATTTGGCGCATCTAAGGCCTGTCAACACAACCCTCATGGCCCGGGCTCTTTTTCCGCCTGACGGCGTTATCGGTCGTTCCTATTAGGGCACTAAACGTCTCTCCTTCTGCCTTGTCAGCCGAAAAAAGGACCGCCGGCAGCAATACTTCAGATTGTGTTACCAGGCCCTGGGGGGATTACGTTAAACTGACCGGCTTTCCATTCGGGGCTTCGGTATGCAGGACATCAATCCCATCACCAATAAAATCGCCGATCTGAGGGGGCGTGTCGCGTCTCTGAGGGGGTATCTTTGACTATGAAGGCAAGCAGGAACGCCTGACCGAGGTATTGCGCGAACTCGAAGATCCCGAGACATGGAATGATCAGGGGCGTGCCCAGACATTGGGCAAGGAACGTGCGGGCCTGGAAGGCGTCGTTGTGACGATCGATGAATTACAGTCCGGTTTGACCGATGGTGCAGATTTGCTCGCCATGGCGGTCGAAGAGGGCGATGCCGACACGGTCGATGCGATTGTCGCCGACGTGAATGACTACGAGAACCGGGTTGCCGAGTTGGAGTTTCGCCGTATGTTTTCCGGTGAGGCCGATGCCAACAATGCCTTTCTCGATATCCAGGCCGGCTCCGGGGGCACCGAGGCACAGGATTGGGCCGAGATGCTCTTGCGCATGTATCTGCGCTGGGGCGAGCAGCACGACTTCAAGACTGAATTGATGGAGGCCTCGCCGGGCGAGGTCGCCGGTATCAAATCGGCGACCATCCGCTTCGAGGGCGAATATGCCTTCGGTTGGTTGCGGACCGAGACCGGGGTCCATCGTCTGGTACGTAAATCACCTTTTGATTCCGGCAACCGTCGCCATACTTCGTTCAGCTCCGTGTTCGTGTCGCCGGAGATCGATGATTCCTTCGAAATAGAGATCAATCCGGCGGATTTGCGAATCGACGTCTACCGTGCGTCGGGTGCCGGCGGCCAGCACGTTAACCGAACCGAGTCGGCCGTGCGTATCACTCACTTGCCGACCGGTGTCGTAACCCAATGTCAGAACGACCGTTCGCAACACAAGAACAAAGACCAGGCGATGAAACAGCTCAAGGCCAAGTTGTACGAGTTGGAAATACAAAAACGCAACGAGAGCCAACAGGCCCTGGAAGACAGCAAATCCGATATCGGCTGGGGCAGCCAGATTCGCTCTTATGTACTCGATCAGTCGCGGATAAAGGATTTGCGCACCAACGTTGAGACCGGCAATACCCAGGCGGTACTCGACGGTGGTCTCGATTTGTTTATCGAGGCCAGCCTGAAGCAGGGTTTGTAACCGGGGCCGTACGCGGTATCAAGACACACAGAGATAGATTTACGACCGATGACCGAGCAGCAGCAAGACGAAAACCGACTCATCGCCCAACGTCGCGAGAAACTGGCGATGATTCGGGAGAACGGGGTCGCTTTTCCCAATCACTTCCGCCGTGATGTTCTGGCGGCTGAATTGCAGGATCGCTTAGGCGATAAATCGAAAGAGGAACTCGAGCAGCTCGCGCAACGCGCGCGTGTGGCGGGGCGTGTCATGGCCCGACGCGGTCCATTCATCGTCATCCAGGACATGTCGGGGCGTATCCAGTTTTATGTCGATAAAAAGACCTTGCCGGAGGCGTTGGCCAAGCAAATCAAGAGTTGGGATATCGGCGATATCGTCGGTGGCGAGGGGCCGATACATAAGTCAGGTAAGGGCGATCTGTACGTGTATCTCGACGATGCTGCGTTATTGACCAAGTCGCTAAGGCCCTTACCGGAAAAATGGCACGGTCTCGCCGATCAAGAGCAGCGGTATCGTCAGCGCTATGTCGACTTGATCGTCAACCAGGCGGCGCGAGAGACCTTTGTCAGGCGTTCGCGCATTATCGACTACATTCGTCGCTACTTCGTCGATGCAGGTTTTCTCGAGGTCGAAACGCCGATGATGCAGGTGATCCCGGGCGGCGCGACCGCGCGGCCCTTCGTCACGCATCACAATGCGCTCGATATGGCGCTGTACTTGCGTATCGCGCCGGAACTCTATCTGAAACGTTTAGTGGTCGGTGGCTTCGAGCGAGTGTTCGAGATCAATCGCAATTTCCGTAACGAGGGCCTATCGACGCGCCACAATCCCGAGTTCACCATGATCGAGTTCTACGAGGCTTTCGTGGATTATCGGCATTTGATGGATCGCACCGAAGCGCTGTTACGTGGTATCGCGGTGGATTTGTTGGGCAGCGCCGAGGTGGTCTATCAAGGTGAGACGTACGATTTCGGCAAGCCTTTCGTTCGTATGACGGTCAAGGAATCGATCCTGCATTTCAATCCGGAGATCGCCGCGGGAGATCTCGATGACCGGGCACGGGCGAGCAAGCATGCCGAGCGCCTGGGTATCGAGGTCAAGCCGACCTACGGATTGGGTAAAATACAGATCGAGATTTTCGAGAAGACGGTTGAACATCGACTCAAAGACCCGACTTTCATCACCGCCTATCCAACCGAGGTGTCACCCTTGGCGCGGGCGAACGACGAAGACCCGAGTGTCACAGACCGCTTCGAGTTCTTTGTCGGTGGTCGGGAGATCGCCAATGGTTTTTCCGAGCTGAACGATCCGGAAGACCAGGCTGAGCGCTTTCGTCGTCAGGTCGAGGAAAAAGAGGCCGGTGACGATGAAGCCATGCATTTCGATGCCGACTACGTGCGTGCACTGGAACACGGTCTGCCGCCGACCGCCGGTGAGGGTATCGGCATCGATCGCCTCGTCATGCTGTTCACCGATTCAGCGTCCATTCGAGACGTGCTTTTGTTCCCACACATGCGCCCGGAGACATAAATAGAAGGGCTGTCCGGCCTCCCGGCTAACGATAAGACCGGGTAACGTCGCGAATAATGTCGTGTTATAGGGCTATGATTTGATCTCAATCAAGATATAGCCCGGCGTAATCTCGCAACATGACAGTCTATCCGGCGTTGGAGTAGTAATAGAAGTAACAAATACGTAGCCGGATGAACGGCGGCCGCGATGATGTGTGCCCGCTCGTTGTGCTTAGCACGATTGTCACCAAAGAATGCATGAGGCGTTCTAGGAGGAAACGAATGGCGGACGGGCGTCGGTCCTTGTTCGGTCGTTTTGGTGCTTTTTTGCGCCGGCGATCACCCATAGTTGTTCTTGTTCTCGGCGTGGTAGCCGGTATCGTCTTTTGGGGTGGGTTCAATACCGCGATGGTGGCATCGAATACCACGGCTTTCTGCATCAGCTGTCACGAAATGCGCGACACGGTGTACAAGGAGTACCAGGAGACCATGCACTACAGCAATCCTTCCGGCGTGCAGGCCACTTGCGCCGACTGTCATGTGCCGCGTCAATGGGTGCATAAAGTCGTGCGTAAGGTTCAGGCAACCCGTGAGCTCTACCACAAGGCCTTGGGGACTATCGATACGCCCGAAAAGTTCGAGGCCAAGCGGTGGGTACTGGCCAATCGGGTATGGGATCAGATGAAGGCGACCGACTCACGGGAATGCCGCAACTGCCACAGTTTCGAAACTATGGATACGACCGAGCAAGATCGTTCGGCGCGTAAGAAACACATCAGGGCGCAGGAAAAAGGTGAGACCTGTATCGATTGCCATAAGGGCATCGCACACGAATACCCAAGCAGGCCCAGGGAGAAAGAGGAAGTCGCGTCAAAATAGGGCTACGTGTCCCGTCAAAGTTTTAAACTGATCCGGGTGAGAGTCCGGGTAGCTTGAAACGGTTCCGTTAATCAGGTTTCTTGAGTCTCGAACTCGTAAGGCAGTGCCAGTAATTCAAGCTTGGGGCCGTCGGCGTCGATGAGATGTACGTCGGCGGCCTCGGCGCTACTGATCTGCATTACCACCAGCGCCTCGTTGCCACCATCGGGTGAGGGTGCGGCATCGACCACTCGACCGGCGCCCTGGCCGGAATCACTGCTGGCCGAGTAAATCTCGACACCGGGCTCAGGCGGTATATCGCCGCCGATACGGGCGCGATACATACGACGTTTCAGCTTGCCCAGATACTGCATACGCGCGACCACTTCCTGCCCGGTATAGCAGCCTTTCGTAAAGCTGATACCCCCGATCAGTTGCAGGTTCGCCATCTGGGGTACGAAGGCCTCGACCGTGTCCTCGAACACATTGGGTATGCCGGCACGAATGTCCATCAGCGACCAGAAGGCGGGCCCTACCTGGGTGGCTTGTTCGGCGCAGGCCGACCAGAGTGGTGCGAGTTTTTCCGGGCTGCCGATCACCTCGAAACGCGGGCGATCTCCCGGTAGGTGGACGATGGTGACGTCATCACGCGTTTCCATCGCCTTGGGCTCGGTCGGTGCGAACGGCAGCAGCGAGGCCGCACAAGTACCCGAGATACCGAAACGTACGAATGCGTCGCTGACGTCATCGATCGTGACCTGAGCGCTCAGTACGAACATACGCAGGCGTTTGGCAATGGCATCGAGTCGTTCACGTGGCAACTGAAGATACAAATCGTCGCCGCGCTGAAAAATCCAGAAACTGCCCAACATTCGGCCTTTGGGGCTGCAATAGCTGCTGAGCTGTGCGGTGTCGGCGCTGATTTGCTTGGTGTCGTTGGTCAGCTGACCTTGCAGAAAGGTACGGGCATCGGCCCCGCCGATACGTATCAGGCCGAAATGGCCCAAGTCATTGAGGGCGCATTCGGGAAATTCAATCGCCAATGGCGATGCGGGGGTGACGAGTTCCTGCCAATCGTTCATGGTATTTGTCGTGCTCATTGCAATCGGTCGCCAAGTCGGCGGGCTAATGGCGGTATCATAAACAATCCGTCGTCCGAATTAATCGTCTTTCAACTCCGGGATTTTTTGTGCCCTCCGATTTACCCCGTCCTCACAGCCTGGTGCTGTACAAAATCCATCCGGCCATCGTCAGCGAAGTATCGGACAAGATCGAAATCCAATTGGCCGGCGGCAAGTCGAAGCGCGTGCGTGACAAAGATATACGGGTGTTGCACCCGGGGCCTGTGCGGAGCCTGGATCAATTGAACGCCGGAGAACCCGCGACCGAAGAGGCTTGGGAATTACTTGAAGACGAGGCCGTGCCGTTGTCCGACCTGGCCGAACTATTGTATGGCGAGTATTCCCCGGCGAGTGCCTGGGGTGCCTGGGAGTTATTGCAGGATGGCCTGTACTTCACCGTCGACGGGGACTTGATCCGACGACGCAGCGAACAGGAATTGGCTTTGGAACGCGCATCGCGCGAAGAGAAGCGGCAGGCGGAGCGCGAATGGGCGGCCTTTCTCGAACGAGTTCAAAACGCAAGCCTTGTCGATGAGGACCGTAAGCGACTTGCCGAGGTCGAGCGCGTGGCGTTGGGACAGGCGGCCCACAGCCGTATCCTGGCACGTTTCGATGTGGCCGAAACCCCTGAAACGGCGCACCGTTTTCTGGTGCGTTGTGCTTACTGGGCGCCGCACGAAAACCCCTGGCCGCGTCGCGTTGGTGCCGTGTTGGAAGCCGTCGAGATCGGTGTGCCGGATCTTCCAGACGAAGCACGTACGGATCTGACACATTTATCAGCCTGGGCGATCGACGATGCCGGCAATCAGGATCCCGACGACGCGATCAGTATCGATGGCGATCGCTTGTGGGTGCATGTTGCCGATGTGGCCGCACTCGTGCGTCCCGGCAGCCATATGGATCTGGCGGCACGCGAAAGGTCGGCCAATCTCTATCTGCCCGAAAAGATCCATACCATGTTGCCACCGGTAGTGACGGAACGGTTGGGTCTGGGGCTGGCCGAACGGTCACCGGCCTTGTCTTTCGGCTTCGGGTTTGATGGTGAGCGTGTTGTCGACGTTGAGCTTGTGTGTTCATGGGTCAAGGTCAAGCGCGCGACGTACGACGAGATCGGTGGTCGTATGGGAGAGTCCGAGTTTGGCGCGATCGCACGGATTACCGACGCTTACCGGGCAAGGCGTACCGCGCGGGGTGCCGCTCGGATCGATTTGCCCGAGGTATCGGTACGTGTGGTTGATGGCGACGTGGTCATCCGATCATTGCCGAAACTTGCAAGTCGTGACATGGTCACCGACGCGATGTTGATGGCGGGAGAGGCCGCGGCACGCTTTGCCCAAGCAAATGGCATCGCCATCCCCTACGCCTTGCAACCGCCGCCGGAGAAAGTTCATCAGCCCGGTGATGTGGTCGAGATGTATGCCTATCGGCGTTTGTTCAAACCGAGTCGGGTATCGCTGAACCCCGAGCCGCATTTTGGTCTTGGTTTGGATATCTATGCTCGTGCGACCAGTCCCTTGCGACGTTATGCCGATCTGGTGGTGCACCAGCAGTTGCGTGCCTTCGTCGGCGGAAAAGAACGGCTGCCGTTGGATGAGATAATGGCTCGAACCGCCGCGCTGGACACCGCCGGTGCTTTGGTACGCAAGGCCGAGCGTCTGTCGAATCTGCATTGGAAACTCGTCTATCTTGATCGTCATCCCGGTTGGCAGGGAGAGGCGGTGGTTGTCGCCCTGGAAGAGCGCAAGGCCGTAGTGATCATCGTCTCTTTGGCACTGGAAACCCGTATCCGACTGACACCCGCGATCGAACTGGGAAAAACGCTGCAGCTCGCCGTGACCGAAGTCGATGTGCCGGCTCAGACCGCGTACTTTCGCATCGTCAGCCAGTAGCGCCGGTAACGGCAATAATTTCGTCGCCGTTTTTGTTGGAAAATGAATCGCTTGGGTACTTTGGTGGCTAGAGAAATCACGTCAAGTCCGTATACTTGCGGTTCTGCTTTTTGTCTGTGTATCTGGAGAGGGTCATGGCCGCCAACGAAGGGCCCGGAGCCGATCGGCAGCCCGGGGTGAACAAGCCGTCGCAAGAGTTTTCCGCCTACTGTGAAGCGGAGTTCGAGCGGAGGTTGAATTCCGGTGAGGTGTTTGACGAGGCGCGCTATCGCAAAGCGATGAATATGGTGCTCGATCGACTGATCAAGCTCGAAGACGAGGCCCGCGCATGATCATCAACAAGATTCGGGCGCAAAACGTGCTCAAGTATCGCGAGTTGTCGATCGATCTCGCGGAACAGGGCCTGATTGCGATCAGCGGTCAAAATGAATCGGGTAAGAGCAGCATTGGCGAAACGGTTTGTTTCGCACTCTTCGGACGCACCTTTTCGATTTCTCCGGATGAGATCGGCAAGGTGGTGCGCTGGGGAGAAAACCATTGCGCGGTAACGCTCGAATTTTCGGTCGAAGACAAGCGTTACGTGTTGTCGCGTTTTCTCGATAATGACGGCAACCATAGTGCCAAGCTGACGCTGGCAGAAGAACCCGAGGTGCCGCTGGCGCGCGGTGTCCAGCAGGTCGGCGACGTCCTGTTCGATGTCCTTGGTTTTGCCTATGAGGAGTTCGTCGAGTCGTTCTATTTGGCTCAGCGTGAGATCACGACACCCCATCCGCACAGTCAGGCTGTCAAGATCATGGCCGGTGTTGCACCTCTCGAGCGTGTCGCGAGGGCGTTAAACAGTGAGATCGCGGAGCGTGAAGAACTGATTGGCGAGATCAAGGCGGAGTGGGATACGGTCGATCAGGATGTCAAAGCGTTGGGCATTCAAGATGGACACATGCCAAAGCTCGAAGATGCACGTTATCAGAGCGAACAACAGCACAATCAGATCAACGAATTGATCGAGTCCATTAACAGCGGTCTCGACACCTGTACCAACAACACGGCCAAGGTTTACCGAGCCCAGGGTGCGAAAGGCCGTACATCGGCCCTGCGCTTTTTGATTTTTTTATTGGCGTTGGCATCCGGTGGTGTTTGGGCTTTGCTGACCTACGGCAGCAACTTGCCCCAGGCGGCTATGGCGCGTGAACTCCTGGTCCAATACGTACCACAGTGGGATGACGCTAAAACGATTTGGTTGGCCTACTTGGGTGCAGGCCTGGGTATTTTGTTCTTGTTGCTTTGGATAAGGGTCGCTGGGCTCAAACGGCGGATCGCCGGTCTGCGTGAAGAAACCAAAGTGCTTGGTGAAGTCCTTGGTGAGGCGAGGCGTATCGGCATAGAAGACGTCGATGACGAAACCGAGGATGAAGTCGAGACCGTGATGCCGGCAGATACCGACGACGTCTATGAAGAGGTCGTCGAGCACATGCCGGTACGTCCGGAGTACAGCGAGTACGAAAGCCTGCGCCGTATGCTCGACCAGGGCGAAGCCACGGTGCGCATGGCAAGCGAATACTGTGAACGGGAGTTGAGTTGGCTTGGCCATGTTGCCGAGCGGCTTGAGACTCAGGTTGCCGATTTGGATGAGGAGATCACCGAAGAGCAGTCGCGTTTACAAGAAGCGCTCAATCTTTCGGAAGTACTCAATGGATTGACGGATAAGCGTGAAGATATTCAGGAGCGGATAGAAGATCGGCAACGCGGATTGGCGCTACTGGACGGCGCCATTGCCCACGCATCCAATCATTTCAATCGCGATGTCAAAGAACTGGTTGGTAAGATGTTGCCCTTGTTCACCGACGGTCGCTACGAGCACCTACAGATCGATAGCGAGCTCAAGGTGCGAGTATTCTCGAACGACAAACGGGATTTCATGGATCTCGAAGAAATCTCCAGCGGCACTCAACGGCAGATCATGCTGGCGTTACGGCTGGCGCTGTCCAAGAAACTGCTGAGCCGGACTGTGAAGGGCAAACAGTTTGCATTTCTCGATGAACCTTTTGCGTTCTTCGATCAGGAACGTACCCGACGCGCACTGCATGCGCTGGCCGATCTTGGCGACGACATCAGTCAGGTCTGGATCGTTGCGCAGGATTTCCCGGAAAACTGTGAAGTCGATTTCGATACCCGCATCAACTGCGACCGCCATTCGGATACCTTGGTGGTCAGCACTTGAGGTACAATACGCGGCTGCCGCTGGCAACGATAGCTACGGAGAGGGTGGTTGAGCGCACGATTCGATAAATCGCGCCGGTAGGCGCGGTTGACGCCGCGAGTATCGCGGCGCCCGCAGGGTGAGTTCCGTAGGAACGAATCAAATCGTGTTTACGAGCTTCCGAAGGAAGCTTGACGGATGTAAAAGTTTGGAGAGGTGGCTGAGCGGTTGAAAGCGCACGATTCGAAATCGTGTTTACGTTTGCGCGTAACGAGGGTTCGAATCCCTCCCTCTCCGCCAATAAAACCAAAGGCCCCCGTAGCGGGGCCTTTGGTTTTGTCAGGGGTGTGGAGGATTTGATGAGAACCCTTATGGTTCGACAAGGAGCGGCGTAGCCGCGACGCAGAACGTCGCCACGTAGTGGCGGCGGCCCGAAGGGCGAGGGGCATAGCCCCGAGTAATCCCTCCCTCTCCGCCAACTTCAAAAGCCCGCTTTTGCGAGCTTTTCGTTGTCGTCGAGGTCGGTGACCGTCCGGCCCGCCTTCGGCGGTCGTTCACCATGCTGCGTTATGCCACCGGCATAACGGTCACGGTTCACCCCTCTCCGCCAAATACAAAAAGGCCCAAAAATGACATTTAAGTTACGATCACATGGCTCCGATGAGCTAGTCAACCTGCAGGTTGACGCCGAACAATCGGAGCTGTTGAAACGGACTTCCGGCGACTTCGTGTCGCTAACGTTGTCTCAACGACAGTTATGTGATTTGGAACTCCTGATGAATGGGGCCTTTACGCCGTTGACGGGCTTCATGGGCCAGAAGGATTACGATGCCGTTATCAATTCGTTAAGCCTGGCGGGCGGCACGTTGTGGCCGGTGCCTGTCGTGCTCGATGTGCCGGAAGCGCTCGCAGACAAGCTTTCCGACGGTGACAAGATCGCGTTGCGCGATCAGGAAGGTTTCATGCCGGCGGTGCTGACGGTCAGTGACGTCTGGCGGCCGGATAAGAGTCTCGAGGCACAAAATGTCTATGGCACGACCGATGGATCACACCCCGGCGTGCGATATTTGATGGACAGCATGAATCCGGTTTACGTGGGTGGACGGATTGAGGGTGTACAGACGCCGTTGCATCACGATTTCGAGACGCTTTGGCATTCTCCGGCCGAAATGCGGGATTTATTTGCCAAAAACGGTTGGCGCCGAGTGGTCGCGTTTCAGACCAGCAAACCGATACATCGCCTGCAACGCGAGATTACGTTGAAGGTCGCCAAGGATGTGCAAGCACATGTGCTGCTGCATCCAACCGTAGGGATGACCAAGCCGGGTGATCTGCATTATTACGCACGAGTGCATTGCTATCAGGCGATTCGGCGTTATTTTCCGAATAATCTTGCATTGTTTTCGCTGCTGCCGCTGGCAATGCGCATGGCCGGGCCGCGCGAGGCCCTGTGGCATGCCATCGTGCATCAGAATTACGGCTGCTCACACATGATCGTTGGGCCCAAGCATGCGGCACCGCCTCTAAGGGGCGAGGGTGAAACACCGCAGTACGATGCCGACGAGTATCGTGCCCTGATCGATGGGCATGCGGATCGCTTGGGAATCGAGGTGGTGCATGTTGAAGAGCACCGCTTCGTGCCTTCGAAGCACCGGTTTATGGCGATATCCGACATCAAGCAACAAGGGTTTGAGCCGGCCGAGTTGTATACGGATGCCAAGCTGAAGCATGATTTGGCGATCGGTGAAGAACCACCCGAGTGGTTCAGTTATCCCGAAGTGGTTTCCGAATTACGCGGTGTCTATCCACCGCGTAGCCGTCAAGGCTTTACGTTGTTCTTTACGGGTCTTTCCGGTTCGGGCAAATCGACGTTGGCGAAGATTATCTACGGTAAGTTGGTCGAGGGTGGGCGGCGTCCCGCAACTTTATTGGACGGTGACATTGTTCGTCAGAATCTTTCGAGCGAACTTGGTTTTTCGAAAAAACACCGTGATTTGAATATCCGGCGTATCGGCTATGTTGCCAGTGAAATCACTAAAAATGGCGGAATTGCCATCTGTGCGCCTATAGCGCCTTACACGGAGACACGGCGTGCGGTCCGCGAGATGATCGAGGAGCGGGGAGCCTTTATCGAGATTCATGTGTCAACACCGCTCGAGGTGTGCGAAGCGCGTGATCGCAAGGGGTTGTATGCCAAGGCACGTAAAGGACTGATTCCTGAATTTACGGGTATCAGCGATCCCTACGAGGAGCCGGAACGGGCGGAGCTATCCATCAACACCGCCGACGCAAGTCCTATGGAGGCGGCACAGGAAATCTACCTCTACTTGCTTAAAGAAGGGTATATAGGCACCTGACACCAAACATTGGTGCGTGCGGGTTTGCTTATTGTTTTTCCAGTTCGACGTTATCCGTCGGGTATTGCTTGTGAGGCAGGTCTAAAATCGTTAATGCAGTCCTATGGGTGTGGTCAATCCGTTTCCATTTGTATTGCGTCGTTAGATACCGTAACGCTGGCAACCGACCTTTGCGTAGTTTGATAGGCCCGAGGGACAGATTTTGTCTATCGAGATTCGCAGGCTTAAGGTGCTCGCAAAGCCGGAGCGTAAATCGAGTTGTGCTTTCACCATTGGATATGTTGATTTACAAGGAGATAAAGAGCATTGTTTAAGCATGGATATTTGTTAATTTTTCTTGTGACATTTTCTGTAGCGGCAGCTGAAAGAGAAAATCTATCGATTGATCGGAGTCCTTGGGGTGATAAGCATTGGTATTTTCCAAATGAAATGGATAAATATCCGAAGAAAAGCGATTTCTCAATTATAAACTATGTCCCGATGAGCAATGACATAGGTGAACGATGGGCAGTGATAACAGTAAAAAATACGTCCGCGGGTACGAGGATATTAACTCAAGACCATTTGTTGGGACTTTTCGCAAATGGTGAAAGGATTGCACCAAAAGGGTTTAGAAAATCGGTCGGAGGAAAGGAATATCTTTCAATAGCCGTGGGCTTTGGCAAGAATAAGTTCCCTATCCTGGATATTTACTCTAAAAATTAGTATGTGTGCTGCGGCTTTGTCCGTATCGATTGTGTATTTATCCGACATCGTATCGTTCTATGAGAACTTGATTTCATCACTGATAAATTTTCGATTCTCTCGATAATGGCATACTGATAGCTGACTATTTGCTTTGTCTTTATGAATGCGATGGTAGTGATGGCCGTTTTTTTCGCCAAATAGAAAAGGAATTGGGGCGTGAAACAGATTTTGGTTTATGGTGATTCGTTGAGTTGGGGCATCGTGCCCGGTACTCGTGGACGATTCGCGTTTGATAAGCGCTGGCCTGGTGTCATGGAGGCAGAGCTCGCCCGTTTGAGTTGCACCGTGCGAGTTATCGAGGATTGTCTGAACGGCAGGCGCACGGTTTGGCAAGATCCTTATAAGCCCGGGCGAAACGGCCTGGTTGGCTTGGAACAGCGTGTTGAGATCAATTCGCCTTTATCACTCGTTGTTCTCTTTCTTGGAAGCAACGATTTCCAGTCAATGCATCAGCACAATGCTTGGCAGTCGGCTCAGGGGGTCGGCGCTCTCATATCCGCAATTCGTCGAGCTCCCATCGAGCCCGGCATGCCCGTATCCAAGATTCTCGTTGTATCTCCACCCAAGATTCAGCAGGCGAAAGGCTCCATAGCGCCAAAATTCGAGGGTGCGGAAAAACGGGCGGTGGGTTTGTCCGAGGCGCTTTCGAATGTCGCTAAAGAAATGCATTGTGACTTTTTCGATGCCGGTTCGGTCACGACTTCCAGTACCGTTGATGGCGTTCACCTGGACGAGGATCAGCATCTCGCTTTAGGCAGAGCGCTTGCCGTTAAAGTCAAAGGGTTGATCTAAGGGTTGATCTAATGGTTTCGACGGCTATTTCGTTATCCTGCAGGTTTTTCCAGTCGATGGATTCAAACTCATGCCATACGCAGTAAACTCCGACGAAGAGATTGAGGCCTGTTTTGACGTGATTTCAGAGCTTCGGCCACACCTGATGCGCTCCGAGTTTCTTCCTTTGGTCCGCGGTATGCAGGCCGAGGGATATCGTTTGGCTTGTGTAAAAGAAGGTTCGCAGGTTGTTGCGGTTGCGGGATATAGGATCTTTACTACCTTGTTTATGGGTAAGAATCTGTATGTCGACGATTTGGTCACGTCGGACGGATCCCGCTCGAAGGGTTATGGCGCGAAGCTGATAAGTTGGCTGAAGAATGAAGCGAGATCATCCGGCTGTCGCTTCATCCATCTCGATTCGGGTACCCAACGTCATCGTGCGCACGGATTCTACTTCGCACAGGGTTTTTCGATTGCATCTTTCCATTTCAGCGAAAGGCTGGAGGGCGACTGATGCGTCGATGCCTACTACATTAAATATGGCAGTTACGACCCCGATCCTAACCGGGCGTCTAAAGATCCGGCGATTCGAATTGGCGGACATCGATTCGTTCGTTGAGTTTATGACCGATACTGAGTCCACGCGGTATCTTGCCTTTGACGATGAGCAAAAGACACGTAATGGTGCCAGTAAGCTGATCGAGTCGACCATTCGGGCCTACGATTCCGATCGGCCGATGCTTGCTTTTGCTGTTGAAGAACGGTCGACCGGTAGCTTTGTTGGGTTCTGTGGTCTGTATCCGCATGACCAAACCGTTTTGGAAATCATGTATGCGGTGATGCCGCATGCAAGGCGCAGGGGATATGCTACTGAAATTGCCCGTGCGGTCGCGCAATATGCATTGGATGATCTTGGTTACGCCAAGGTCGTCGCACCCATAGCATTTGTTCATTCCGCATCCAAAACAGTGGCATTGAGAGCGGGCTTCAAGGACTTTGGCGTGGTTAAGAGGGAACCCGCCGGCGAAAAAATGCATCAGTTCATTTTTGAATACGAATAAAGACGATCGATATCGGTGATCGCCGCAATTTGGCAATGCGGTTGTGTTGCTATTGGATTGGTGGTCGCCCGCGGGATGGATATGCGTAAATTGTTGTTCTTGTCTCTTGTCATTATCGTTTTCGGATTCGTTGGTGTATTCGTGGTAGGCGGTAACTTTGTTGAACCGCATCAGCGATCGGTTGGCGAGCCACCATCGGATTTGCCGTTTGAAACAGTGCTGATTCAACGCGGCGACGGTAAACGGGTCGCCGGCTGGTTTGCGCCCGGTGATGACGACAAGGCGGGTATCTTGCTCCTGCACGGGATCAGGTCTGACCGTCGGGGCATGCTGGGTAGGGCAAGGTTCCTGCACGACGCCGGTTATTCGGTTTTGTTGGTCGATATGCAGGCGCATGGCGAGACACCAGGCGAGTTCATTACCTTCGGCTACCGAGAATCGCGCGACGTGCGAGCTGCGTTGGACTATTTGGCAGCGAGGTTGAAGGGGCGCCCGATTGGTATCGTCGGCGCATCTATGGGGGGTGCAGCAACCTTGCTCGGTGGTTCACCGGCTGATGCCGATGCGGTGATTCTGGAAGGAGTATACAGTTCGATCGAGGACGCCGTTGGGAATCGTATAGCGATCCGTTTGGGCGAAATCGGCTATTGGTTGGCGCCGTTGCTGCTTTGGCAGATAGAACCCCGCTTGGGGGTGTCGTTGGAATCGTTGGCCCCCATTTCCGCCATCGACGGACTCGAGGCTCCGGTGATGATCATCGGAGGCTCGGAGGATCAACGCACATCGGTTCAAGAGACGCATGCGCTGTTTGCGCGTGCAAGATCGCCAAAACAGCTTTGGCTGGTAAAAGGTGCAAAGCATCAAGATTTTCATCGATACTCCGAACAGGCTTATGAAAAGCGCGTGCTCCTTTTTTTTGATCAGCACCTTGAGCAGCGGGTTAAATGACACGCCGAACTCGATCCAAGCTTTGAGAATCTTTGGGTAGTCGTTTGGCGGAATGGCAGGCTTGACTTCTTCGTATTGCAGATTTCGATGATCGACCGATTCCAACAGGTTGCATATAAGCTTCGGATATTGCGGGTACCGGCCATAGTTGTTGGGTTGTTGAGTATCCTGGTGATTTTTGTCACCGTTTTCTTTTCGCAATCCCGAGAAGCTGATCGTTTCTTGGTGCCGGCGGTCGTTACGCTGTTGTGGGCCATGAGCACTTACGGTTTTGTCGAGACCTTCCGGTCGGTGCCGACGCCGGTTTCCAACACCATGTCATGGTTCGCCAGGCTTGGTCGACGATTACGACGGGCTTGGTATTGGTTGATTGCTGTGGTTTTCGTCGTAGCCAGCGCGGCGGCAGTGTTCGTTGCGTTTCGAATGTTGGTGGTCTGGAGTCGGAACTATGGTTGACTTCAAGACAGCAAGGCGACACTTTTGACTTGGGCATAAACGGCTTTGCCCGGCGCAAGATCGAGTAGGGCAGCCGATTTGCGCGTGAGTCTAGCCAGTATCGGTACCCCATTCGCGGACAGTTTTATCATGACCTGCGCACTGCCTTGCGGAATCATCTCTTCTACGACCGTTGGAAAGATATTGAGAATGCTGGTGTCCTTTTGATGTGCCAACGTCAAGCTGACATCGCGAGCAACCACGCGTAGTCTAACGGTGTGTCCCGATGGCAGTTCGCGCCGGGTAACGGTGAAACGTCCACCGGGAAAATCCAGATAGGTAAGATTGTAATCGTCGTCGTGGCCGGCAACGGTTGCTTCGATTAATGCTGCGGCCTTGTCGTCGCGTGCCAGCGGTAAATCGATACGAGAGAAGGTTTCCAGCGTGTCACCGGATGAAACGACCCGGCCGTTGTCGAGCAATATCAGGTGGTCGGCCAGCCGTGCCACCTCGCCGGGAGAATGACTGACATAAACTACCGGGATGTCCAATTCTTCATGCAGCGATTCGAGATACGGCATGATCTCATGTTTGCGCGCCAGGTCGAGTGCCGCGAGTGGTTCGTCCATTAACAACAAACGAGGACTGACCGCCAGTGCGCGTGCGATCGCCACCCGTTGGCGTTCCCCGCCGGAGAGTTCGCCGGCGTTACGTTCTAGCAAATGACCGATACCCAGCAATTGGATGGCGGCGTCAAGCGAGACGCGGTGTCGGTGTCGGTCAAGGCGCCTGAGGCCATATTGCAGGTTTCGCATCACGTTCAGATGCGTAAACAGACTGGCCTCCTGGAAGACATACCCAAGTGCGCGGCGGTGGGTTGGTAAAAAGTAACCGTTGTCTTGCCAAAGATCGTCCCCAACGCGTAAGTACCCGGTATCGCAACGTTCCAGACCGGCGAGGGCGCGCAGCAATGTCGTCTTGCCGCAGCCGGACGGCCCGAATATGCCGGTGATGCCGCGTATCGGTAGGTTCAGGTCGACATCCAGCAGGAAATCGATGCGCTCGATTCGAAAACGCGCCTCGATACTCATGTGCGAAACAACGAGAAACGACGATTGAGTGCGTAAAGCGACATCAGCATTACGAACGACAGCACCAGCAGCATGCCGGAAAGCCAGTGTGCACGACCGTATTCGAGCGCTTCGACGTGTTCGTATATTGCGATCGACAGTACCTGGGTTTCGCCGGGGATGTTCCCGCCGATCATCAGTACCACCCCGAACTCCCCCAGCGTATGTGCGAACCCCAGTACTGCAGCGGTCAGAAAGCCCGGTTTGGCGAGCGGGATGGCGACCGTGAAGAAGGCGTCGAGAGGTGACGCGCGCAGTGTGGCGGCAACCTCCAGCGGACGGTCGCCTACAGCTTTGAAGGCTGCCTGTATGGGTTGTACGACGAACGGAAGCGAATAGAACACCGAGCCGATCACCAGGCCAGTGAAGGTGAATGCCAGCGGTTGCCAGCCGAACGTTTGCATCAGACCGCCGATGGGACCATTCGGGCCGAGTGCGATGAGTAGATAGAAACCCAGCACGGTGGGGGGCAGCACCAACGGAAGCGCGATCACCGATTCGATTACGAACCGATAACGCCAACGTGTGCGTGCCAGCCACCAGGCCAGTGGTGTTCCCAGCAATAGCAGGATTAGCGTAGTGATCGCGGCCAGTTGGAGCGTAATGGCCAGTGCGGTGAAATCGGCTTCGGTGGGCATCAGGGCCTAGCCTAGCTAAAACCCTGGACAATCGCGACTGAAATAACGATAGATCAACTGAAATGAAGTCGGGATCGTGCGGGTCTTCTTTCCAGAGTTTGGGGCCTGTCAACACTTTGCTGCCGGCGGCTCCTTCTTCGACTGACCGGGCGCAACAGCAATGCTCCGGTTTGAGTTGACAGGCCCCGGTCCGGGAGAGAGCAATGCGACGACCTATGGCCGCTTTGGCCTTGGCAGTTTTCATTCTGGCTTTGGTGTTCGTGCTGACGGTCAATGGCAACCCGCGCAATGGTTTCGATCTGAGCGGTAGTTTGATTCCCGCGGACGAAATTCATCTGGGTGGACCACCCCGTGACGGCATCCCGTCGATCGATGCCCCGCGTTTCGTGACGACCTTGGGCAACACCGATTTAGGAGATGTTGATCGCGTGCTCGGACTGGTGGTCGGCGGCGAGGCAAGGGCCTATCCGATCGCAATTATGAATTGGCACGAAGTGGTGAACGACCGGATCGCCGGCCAGGCGGTGGCGATCACCTATTGTCCATTGTGCGGTACCGGTATTGCGTTCGCGGCGGAAGACGGCACGGGAGCGATGACCTTCGGCGTGTCCGGCCTACTGTACAACAGCGATGTGTTGTTATACGACCGCGAGACCGAATCCTTATGGAGCCAGATACGCATGCAGGCGATCTCGGGGCAGCGCAAGGGCGACCGTCTGACGGCACTGCCGTTGGTGCATACCAGTTGGGCGGCCTGGAAGGCACAAAATCCTCAGACCTTGGTACTGTCGCGTGATACAGGTTTTGCGCGTGACTACGATCGTGATCCTTACGCCGGCTATGCCAATAGCGCATCAGTGTATTTTCCGCTCACTGCGGAGTCGCGTCGCTATCATCCGAAAGAACGGGTATTGGGCCTCGCACTCGATGGCCGATTCAAGGCTTATCCGTTTGCGGAACTGGCGCGCGCCGGTGAGGCCGAATTTCAGGATCGTTTTGCCGACCGCGATCTTACGATTCGTTTCGATACCGCCAACGGCAGTGCCAGCGCCTTCGACGAGCAAGGCCAGATGTTGCCAAGTGTCACGGGTTTCTGGTTCGCTTGGTATGCCTTTCACCCCGATACCGAGGTATTTACGACGTCTCGCTGATTCAGCCGTCCCATGTCAGGCGTTGTCCGTTTACCTCGCGACTGTCGGGCCCCATCGCCCATAGATACAACGGCGCCGGGGCTGACGGTTGCTTGAGCCGATCGTTTTGTTCACCCGGAAAGACACGTTTACGTAACGAAGTCAGCGTCGGGCCCGGGTCGATGCAATTCACTCGAATGTTGGTTTTTTCGAGTTCCGCTGCGAGTGTTTGGGACAGGTTTTCGATGCCGGCCTTGGCGGCACCATAAGCCCCCCAAAAGGCCTTGCCCGTCCGGCCGACGGTATCGGTGGTAAACAGCACCCGGGCGTCGGCCGATTTTTCCAGCAATGGCAAGCAGGCCTGGGTGATCTGGAAGGGGGCGTTTAGGTTTACCTGCATCACTTTCAGCCAATCTTCGGTCTCGTAGTCCTTGATACGGCTTAGATAAGGCAGGCTTGCGGCATTGTGCAGTATGCCGTCGAGGCGTCCGAAGTTGCTCTCCATGGCCGCTGCGAGTTCGTCATAGTCGTGCGGCGTGGCGCCTTCGAGATGCATGGGATAGATCGCGGCTGTCGGTGCGTCCGAAGCCTCGATCCTATCGTACACCGCTTCCAGCTTATTGACGGTTTTACCCAGCAACACCACGGTCGCACCGTGTGAGGCGAATGCCAGCGCGGCGGCTTTACCGATGCCGTCACCGGCACCCGTGACGAGAATGATGCGGTCGTTCAGTAGGTCTTCGTTGGGATGATAATCAGCATGCATGATGTTCTCTCGGTGCTTAACGACAGCGCCAGGCGGTCCATAAGTGGGCAATCGGCGGCCGGTCTATCAGGCGGTTGTCGACCGCATAACCGGCGCGGCGCATTTTACGATGAACGGCACGGGTTGCCGCGATTAGTTTGCGGGCAACACTCGGAATCTCTTGATCGGCGAAGGTCGAGCCTCGGTCTGAATAGTTTGTCAGTGCGTCGAAGCGGATGCAGCGTTCATGTGTATTCAACGAATGAATCGATGCGGGAAGCCGTTGCGGTCGTTCGGCGCTAAACCTGATTCGCTCTACTGCACTATAGTAGGCGCCAAGCGCGTTACAGCGTGCCCTATTGTAATCCTTCTTGGAAGCGACATGGCAGAAGAGTTCGAACAGGCTGCCTCCGCTCGTCCGGCAGGCCGTATGGAAGTCATCGTCGCCGTGCAGTGTGGGATGATGGATTTCTTGTTCGACCGTATCGATGATTGAAAGCATGGATGGCAGCGCCGTTTCGTCCAAGCCATGTTGGTGTAGCGCGGTCATCAAGGGGTGGCGTGCATCGCCCTGAACGGTATTGGCGGTTTCCTCACGCCACCAATCGAGCTTGAGCCGTGCGACGCCGGGGTCTCTCGGGTTGTGCCCGATTTCGTCGATCAGTTGATACCAGGCGAGCAGTTGCGCGGCCGCGAGCCGGTCGGTTTGGGGCGAAAATCGCACGGCATAATAGGTTGCCGAGCCAAGCGGGGTCGCCCGGTTGGGGAAAGACCAGTCCGGATTATCCGGCGCCATTGTTAGGGCCTGTTAACATAAACCGAAGCGTTGCTGTTGTGCCTGAAAAAGCGCCAATCGAGGCGCGACGTTTGATTGTGCCAAATGAGCAACGAGCAACGCCGGGTGGCGCTTTTTCAGGCGCAACCCGTAGGGCCGGCGCCCTTTTTCCGCCTGACGGCGTTATCAGTCGTTCGTTT
>JANQLO010000048.1 GCA_028280505.1 Chromatiales bacterium | reverse complement strand
AGGGCTCTTTGGACGACCTCAATTGTCGTCTTGAACAGCCGGTGCCCATGCAGCGTTTTCGTCCCAATCTGGTGGTTGAGGGGTGCGAGCCCTATGCGGAAGACGGTTGGCACCGCATTCGGGTCGGTACGCTCGACTTCCGCGTTGCCAAGCCCTGTTCGCGTTGCATTGTTCCGACCATCGAGATCGAAACCGCGGAACGGGCTCCGGAGCCGTTACGCACGCTTTCGAGCTATCGCAAGCGTGATAACAAAGTCTATTTCGGTCAGAATCTGATTCATGACGGTATCGGACGACTTGAGATCGGTATGCCGGTCGAGATCCTCGAGTGAGCGAGGCGATTGAGATAACGCGGCACTGGCTCGAAAAGGTCGTCATCGGGTTGAATTTGTGCCCCTTCGCCGAGCGGCCTTATCTTGATCAACGCATCGGCTACGTGGACTGTGTCGGCAATTCGGTCGACGGCATTTATCAGGAGTTCGTTGCCTTGGTGGAAAGGCTGTTACAGCCACCGCAGCCGCTGGATACCGCTTTGTTGATCGTCACCGAAGGGCTTAATGATTTTGACGATTACCTCGACACCCTGACGTTATTGGAAGAGGCGATCGACAAGGCCGGTTTGGCGGGTGTGATACAGGTAGCAAGTTTTCATCCGGATTATCGTTTCGGCGGGGTAACGCCTGATGATCCGGCGAATTTCAGTAACCGCTCGCCCTACCCGATGTTCCACTTGATTCGGGAAGATCTGTTGGAAGAGGTGCTGTCGCGTTATCCCGATCCTGAAAAGATACCGGAACGCAATGTCGCACGCTTGCGTAAACTCGGTAAAGCAGGTATTGGCGCGCTACTTGAGCGTTGAGTTTCGCTGCTCAGTGTCGAATGACGATTTCCGGTTCCATGTTGACTTCACCATTACTTTCCAGGATGGCATAGCGTTGGTGGTCCGGACTGGTGACAACGAAAATGGGTTCGTCGAAAAGCGGGCGACGCACGAAAGCCATCTGCCAGCCGAAATTCTCGACGTTGCGCAAGGCGTTTTTCTGTTCCTGATTGAGCATGGCCTCGAATCCCGACGGGATTGGCGGCATCCTGCCGCGTCGCTCCTCGCTATTGCTGACGTTACCGAACGATGCTGACATACAACGGCCCCTTCTGTTACTTCCTGTATGCACTTGGCTTAATCATTAAGCCTAGCGGCATTCTTAGGTATTTGAAGTTTAAAGAGAAAATAGGAAAATCCTTCGCTATCGAAAACCGATGTGAGATGTACGCAAAGCCTGATCTGGTGCGGTTTTGAGCCAGGAACTGCTTTTCGTTCTGGTCGGCATGTTTGCCGCGTTCGTGCACGGTGCCTTCGGATTCGGTTTCCCATTGTTGGCGACACCGCTGTTGGCACTGGGTTTCGAATTGCGTACCGCGATACTGCTCACATTGATCCCGACCGTGTCGGTGAATCTGTTCAGTATTCTCGGCGAGCACCATTGGCGTGTTGCCTGGCGGGCGTATTGGCCGATCCCAGTCTTTACGTTGGTCGGGAGTTTTCTGGGTACTCAGGTGTTGCTCGGTGTCGACCCGGAGCCGTTTCGGTTGCTATTGGCCCTGGTGCTCATCGCTTATCTGGTCAGCGATCATCTGCATCGTGGCGAACGTGTCATCGAGGTTCCCAAGTGGGGCATGGCAATGTTTGGTTTATTGCTCGGCCTGCTTGCCGGTCTGGTCAATATTTTTTCGCCCTTGGTCGTGGCCTACGGCTTGTTGACACAGATGCCGACGATGTTGATGGTTGCGACCTTCAATCTGAGTTTCATTACCAGCAAATCGGGACAGATCATCGGTTTTATCAGTCGCGATGCCTTCGTGCTTGATGTAGTGAAGTTGTCGGTGATGGCGCTGCCGCTAATCCTGGGCGCTTTATGGCTTGGCATTCGTTTGCGTAAGCGGGTCGATATGGAGACTTATCGCGGCATGCTGCGGGCCGCGCTTTGGATAATATCGGTCGTCATCTTGATCGATGCCCTGCGGCGTTTATGGCTGGATTGACCACGAGTCAATCGATCGGTGTGCGTCTCAATCGTTTGGTATGGCCGCGTTTGGTTTTGTTTTCCAGGCGTCGCCGTTGTGAGGCCTTGGTGGGTTTGGTTGGGATCCGTTTTTTAGCTTTTCGGCTGCACAACAGAATCAATTCACGCAAGCGGTTCAATGCGTCCGCACGATTCTTTTCCTGGGTGCGAAAGCGCTGTGCCTTGATCACCAGAGTGCCGTCGCGGGAGATGCGTTGATCGTCGCGCGACAAGAGGCACTGCTTGATGTGTTCGGGCAGCGAACTGCGCCGGATGTCCAGTCGCAGATGCAACGCCGAGGCGACCTTGTTCACGTTCTGACCGCCGGAGCCCTGTGCCCGGATCGCTTGCCATTGCAGATCTTCATCGGCCAGGGCGATGCCGGGAGCAATCTGTAACACGGCATTCCTTAAGTATTCGGTATCAACCGGAACAGCCCGCCGTTACGGGCGTCGGTCAGCACATAGAGCATGCCGTCCGGGCCCTGGCGGACGTCGCGGATACGTCCCAATACACCTTTGAGCAGACGTTCTTCGTGAACCACTTTGCCGTCTTCGATTTCGAGCCGAACCAGCAAGCGGAATTTCAGCGAACCGATAAACAGGTTGCCGCGCCACCCGGGGAACGCCTCTCCGTCATAGAAAGCCATACCTGACGGTGCTATCGACGGTACCCAGTAATACAGGGGTTGTGCCATGCCCGCTTTTTCGGTGCCTTCGCCTATCTTCGTGCCGATGCCGTAGTTGACGCCGTAGGTGATTACCGGCCAGCCGTAATTGACGGTCGCTTCCGGCAGGTTGATTTCATCGCCACCCTGGGGGCCGTGCTCATGTGTCCATAGTCGGCCGGTCTGCGGGTGCAGGGTCGCGCCTTGGATATTGCGATGGCCATAGCTGTAGATTTCCGGCAGCACGGTGCTGCGGCCGACGAAGGGGTTGTCCACCGGTACGCTGCCGTCGTCGTTCAATCGGATCACTGAACCCGCATGGTCGTCGAGACGCTGCGAGCGGGGTTTGTCGCCACGGTCGCCCAGGGTAACGAAGAGCTTGCCGTCGCGACCGAATATCAGACGTGAGCCGAAGTGGTAACCGCTATTGGTTTTCGGTCTCAAGCGAAAAATCATTTCGACGTCATCCAAAGTCATACCGTTGAGACGCCCGCGTGCCACCGCGGTGCCTACGCCGCCATCACCGGGTTCTGCGAAGCTGAAATAGACCCAGCGGTTGTTATTGAAGTCGGGGTGTAGCACGACATCGAGAAGACCACCCTGGCCGGTTGCGCGAATTGGCGGAAGACCACCAATCGGTTCGGCTTGCAGATTGCCTTCGGCATCGACCAGGCGTAATCGGCCGGGACGTTCGGTGACCAGGTAGCCGCCGTTGGGCAAAAAGGCGACCGACCAGGGGTGCTCGAGACCCTCGGTGATCGTCTCTATTTTGATACTTGCCTTTTCGCTGGCTTCGATTTCGGTAGCTTTTACCTGACCGAGACCGGCGACAAGCAGGATTACTGAGGCGACGATCAAACCTTTCATCGGGGGCTTCTCCAACACTTGGGACGTTCGCAAAGGCTATTCTCCGCTATGCGCACGTCAGGACAACCCTTTCGCTAGTGAATGATCCCGAACCGTTCGACGTGGACAAGCTCACGGGCACGCGCGCCTGTATCGCTCCTGCTGAGCGAACTCTGCCGGTGCCTGCCGTCGTTTGTATCGATCCGTACCCGAAAACCGTCGAGGGCGAGGTCCCGCCCTGGCGCACGTGTTCGGGTTCATCGGTGATCGGGTCGTTGTCGGAAATCCTGTGCATATTGGCGCTGTGTGTTTCGATTTCGCGCCGCGGAATGGAAAGTGTTCGGTACGCCACGCCAGCGATACCAACGACCCGATTGGCCGATATCGATTTGGGCCAGCACGGTTTCGTTGGATGTATGTCAATGATTCTGTGTGTTCGAGCTGCTTGTTCGCGAGTTGCCAGAAGTCGTTAAGCCTGTGCTTCTTGCAGGGCCTCCGCCGCTGCCATCCAAGCCTCTTCGGCGGCCTCGATCTCTTGGTCGAGTACTGCCTTGGCGACCAAGCGCTGTTGCAGATCGTCCTTTCGTTGCTCGCTGTATAGCGCCGTATCGGCCAACTCGGCTTCGAGTTCAGCCTGCCGGGCGTGTAGCTTTTCCAGTTCCGCTTCGCAGCGCTCGACAGCGAGCTTGAGCGGTCGTAGGACTTGGCGCTGTGCGGCTTCCTGGCGTTTGCGTTCACGCCGCTGGTCGGCCGAGTCGGTGCGGTTGATGGCCGGTGCGGATGTTTTCGCACTGAGGCCCTGATGTGCGCTCAGCCAGGCTGGGTAGGCGTCGAGTTCATCGTCGAAGTCCTCGACTTTGCGGTCGTACACCAGCAGCAATCGATCGCAGCAGAGGCGCAGCAGATGCCGGTCGTGTGAAACGATCACCATGGCGCCTTCGAAATCCTGCAAGGCGGTCGCCAGGGCTTGGCGCATGTCCAGGTCGAGGTGGTTGGTTGGCTCGTCGAGCAGCAGTAGGTTGGGACGTTGATACACGAGCATAGCCAGCACCAAACGGGACTTTTCGCCGCCCGAGAAGGGAGCGACGGGTTCAAGTGCTTTTTCGCCGTTGAAACCGAAACCGCCCAGATAGTCGCGTAGCGCCTGCTCGCTGGTTTTGGGGTCGATTTGCTGCAGGTGTTCGACGGGGCTGTGTTCACCGTGCAACTGTTCCAATTGATGCTGAGCGAAATAGCCGATCGCCAAGTGCCGCGCCGGGGTGTGTGTGCCGACCAGCGGTGTGAGTTCGCCGGCCAATAACTTGATGAGTGTCGATTTGCCGGCGCCGTTCGGACCAAGTAGGCCGACCCGGTCACCGGGATTCAGTACTAGGCGTACTTTGTCGATGATTTTTTGGCCGTTGTAGCCGGCAGCACATTGATCCAGTTGTAGCAGGGGATGAGGATTTTTTGTCGGCGAGCGAAAGCGGAAATGAAAGGGCGAATCGACGTGCGCGGGTGCGATTTGCTGCATACGTTCCAGCGCCTTGAGCCGGCTTTGCGCTTGGCGTGCCTTGGTGGCCTTGGCCCGAAAGCGGTCGACATAGCTGCGCATATGGGCGATTTCGCGCTGTTGTTTCTCATGTGCCGCCTGCTGATTGGCGAGTTGCTCCGTGCGCACGGTTTCGAAGCTGCTGTAGTTGCCGTTGTACAGTGCGATGCCCGCGCGCTCAATGTGCAGGATAAGATTGCAGACGCTGTCGAGAAAGTCTCGGTCGTGCGAGATCAGGAGCAGGGTGCCGCGGTACTGCTTGAGCCAGGACTCCAGCCAGATTACGGCGTCGAGATCCAGATGGTTGGTCGGCTCGTCGAGCAACAGCAGATCCGACCGGCACATCAGCGCCTGGGCCAGGTTGAGCCGCATGCGCCAGCCGCCGGAGAATTCCACTACCGGGCGTTGTAAATCGTTTTGCGTGAAACCGAGCCCGTGCAACAGGCTGGCCGCACGGCTATTCGCCTGATAAGCCCCTATGCCGTCAAGTTCAGCGTGCAGGTGGCCGATGCGATCGCCGTCGTTGTCGGTTTCGGCAATGCGTAAAGAGGCCTGTAAAGTCCTAAGGGCCTGGTCGCCATCCAAGACATATTCAATGACCGGCTGTTGGCTCGAAGGCGTTTCCTGTGCGACGTGGGCTACGGTCCATGCCGATGGGTAGCGCACATCGCCCGTGTCGCAGCCCAGCTCGCTGAGGATCAGTGCGAACAGGCTTGATTTGCCGCTGCCGTTGGCCCCGGTGACGCCGGTTTTCTGACCCGGGTGGATGCGTGCTGTGGCTTGCTCGAACAACAGGCGACTGCCGCGGCGAAGGGACACATTGTCGAGCTGCAACATGGGAGCGGTAAGGATTCAAATTTGGGGAGGGCGGGATTATAGCCTGTGTGTCGGTCCTAACCCCCGTGGGTTGTCAGGCGCGATCGAGACGTCGATAGCTGATCGCTTCGGTCAGGTGCGCTGTGGCGATGGTGTCGCACTCGTCTAGATCGGCGATAGTCCGCGCGACCTTCAGAATACGATGGAAAGCACGTGCCGAAAGGCCGAGACGATCGATCGCGGTCGCGAGTAGACGTTCACCGTCCGGGCCGACACGGCAATGCTGTCGCATCGCCTGTTGATCGAGACAGGCGTTGCTGCATCCTTGGCGTTGCAATTGGCAATGCCAGGCCCGCGTGACTCTTTGGCGCACCGTGGCACTGGTTTCGTTTTGTCCTACCGGCCCTCCGAGCAGTTGTTCATGCGACAGAGCCGGTACTTCGATCTGGATATCGATGCGATCGCGCAGCGGGCCGGAGACGCGGCGTTGGTAGCGTTCGATTTGTTGCGGCCCGCATTGGGTGCAGGCACGTTCGGGATCGTTAGCATAGCCGCATTTGCAAGGGTTCATGGCCGCCACCAACTGGAAGTCGGCCGGGAACTCGGCTTGGCGTGCGGCGCGGGAGATCGATATTCGGCGAGTCTCCATGGGCTCTCGCAATACTTCCAATACTTGGCCATCGAACTCCGGCAATTCGTCGAGAAACAACACGCCATGGTGTGCCAGCGAAATCTCGCCCGGCTTGGGTATGCCGCCACCGCCGACCAGCGCCACGCCGGATGCCGTGTGATGTGGGTTGCGGAAGGATCTTAGGCGCCATCCGTTCGGGTCGAACGGTAGACCCGCGACCGAGCGTATCGCGGCGCTTTCCAAGGCTTCGTCTTCATTGAGTATCGGCAGGATGCCGGGTAGGCGACTCGCGAGCATGGACTTGCCACTGCCGGGTGGACCCATCATCAACAGATGATGACGACCCGCCGCGGCAACTTCGAGTGCACGCTTGGCTTGGGCCTGGCCCTGGACTTCGGCGATGTCGCCGCAGTCTGGCGCATCGTTTGATTGGGGTATCGCATCCGCCGGTGTGATCGCCTGGTGACCATTGAGGTGCGCGGTAAGTGCCAGCAGGTGTTCGGCTGGATAGATACGCAATTCGGATACCAGGCGTGCTTCGTCCAGGTTCGCCACCGCAACGACCAACCGGCTTTTTGCCTGCCTCGCTGCCAGGGCGGTTGGCAGGATTGCGCTCACCGGACGAAGACCGCCGGCCAGGCTCAATTCACTGGTGAATTCGTAGCCATCGGCCGCGTCTTTCGATAGTTGTTTGCTGGCAACCAAAATGCCGACCGCGATTGCCAGATCGAAACGGCTGCCCTGTTTGGGCAGATCGGCAGGCGCGAGATTGACGGTGATTCTGCGCGTCGGGAAATCGAAACCGCTATTGACCAGCGCACTGCGGACGCGGTCCCGGCTTTCCTGGACGGCCTTTTCAGGCAGCCCGACGATATTGAAACTGGGTAACCCATTGGCGAGATGGGTTTCGACCATCACCAACGGCGCATCTACGCCGAGCGCTGCTCGGCAAAGGGTACTTGCAAATGACATGACCTTCCCTGGTCGTTGCTGACCTATTTGCGGGTCAGCGTTTTGGAATCTTTATTTGTCTTTTACCTCGAGCGCCGCCACCCGCGCTTCCAATGCCTTGAGCTTTTCGCGGGTACGCGCGAGCACTGCTTGCTGTACTTCGAATTCTTCGCGCGTGACCAGATTGAGTTTCCCCAGCGTGGCTTCGAGGGTGGCGCGGGCGTTGCGTTGCATGTCTTCCTGCAATGTCTGAAAGCCGCGCGGCATGCTGTCTGCCATGCGTTTGGAGAAATCGTCAAACAGTTTGGGATCGATCACTGGTAGCCCCTAACGAACAGACGTATCAGGTTAAGCGCAGCAGATTAAGTAACTGCTGTGGTCATGTCCAGACGTAGCTTCTGCCCGCAGTTGGTGCATCAATTTGGTGCAGCCCCTCTCCTGTGGGCCCCGGTGGTGCATCAGCGCCCGCTAATTCCCCCGTCTCTTGGTTTAAGTCACTGGAAATATAACAAAAAAATGACTTGGCACAGCTTCTGCTTCGACTTGCCCAATCGCGTGTTCAGCACCGATCAAATAAATCATTCTCAAGCTTTAGGGGAGATTACACACATTATGAAACTCAACAAACTTGCTCTGGCCGTTGGCGCCTTGGTTTTTGCCGGTTCGGCCGCTGCTGAGTTGTCGGCGAACATCGGTGCAACCAGCAACTACGTCTGGCGCGGTGTGACCCAGACTGACGACGGTGCAGCTATCTCCGGTGGCCTGGACTATGCACATGACAGCGGCTTTTACGCCGGCACCTGGGCGTCGAACGTCGATTTCGGTAGTGACGACGACACCACTGCGGAAGTCGATCTTTACGGTGGTTATGCCAACGAACTCGGTAGCGGTCTGGGCTATGACTTCGGCGTTATCTATTACGCCTACCCGGGCGGTGACGAACTCGACTTCACCGAGGTTTACGCAAGCCTCAGCTTCGGCCCCGTAACCGGTGGTGTCAACTACACGGTCGATAAAGAGGCCGGCGGTGATGAAGATGACGTTTACTACCATCTGAGCGCCAGTTTCGATGTTGCGCCGACCTGGTCGATTGGCGGCACTATCGGCCACTACGATTTCGATAGCGGAGATTCCTACAACCACGGTCAGATCGACATCGGTAAGAGCGTCGGCGATTTCGGCGACTTCACGCTTTCCGTCTCCGTAGTTGACGAAGATGACGATGGTTTGGACTTCGACGGCGATACGTTGGTGTTCGTTTCCTGGGGCAAGACCTTCGATTAATCCCATCTTCTGCTAAGCATGTCGGCACCAAACCGGTGCCGGCTCTTTAACAGTCAAGGAGAAGTAGCAATGAAATTGGTTGCAGCCATCATCAAGCCTTTCAAGCTCGATGACGTGCGCGAAGCCCTTTCGGACATCGGCGTTACCGGTATTACGGTGATCGAGGTGAAGGGTTTCGGACGTCAGAAGGGCCATACCGAGCTTTACCGCGGTGCCGAGTACGTCGTGGATTTTCTGCCGAAGATCAAAGTCGAGATCGCGATCGATGACGATCAGCTCGATGCCGTGATCGAGGCCATCAGTGCCGCAGCGAAGACCGGCAAGATCGGCGACGGCAAGATTTTTGTTTATGAGTTGAGTCAGGCGATCCGGATCCGTACCGGTGAGGCCGGCTCTGAAGCCCTGTAATTCGGCTGGAGAGTTTTATGGAAAACAATATTTACGAACTCCAGTACGCCATCGATACGTTCTATTTTCTGATCTGTGGTGCGCTGGTTATGTGGATGGCGGCAGGCTTTTCCATGTTGGAAGCCGGCCTGGTGCGTGCGAAAAACACCACTGAGATTCTCACCAAAAACGTTTCCCTATTTGCTGTGTCCTGCATCATGTACATGGTCTGCGGTTACGCCATCATGTACGGGGGTGACTACTTCCTCAGCGGCATCGCCGGTGGCGATAGCCTGGTTGACGATGCCTTGGCCGCTTCCAAAGAGAACGGTTTCGGGGGTGACTCGGTTTACGCCGGTCCGTCCGATTTCTTCTTCCAGGTTGTGTTCGTCGCAACGGCAATGTCGATCGTCTCGGGTGCCGTTGCCGAGCGTATGAAGCTTTGGGCCTTCCTGCTGTTCGCAGTGGTCATGACCGGCTTCATTTACCCGTTGGAAGGTAACTGGACCTGGGGCGGTGGCTCGGTCTTCGGCATGTACAGCCTGGGTGACGACTTCGGTTTCTCCGACTTCGCCGGCTCCGGTATCGTACACATGGCGGGTGCCGCTGCTGCCTTGGCCGGTGTGCTGTTGCTCGGCCCCCGTAAAGGCAAATACACCGCCGACGGTCGTGTGAACGCGATCCCGGGTGCCAACCTTCCGCTGGCCACGCTGGGCACCTTCATTCTTTGGATGGGCTGGTTCGGTTTCAATGGCGGTTCGGTCTTGAAGCTGGGCGATATGGCCAGCGCCAACTCGGTCGCCATGGTGTTCCTGAATACCAACGCAGCGGCTGCCGGTGGTCTGGTTACTGCCTTGATCGTTGCTCGTCTGTTGTTTGGTAAGGCCGATCTGACCATGGCACTCAACGGCGCACTGGCCGGTCTCGTGGCAATCACGGCCGAACCGTCCACGCCGTCTGCGCTGTCGGCGACCTTGATCGGTGCTGTCGGCGGCTTCATCGTGGTGTTCTCGATTCTTGCCTTGGACAAGATGAAAATCGACGATCCGGTCGGTGCCATCTCGGTTCATGGTGTGGTCGGTCTGTGGGGCCTGCTTGCGGTACCGTTGACCAACGACGGTACCAGTTTCGTCGGCCAGTTGGTTGGCGCGGCAACCATCTTCGTCTGGGTATTCGGCGCCAGCTTCGTTGTCTGGTTGGTGATCAAGGCGATCATGGGCATCCGGGTTAGCGAAGAGGAAGAGTACGAGGGTGTCGATGTCGCCGAGTGCGGTATGGAGGCCTATCCGGAATTCACCGGTACGCGTGGCTCCGGTATTTGAGCGGATTCATATCCGTGACCTTTGCAAGGGCGCCTTCGGGCGCCCTTTTTCATGTTTCGCCAAAATTGGCATCGCACCGTTAAGTTTGATGTGACTTGCCGTTATCATGAGCATTGGTGATCAAGGGATTGCATGATGATCAAACCTTTACTGTTGATGCTGAGTCTTTGCTCAGCAATCCCCGTCTCAGCAGAAATCTACCGGTGGACCGATGAAAACGGGCGTGTTCACTATGGTGAACGGCCGCCGCACGATACGGCCGAACAGATACAGTTGCCGCGCGGGGCCGCACCAGCCGCAACACCGGCGCCCAACGACGCGGAACGCCGGGCGCGTCAACAGCGCATGCTCGATGCCTTCAGTCACAAGCGTGAACAGAAAAAGGCGCAAAAGGCGCGTGACGAACAGGAACGCCAACGTTTGGCGCAGGATTGCGAGCGAATCAAACGGCACTGGCAAGATCTTAACTACGGTGGCCCGATTTACCACGAGGACCCTGATGGCGGTCGACGCTATCTCGATGAAGCCGAGCGTGCTGCCGAACTCGATGCGCTGCGCCCGGAGTATCGCAATGCTTGCGGCGAAGACCCGAGGTGACCTCCGGCAGGAGCGCTGATCGCAAGGACTGCGTCGTTCTGTTGCATGGCATGGCGCGTTCGTCACGCTCCATGGCACCCCTCGCAAGTGATTTACGCAAAGCCGGTTATCGGGTTTGCAATGTGTCTTATCCGACACGACCGTACGATGTCGACGGCATTGTCGAGCGTTATGTTTCACCGGCGATAACGAGTTGTGGTTCTCATGTGCCGATCCACGTTGTGACGCATTCGCTGGGCGGTATTCTGATTCGCAGTTACTTGCAGAATCACTCGTTGCCGCGGGGCAGTCGAGTGGTAATGCTGGCGCCGCCGAATCACGGTAGCGAGGTGGCCGATCGTGTTCGCCATTGGCCTTTGTATCGTTGGATGATGGGCCGGGTGGGTCAGCAGTTGGGGACCGGTCACGATGCGATCTTTCGTCGTTTGAGGCCCGTTGGCGTCGAGGTCGGTGTGATCGCCGCAAATCGCTCGTTGCAGCCCTGGTTCTCTTGGGTGATCCCGGGTGAGAACGATGGTTCGGTCTCCGTTAAGAGCACGCAATTGAAGGAAATGAAGGATTTTTTCGTTATCGAAAGCAGTCATTCATTACTGATGTTCAATCGGCGGGTGCGCGCCCAAGTTTTGCACTTTATCGCTGAGGGACGTTTCCGTCGTTGACGAATCTGTGGGGTCGGGATCAGCAGTGTGAGAGCAGTTGGTCGATCATGCGTTCCGCTTGTGCGCCGTAGCCGCCGCCGAACAGATTGAGGTGGTTGAGGACGTGATAAAGGTTATAGAGTGTTTTACGTATGCGATAACCATCGTCCAATGGCCAGGTCTCACCATAGGCGGTGTAAAATTCCTTACTGAAACCTCCGAATAACTCGGTCATCGCGAGTTCTGCCTCACGATCGCCATAGTAGCTTGCCGGATCGTAGATCAGCGGTGCCCCTTGGGTGTCGAAAGCGAGATTGCCGCTCCAAAGGTCGCCATGTAGCAGAGATGGCACAGGGTTGTGGTCGATTAGCGCCGGGAAACGGGTCATGAGTTGCTCGCCCCGTTGCTGTAGGCGGCCGCCATAGCCGTTTTCCGCCGCGAGTTGCAATTGGTAGCCGAGTCGGTGTCGACGCCAGAATTCGATCCACTGAGTCTCTTGTCGATTGATTTGCGGTGTTGCGCCGATGGTGTTGTCGCGCGACCAACCGAAGTGCTTCTCGGTGTGTCGGTGCAAAGTGGCCAGCCGGCTCCCCGCATCTTCCCATCCGCCAGCGCCGGCCCGCCCCAGTTCGATGTGTTCCATTACGATGTAGGACATGCCGTCGCCGGTACCGGTGCAAAGCGCCTGCGGTACGCGCAAAGTCGCAGTGGCTGCCAGTGCGTCCAGCGCCGCAGCTTCAGCTTCGAACATGGGTAGGAGCGTTGCGCGATTGGTCTTGATAAACCAACTGTGGTGGCCGTCGCTCAGGCGGAAGGCGCCGTTAATGCAGCCTCCGCTCAGGCCGGTGGGCGCAGAGGGTGTGAAGTCTTTGCCGCTCGCGTCGGCGATCTCCGCGGCGATTTGTTGCCAGAGACTCAAGCGCGTCCGACGGTCGGTTTTCCGAGGCGTTCACGCAGGGGACTGGTCCGGGGAAAATGTGCGCGCAGGAATGCCATCTGGTCGGCCAATACATTGCGTCCTTGAAGGTAGACGTATTCTGCGTGCGTCGGCGTGAACGGGATGGCAAGCAACTCCATGCCGGCTTGTTCGGGCGTGCGGCCGGCCTTGTGGTTGTTGCAGCGCACACAGGCTGATACGACATTGGTCCACTGATTCAGTCCGCCCTGGCTGATCGGTGTGACGTGATCGCGGGATAGCATACGGTGGCCAAATCGTTCGCCGCAATAAAGACAAAGGTGATCGTCGCGTTGGAACAGTGTCCGGTTACTCAACGGTGGTGTGTAACTGTCGCGCATCTGGTGATTGCCAAAGGTCGCAATGATCGAATTGATCTCGATCTTGCTTTGTCGTCGGCTAATGGCGTTGATGCCGCCATGTAACGTAAACAGCGGTTCGCCGCAGACATAGGCAATCAAGCCGAGGAAGTGGAGGCGGGCGGCCTGCCTGAAGTCGATCCACTCCAACGGCATTCCCGAGGCATCGGTGCGCAAAATCTGTTGCGATAGATTGGGCCACATCTCTCGTCACCACTCCACGAGGCAAAATAGTTCGTGGGATTCAGGCCGGGTGGAGCATCGGCCATAAGAGCGGCTAATGCGACATTTTGTCCCCGGCGCGTTTGAGTGTTTATGGCATGTAATGTGCCAGCGTTTCAAGGGGTGAAAGAATGACAAAGCGATTTGAGCTTGGAATGTTGTTTCGATCGGGCGATATTTTTTTGGTTCGGGTAGGTGACAAAGATGTTGCCGAATTCTGACGTTTGTTCTGCATCGTCAATTGGAAGCGCTTGTTTAACGCCTCGCGCGACGAAAAAAAGACCGTGGTTGAAATTCGATTTATGTCGATGCCCTTGACTTATGCACACTTTGAGGGCAGATGATCAAAGTCCCGCTCAAGAGGGCGGATATGTTTATCAGTATTTGTTGATATTCGATAAATTTTTGTTTTGTAAAGGTATTTATTTTTGTCTAAAAATTGGTCAAATCGCACGGAACCAAGTTGCGATGCGGCTTGTAGAAAGATCCAAAGCGTTCTTCCACAAAGTTATCCACAGCTGATGTGGATGGCTGCCGGTATTGGCTCGTTAACCTGGCCGGGCGGTCTTTCAGCCCATCGAAGTTAAGTCGCGGCCATGAACGAACGCTTGGTTCGAGTCTCCGTGGCGGTTCCGCTGTACGCGCAATTCGATTATCTCGTTCCGCAGGCGCAAAAGATAGCCGCCGGCAGTCGTGTTCGTGTGCCGTTTGGTGTTGGACACGTCATTGGTGTGGTGACCGCGATCGATGTAACGGCGGACTGCCCGACGGACAAGCTGAAACGTATCGACGCCGTACTCGATTCGGCGCCGTTGCTGTCGGCAGACCACCTGGCGTTTATGCGATGGGTGGCCTCGTACTACCACCACCCGCCGGGTGAGGTATTGTTTGCCGCTTTGCCATTACGGCTGCGGAAATCTGAAAATGCATTGAAGGTCGGTGAGGCCGCGTGGCAGCTGACGGAAGCCGGGTTGGCTCAAGCGCCCGAGTCACTGCGGCGTGCCCCTCGTCAAGCCGAAATTCTGGTTTGGATGGCTGAGCAGGCGGATGCGGCGGCACCTAAATCGCTATTGAAGACCGCATTGCCGAACAGCGATTCGGTCTTACGTGCCTTGCATGCCAAAAGTTGGCTGCGCGAGATCGATTTGCCGCCAAGAGCGGACAAAGCGTTATCCCGTCCTCGGGGTTTGGCGTTGAATCCTGCACAGCGACGGGCTTTGGATGCCGTAGATGCCGATTTCGGCAGCTTTCAGGTCTCTTTGCTCGACGGGGTTACCGGTAGTGGTAAAACCGAGGTCTATTTGCAGCTGACCGTGTCAGCCTTGGCAAAAGATCGCAGTGTGTTGATTCTCGTCCCCGAGATTTCGCTGACGCCCCAATTGTTTCAACGTTTTCGTGCCCGTTTGGGCGACACCGTGCGGGTGCAGCATTCCGGTCTCAGCGATAACGAACGTGAACAGGTCTGGCAAAGGATACGGCTCGGTTTATCGCGGGTGCTCTTGGGGACGCGCTCGGCAATTTTCAATCCCGTGCCCGATCTCGGTTTGGTCATTGTCGATGAAGAGCACGATCCGTCGTTCAAGCAGACGGAGGGCTTTCGTTATTCGGCACGCGATTTGGCGATCGTGCGTGCCAAGCGGGCCGCTTGTCCGGTGGTGCTGGGTTCGGCAACGCCGTCGCTTGAGAGTCTGCGCAATGTGGACGCTGGACGCTATCGCCACCTTCGCCTGGATGAGCGTGCCGGCGGCGCCTTGAGCCCGGCAGTCGACCTGCTGAACATTCGGGGTCAACCGCTGAGCTGCGGTCTGTCTGAACCATTGCTGAAAAAAATCGGTTCGACGCTGGCGAACGGTGAGCAAGTGATGGTCTTTCTGAACCGGCGTGGTTATGCACCAGTGCTCAGTTGCTTCAGCTGCGGCTGGGTGTCGGATTGCCCAAGCTGTGATGCGCGCCAGACGTTACACAGGGCCAGCGGTGTACTGTGGTGTCATCACTGTGGTGCGCAGCGTCGTGTGCCAAGCCGTTGCTTGGACTGCGGTGCCGACGATCTTCATCCACTTGGCCAGGGTACCGAGCAGCTGGAGGATTTTCTGGCCGAAAGGTTCGCCGATGTGCCGCTGATTCGCATCGATCGCGATGCCACCGCGCGCAAAGGGAGTCTGCAACGACAGTTGGAACGGCTGAACGAGCCCGGGCCGGCGCTGCTTGTCGGTACCCAGATGCTGGCCAAGGGACACCATTTTCCGCGCGTGACCCTGGTCGGCGTAGTCGATGCTGACGGTGGATTGTTCAGTGCCGATTTCCGCGCCACGGAACGCATGGCTCAATTACTGGTACAAGTCGCCGGTCGAGCGGGACGTGGTGACCGTCCGGGTCATGTGTTGATCCAAACCCGTTATCCGGACCACCCTTTGTTACTGACCTTGGTGCGCGAAGGCTATCGGGCATTTGCCCAGCAGGCCTTGCGGGAACGTGCCGCCGCATCAATGCCGCCCTATAGTCATCAGGCCTTGCTGCGTGCCGATGCCCGACACATGGAAGATGCCGAACGTTTTCTCGACCAGGTCGCCGCCTGGGCAAGCGAAGGGGCACGACAGGGTGTCGAGATCTGGGGGCCGGTGCCGGCGCCCATGGCGCGGCGTGCCGGGCGTCACCGCGCCCATCTGCTGTTTCAATCGCCGCGGCGAGACAGGTTGCATGCATTGCTCGACGGCCTGCCCGCCTATGCTGCCGGGTTGTCGAATGTGCGGCGGATACGCTGGGCTCTGGACGTCGATCCCATCGATTTGTATTGATTGCGACGGCCATGATGTCGATCGGTTCGTACGTTTTGGCACACCATTCCTGCTATCCTTTCGCGCCTTGTAGTTTGCTGATGAATTACCGATGAAATCGCTGATTGCCGACCTGGTCTCGCAGGCCCTTGCTCAACTCGCTGCGGATGGCGTGTTGTCCGACGCAGACGTCCGCGCGCCGACCGTCGAGCGTGCGCGTGATGCCGCGCACGGCGATTTCGCAACCAATGCGGCGATGGTGAACAGCAAGTCGGCGAAGATGCGGCCGCGGGACCTGGCCGAGAAGCTGGTTGCGGCCCTGCCGCCGTCGGATGCCGTCGACTCGGTCGAGATTGCCGGGCCGGGGTTCATCAACTTCCGTCTTGCCGATGATGCCTATCATGCATTGGTCCCGGAGATCCTGCGCCGGGGCCACGAGTACGGGCGCAGCCGGATCGGCGCCGGTCGTCGGGTGCAGGTCGAGTTCGTTTCCGCCAACCCGACCGGGCCTTTACATGTCGGTCACGGGCGCGGTGCCGCCTATGGTGCCGTGGTTGCCGATCTGCTCGAGGCGGTCGGTTACGCGGTGCATCGCGAATACTATGTGAACGACGCCGGGCGCCAGATGGACATCCTGGCGACCTCGGTGTGGTTGCGTTATCTCGAACTTTGCGATGAAGGCTTCGATTTTCCCAGCAATGGTTACAAAGGCGATTACGTTTGGGATATTGCGGCGACACTGCACCGCGAACATGGCGATGCTTACCGCCATCGCGCCGATGAAGTGTTCGCCGGCGTGCCCACCGACGAACCCGCCGGTGGCGATAAAGAAGCCCATATCGACGGTTTGATCGAACGCGCCAAGCGGCTGCTGGGTGACAATCGTTATCGCTATGTGTTCGAGCTGGGGCTGAATGTCATCTTGGACGATATCCGCGATGACCTGAGTCTGTTCGGCGTCGATTACCAGGAGTGGTATTCGGAGCGGTCGTTGACTGAATCGGGTGCGGTCAACAAGGCCATCGATCGGCTGCGCGAGTCGGGGCATCTGTATGAGCAGGAGGGGGCCTGGTGGTTCCGCTCGACCGATTTCGGTGACGAGAAGGATAGGGTGGTGGTGCGCGACAACGGCCAGACCACCTATTTCGCATCCGACATTGCGTATCACATGGACAAGCTCGAACGCGGTTTCGATCGGGTGATCGATGTCTGGGGTGCCGATCATCACGGCTACGTGCCCAGGGTGAAGGCCGCGTTGCAGGCGATGGGCGGCGATCCGTCAAAGCTCGATGTGTTGTTGGTGCAGTTTGCGATTCTGTATCGCGGCGGCGAAAAGGCGCAGATGTCGACCCGGTCTGGTGAGTTCATCACCCTGCGTGAGTTACGCAAAGAAGTCGGGCGCGATGCCGCGCGATTTTTCTATGTGATGCGCAAATGTGAGCAGCACATGGACTTCGATCTTGATCTCGCCAAGTCGCAGTCGAGCGATAATCCCGTGTATTACGTGCAATATGCGCACGCCCGTATTCATGCGGTGCTGCGTCAGGCTGCCGATAAGGCAATCGAAGTCGAGCCGAGCCCCGGTTTGGAGAACCTTGAACGATTGGTCGAAACGCATGAGCAGGGCCTGCTCAAGAACCTTTCGCGCTATCCAGAGGTGGTGGAATCGGCTGCGACCGGCGAGGAGCCGCACCAGCTTACTCACTATCTGCGCGAGCTCGCCAACGATTTCCATACTTACTACAACGCGCACCAGTTCCTGGTCGAGGACACCGCGCTGCGTGACGCTCGGATCAAGTTGATTTTGGCGACACGCGAGGTGTTGCGCAACGGCCTCAATCTGCTTGGCGTATCGGCACCGGAGCAGATGTAAGGCGCGTTGTTGAGATTTGATTTGACCCTGCCGGCCCTTGGTGCAAACTGCACCGAAGATAGGGATACCATGCGTCGACGCAATCGACGGTACAGACAGTAGTAAACACCGTGCCCCGAGACTACAAACACCGCGCGCAGAAAAAACCGCAAAAGAAGCCGCTTCCGGGTTGGTTGTGGTTGTTGGCCGGCCTGCTGATCGGCAGCTTCGTTGCCGGTTTGTTTTGGCTGAGCGGTCAGTCCGATTTGGCAGGTAACGAGTGGGTCGGCGCACAACCCGACCGGCCGCCGCAGGGGAAGCCGACGAATGCGCAGCAGGTCGAGGTTCCGCCGCCGCCGAAACCCCGGTTCGACTTTTACAACATGCTGCCGGAGATGGAGGTCGTGGTGCCTGACGAGGTGTTGGAGCAGGTCCCGACCAAGACAGAACAGGCCGCGACGGCCGATTATCTGGTTCAGGTCGGTTCCTTTCGCAAAACCGAAGACGCCGACCGTCTAAAAGCACAGCTCGCGTTGCTGGGTTTCGAGTCGCGTGTCGTTTCGGCGCAGATCAATGCTCAGGATACGCGGTATCGTGTGCGGTCCGGGCCTTATCGAGGCCTGGAGGCGGTCAAGAAGGTTCGCCAGCGTTTGGCGGCCAATGGTTACAACGGCATCGTGATTCGGGTCGAGCGCTGAGCAGCTGAAACTGCGGTGGCGTTCAGGGCTTCGTATTGGCGTTCAGCCAGGCGCGTATTTCGGTCACGAGGGCATCATCGTTGTTGCGAAATCCGGGGCGTGCCCCCGCTAGGCGGCGGCTTTCTAGGTAAGTGTCATTTGTGGCTGCGGCTGACTGAACGCGGGCGAGTGCCGCGTCAAGCACCGCCGGTTCGTCATGTCCGGCGACCAGATCGAGCATCGGCAGGCCATTTTTAACCAGTGCCTCGCGATGCGCCGGCGTGAGTGTTGCTCGGCTGCTGATCAGCACCAGCGCACGCAGATCGTTGGGTCTGAGTGTGGCCGCATAGGGTATCGCCAGTGCTGCACTGGCCCCGGGTGCGACCAAGACCGGATCGTTCAGCTCGCGTGTCTGCAGCCACTGCCGGGCGGTGTCGATTCGTTCGCCAACTCGCTGATTGCGTGCGATCCAGCCGGCAGCGTTCTCTCCGCTGTAAGCAGGTGGCAGCTGCAACGCCAGGGTTTCCCAACCCGCCCGTGCGAGGCCCTGGCGGAGGGGCCGGACCACTTCGGGGCTGTCGGCATTGCCCCACGCATCGTGCAACAACAATACGGCGCCGCGTGCCGGGGCGCGCTGGGGTGGCAGATGGAGCGCGACAAAGCTGCGGCCGCCCGCATTGAGGCGCACCAAACGACCGTCGGCGCTATTCGTTCGCTCGAGCTCGCGTTCTACTTGGTATTCGCGGCCGGCGTCGGCGAATGCACCTATTGACGATAGGAGCAGAATCAGGGCTATGGTGATCGAAATAACTTGACTCATGAGCAGCGGCTGCAATGGCGGGCGCTTTCCGGTAAAGTCACCCGTCCGTTTTTTGGGGTCCGGTTTGAGCGGGGCCGTTTCATCAGCAGTTTAGCGCCGGGACCGCCGGCCGGGGAGCGATAACATGGCAGATTACGCGATCGCGCCATCCATTCTGTCCGCCGATTTCGCCAAGTTGGGCGAGGAATGCGACAAGGTGTTGGCCGCCGGCGCCGATATTATCCATTTCGATGTTATGGATAATCATTATGTACCGAACCTGACTATCGGGCCGCTGGTCTGCGAGGCGCTGCGCAAGCACGGCATCACCGCGCCGATTGATGTCCACCTGATGGTCAGTCCGGTCGATCGTATCGTCGGTGATTTCGCCAAAGCGGGCGCGACCTACATCACCTTCCATCCGGAGGCGTCGGAGCATATCGATCGCACCTTGCAGTTGATCCAGGGTGAGGGTTGCAAGGCCGGTCTGGTATTCAACCCGGCGACGCCTTTATCTCATCTGGACTACGTGATCGACAAGATCGACATGATCCTGTTGATGTCGGTGAATCCGGGCTTTGGCGGTCAGAGCTTCATTCCGTCGGCGCTCGACAAGCTCAAACAGGCAAAGGAGATCATCCGTGCGTCGGGTCGCGATATCCGACTGGAGATCGATGGTGGGGTCAAAGCCGACAACATCGCCCAAATCGCCGCGGCCGGTGCGGATACCTTCGTGTCGGGTTCGGGCGTTTTCGGCAAGGGTAAGGATTCGGACCCGAATCGCTACGACAGCATCATTGCCGAAATGCGCCAGGAATTGGCCAAGGTCGCTTGAGTCCTGTTCGGCACGCGACGCCGACGGGGTGCGCGGTGCCTTCGGGCCGGTTCGGTCGATGACGGTCCTGTGAGTCCGGTGCGGTAACCATGAGTCTGAAGAAACCCAAAATGGTTTTGATCGACGTCGACGGTACCCTCGTCGACAGTGTGCCCGATCTGGCCTACTGCGTGGATGAGATGATGCGCCGGTTAGACCGGCCGGCGCATGGCGAGGCCAAGGTCCGCAATTGGGTCGGCAATGGGGTCGAGCGCCTGGTAAGACGCGCGTTGGCCGGTCAGTTGGATGGTGAGCCGGACGAGCAAGATTATGCGCGGGCTTACCCGATGTTTCTCGAACTCTACGCCGAGAACACCGCTAAGCGTTCGGTGCTTTATCCGGGGGTGAGCGAGGGGCTGGCGTATCTCGAGTCCCGGTCCTACGCATTGGGTTGCGTCACCAACAAGGCCGCGCAATTCACGATTCCATTGCTCAAAGCGCTGGGTATTTACGATCGTTTCGGCATCGTGGTCGCCGGCGATACCCTGCCGGTAAAGAAGCCTGATCCGCAACCCCTGCTACACGCGGCACGACATTTCCGGGTCGAGGCGGCCGATGCTTTGATGCTGGGTGATTCGAAAAGCGATGTGAAGGCGGCACGGGCGGCCGGTTTTCAGATCATCTGCATGAGCTATGGCTATAACCATGGCGAGGATATCCGCCACTACGAGCCCGATGCGGTGATCGACTCCATGGCCGAGTTACCGGCGCTGATCTGAGTCGTTCCGCGTCTTTCAGCGCCCTGTCACACCGGTTCGCGGCTATCTGGGCGATAATGCCGCCCCAATTAATCAACCATGCCGAGTATGCCGATGTTCAAGGCCATTCCTCTGTTCGCCATTCCACTGATTGTCTATAACCTGATGATGCTGTCGGGCGATATCCAGTCCGCGCTGGCCGCCGAGCTGTTCGCCGTCGATTTGATTTCCGGCGCGCGCTGGAGCTTCACCGCTCATGATGCCTTCATGGCCGGTGGTGTTTTGATTCTGTATTTCGAGATCTTCAAGGCGACACGCACCGGCGTGGCTTCGGTGCTCGATCACACTTTGTCGACGTTGGTCTTCGTGGTTTATCTGATCGAGTTTTTGACTGTCGGTGCTTGCGGTACCTCGACCTTCTTCGTACTTGGCTTGATGGCTCTGCTGGATGTGATTTCCGGCTTTACGGTGTCCATTGTGGCCGCGCGGCGCGATTTTGGCGTCAACAATCCGGGTTTTGGCGGTAACTAACCCGCCTATTGCACGAAGGATTCGGGTTTTGTGGGAGAGCCGGCTAAGCGGGTTGGGTGATCGCCCGCGATGCGACGTCGGCTCTTGCACAAAACCGAACAGGACAAAGGGTATTCGCGCCATTGAGAGTAAATCGATGTGCGAATGTTTGATCACCCGGGTCTTCTCAAGCATGCCGGCTCCGCCTTCGTGCAATAGGCGCGCTAAACAACAGGCATGAAAAACCCCCCGCAGCGAACTGCGAGGGGTTCGCGGCGACCGCGGATGGTCGCCGGGTCACCCGAGAGGTGAATTACTTGGCTTCAGCCGGAGCGACCGGTGCAACAGGGGCGACCGGAGCAGGCGCGTAGCCGTAAGGGGCGTAGCCATAGTAAGCCGGCGCCTGGTAGTTGTAGCCGCGGCCCCAGCCGTCGCCAGCGCCGTAGCCGTTACCGTAGCCGCGCATGTTGGTGTGGCCCTTGCCCGAGAAGTTCATGCTGAAGGTACCTTCGCCGTGAGCGTCGCCAGCACCGTCCATAACGCCGTTGCTGTAACCGTTGCCATAGCCGTAACCGTTGTTCTGGCCGTTGTAGCCGTTACCCCACCAAGCAGAAGCCTGGGCAGAAGCGATGATGGCAACGAGTGCGATGATTTTTTTCATGCTGATAATCTCCGAAAGATTTTTTGTATGAGCTAACGCTCGGTTAAAAATTTGAGTTGCCGCATGCTTGTCGGCGGCCGGCGGGTACTGCTTGCCGATGGAGAGATAGTATATAAGCAAATTCTTAAATGTCAATATTCTTTTTGAGTTTTTGGGCGACATTGGTGATACCGCGTTTGGCCTCTTGGCCTGATCGACGATTTTGGCTATCTTTGGCGGCCTGTTGGATGTCACCAGAATCTCCATAAAAATGGCCGATTTCACGCGTAGGAAGGTATTGCACGACATACGATGGCGCTTCTGAGCCCCGCCGAACCCGTGTTTCAGCATCTTTTCGCGTGGAGAAAGTCATGACCCCCGAACAATTCGATGCCCTGGTCGCGCAGGGCTACAATCGCATCCCGGTCGCTTGCGAAATCCTTGCCGACCTGGACACTCCGCTTAGCGTCTATCTCAAATTGGTCGAAGGCCCGTTCGGTTTTTTGTTCGAATCGGTGCATGGTGGCGAGAAATGGGGCCGCTATTCGATTATCGGTTTGCCGTGCCGTACGATTTTGCGTGTACTGGGCCAGGTGGTCACGATCGAGACCGATGGTGCGGAAGTGGAGCGTACCGAGGTCGATGATCCCCTGGCTTTTGTCGAGTCTTTCAAGGCCCGCCATCGGGTGCCGGAACTGGGTGACTTGCCTCGATTCAGCGGTGGTCTGGTCGGCTATTTCGGTTACGACACCGTCGCGTACATCGAGCCGCGTCTGAGCAATCCAGCCAAGCCCGATCCCCTGGGTTGCCCCGACATCCTATTGATGGTTGCCGATGAAGTCGTGGTGTTCGATAACCTCAGCGGCCGTATGTACGTCATCGTGCACGCCGATATCGAGCGTGGCGATACCCTCGACGGCACTCGGCGACGAATCAGTGCGCTGAATGCACGTATGCAGCAGGGTGCGCCGCGCCACAAACCGGCCGAGTCGCGCACGGTGAGCGAGGCGGATTTCGTTTCCGGCTTCACCGAGACGGGTTTCAAGCAGGCGGTCGAGCGAATCAAGCAATACATCCTCGACGGCGATTGCATGCAGGTGGTGATCTCGCAGCGCTTGTCGATTCCGTTCGCTGCTCGCCCGCTCGATCTTTATCGGGCGTTGCGGGGGTTGAATCCGTCACCCTATATGTATTTTCTCGATTTGGGCGATTTCCAGATCGTCGGCTCGTCGCCCGAGATTCTGGTACGCCTGGAAGACGGCGAGGTGACGGTACGGCCCATCGCCGGTACCCGCCGGCGGGGACACACCGAGGACGAAGACAAGGCCTTGGAGAGCGAGCTGTTGGCTGATCCCAAGGAAATCGCCGAGCATTTGATGTTGATCGATCTCGGTCGTAACGATACGGGCCGTGTCGCCAAGGTCGGTTCGGTTACTTTGACCGATAAGATGGTGGTCGAGCGCTATTCACACGTCATGCACATTGTCTCCAACGTGACCGGGCAGCTGAACGACGGTATGAGCGCAATTGACGTATTGAGGGCGACTTTTCCTGCCGGTACCGTGTCCGGTGCGCCCAAGATTCGGGCAATGGAGATCATCGACGAGCTCGAGCCGGTCAAACGTGGGGTTTATTCGGGCGCCGTTGGCTATTTGTCGTGGAACGGCAATATGGATACCGCGATTGCGATTCGAACTGCCGTCATCAAGGACGGCAAGCTGCACATCCAGGCCGGCGCCGGGGTGGTTGCCGATTCGGTGCCGGATCTGGAATGGAAAGAGACCATGAACAAAGGACGGGCGGTGTTTCGCGCCGTGGCCCAGGCCGAGGCGGGACTCGGCAATCTTGCCTGCGACGTGAAGGAGGACTGAGCATGTTGCTGATGATCGACAACTATGACTCTTTCACATTCAATATCGTACAGTACTTCGGTGAGCTGGGTGCCGATGTCGAAGTCGTTCGCAACGACGAGATTGATCTTCAAGGTATTGCCGAGCTCGATCCGCAGCATTTGGTGATTTCGCCCGGCCCCTGTACGCCGACCGAGGCTGGGATCTCGGTCGAGGCGATCAAGGCGTTTGCCGGCAAGATTCCGATCCTCGGTGTGTGTCTCGGCCATCAGGCGATTGGCCAGGCCTTCGGCGGTCGGATCGTGCACGCGCGCGCGGTAATGCATGGCAAGACCTCGCCGATCCATCATGCTTCGAACGGGGTATTCAGCGATCTTCCGAATCCGTTTGAGGCGACGCGCTACCATTCGCTGGTGGTCGAGCGGAGTAGCCTGCCGGAATGTCTGGCGGTAACGGCCTGGACCCGGCAGGATGGCGAGATCGACGAGATCATGGGTATGCGTCATCGCGAGCTGCCGATCCAGGGTGTGCAGTTTCATCCGGAATCCATACTTACCGAGCATGGCCATCGGATGCTGCAGAGTTTTCTCGAAGGGCGCTGAAGAGTCTTCCGGTAACCGCACCCGAATCGTTGGCGATATCCTAAAAACTTGGTTCGATCAGGAGGCTGGGGCATGGACATCAAACAGGCGATAGCACGCGTCATCGATCGTCATGATCTGAATGGCGATGAAATGACCGCGGTCATGCGCGCGATTATGACCGGCGGTGCCACGCCGGCGCAGATCGGCGGTTTTTTGGTCGGTCTACGCATGAAGGGCGAGACGGTAACCGAGATCGCCGCGGCGGCCGGAGTGATGCGTGAATTGGCATCCGGCGTCGATATCGGCGGTTTGGCACATACCGTGGATATCGTCGGTACCGGTGGCGATGCCGCGGGTACATTCAATGTTTCGACCGCCTGCATGTTCGTCGCCGCGGCGGCCGGGTGTCATGTCGCCAAGCATGGTAACCGTTCGGTGTCCAGTAAATCAGGTAGCGCCGACGCCTTGGAGACCGCCGGGCTACGCCTGGATCTGTCGCCGGCCCAGGTCGAGCAGTGCGTGCGCGATGTCGGGGTTGGTTTCATGTTTGCACCCGGCCATCACAGCGCGATGAAGCACGCGATCGGTCCGCGCCGGGAGATGGGCGTACGCACGGTGTTTAACGTGCTCGGTCCGTTGACCAACCCGGCCGGTGTGCCGAATCTGCTGCTCGGTGTGTTCAGCGACGATTTGCTCGAACCTTTGGCCGAGGTGTTGCGTCGGCTTGGTGCCCGCCATGTCATGGTCGTGCATTCGCGTGACGGGCTGGACGAGATCAGTGTCGGCGATAAGACCGAAGTCGCCGAACTCAAGGATGGCCAGGTTCACCGTTTTTCGATTCAACCGGAAGATTTCGGTATCAACCGCAGCCCACTCGACGCCATCAAGGTCGAAGGCCCGGAGGATAGTGTCAAAACCATTATCGGTGTGCTCGACAATCGGCCCGGCCCGGCACGCGACATCGTGGTGCTGAATGCCGGTGCCGCTATTTATGTTGCCGGCTTGGCCGGTTCCCTGAAGGACGGTATGGCGCGTGCCGATGGCGCGATTGCCAGTGGCGAGGCACGCAACCGTCTGGATCGTCTGGTGGTACTGACGCAGGGTTTCGAATGACCGACACGCCGGACATTTTGAAAAGGATTGTTGCGCGCAAGCGCGAAGAGATTGTGGCGCGCAGCGCTGTGTTGTCTCAGTCTGAACTCGCGGCTCGTGCACAAGATGCGGACGCGCCACGTGGGTTTGTTGCGGCCTTACATGCCAAGATTGTCGCCGAAAAGGCCGCGGTAATCGCCGAGATCAAAAAGGCATCACCGTCCAAGGGGGTGTTGCGGGAGAATTTCAGGCCGGCGGAGATCGCTGTCAGCTATGCGGATGCCGGTGCGGCCTGCCTGTCGGTGTTGACCGATGTCGATTTCTTTCAGGGCGCGGACGCCTATCTACAGGCCGCGCGCACTGCCTGCGACCTGCCGGTGATCCGCAAGGACTTCATCGTCGACCCCTATCAGGTCACCGAGGCGCGTGCGATCGGTGCCGACTGCATCCTGCTGATCGCGGCTTGCCTCGACGATGCGCAATTGCATCGATTGAACGATTTGGCGCATGAATTCGGCATGGATGTGTTGATCGAGGTGCACAACGGCGAGGAACTTGAGCGTGCGTTGGGGACCGACAATCCGCTGATCGGTATCAATAATCGTAATCTGCGGACTTTCCAGGTGAGCTTGGATACAACCTTGGGTTTATTGCCTCGGATACCGGCCGAACGCCTGGTCGTGACCGAAAGCGGGATTACGGAGCCCGGTGATGTCGCGTTGATGCGCGAGCATGATGTTCATGCTTTCCTGGTTGGTGAGGCCTTCATGCGTGCCGACGAGCCCGGTGCGAGACTGGCGGAGCTGTTTGCCTGACCCCGATCGGGCGCAACCAGGTTCAGCGGGTGCCGAACACCACGATGGTCTTGCCCTTCACATGAATCAAGCCGCGTTCTTCGAGATCCTTCAGTACCCGTCCGGCCATTTCTCTTGAGCAGCCGACGATCCGTCCGATTTCTTGACGGGTGATGCGAATCTGCATCCCGTCGGGATGGGTCATTGCGTCCGGCTGTTTGCACAGATCCAGCAGCGTACCGGCGATTCGCCCGGTGACATCCAGGAAGGCCAAGTGGCTGACCTTCTGACTCGTGGCCTCGAGGCGTTCGGTAAGCTGGCGTCCGAGGGCATAGAGAATGTTCTTGGTATGGGGTCGTAAATCGGTCTCGAACAGTTGTTCCAGCTTGTTGTACGAGATCTCCGCCAGTTCGCAGGCGCTGCGTGTGCGGACCATGACCGACCGTTTGGGCATCGGCATGAACAAACCCATTTCGCCGATGAAATCACCCTTGTTGAGATAGCTCAGGATGATCTCGCGACCGTCCTCGTCTTCGAGAAAGATCGTGACTTGGCCGGATACCAGATAGAACAGGCTGTCGGCGGCATCGCCGGGATGGATGAAATCGGTTTTTGCCGGATACCGCCGACGGTGGCAGTGCGCCAGAAAAGGCTTCAGCCAATCCGGATCCTGCGGGGGTGGCTGCACGATACTGTAGGGATTGGTTTGGGGCATGGCGATACTCGTCCAAGTATTGCAGGAATTCTAGGCAGGCTGCTCGGTCTTGTCGAACTATGCTAGCCTGATCACCGAATTTTTGTGACAGAGCGCTAATGAAGGCAAGAATTAAGTGGGTGGACGGGGTGACCATGCTGGCCGAGTCCGGCAGCGGTCATGCTTTGGTCATGGACGGTCCACCCGAGCACGGCGGACGTAATCTGGGCGTCCGTCCGATGGAGATGCTGTTGATAGGCCTAGGGGGCTGCACCGAGTTCGATGTGCTGCACATTCTGCGCCGCGGTCGTCACCGGGTCAGTCTGTGTGAGGTCGAGCTGAATGCCGAGCGAGCCGAGACCGACCCCAAGGTATTCACCCGTATTCATGTACATTTTCGTGTCGCCGGCAAGGGGCTGACTGAGAAGGCGGTCGAGCGCGCGGTCCAGTTGAGTGCCGAGAAGTACTGCTCGGCCTCGATCATGCTCGGCGCCGTGGCCGAGATCACCCATGATTTCGAGATTGTGGAGCAGCCATGAGTCGGCCGGGTATGGGGTTCGGTATGCGCCATGTCGCGTTGTTCGTGCGCGACATGACTGCCTGTGAGCATTTTTACGTAAATCTGCTCGGCATGGAGGTCGAGTGGCGTCCCGATGAGCACAATGTCTACCTCACCTCGGGCGGTGACAATCTGGCGCTGCATCAGGCCGAACCGGACGTGCGGCGTGACGAATCGACCCAACGGTTGGACCACATCGGTTTCTTTCTCGACAGCGCCGAGGCGGTCGATCAATGGTTCGACTGGTTGAACGAACACCAGGTGAAGATGCGCAATGCCCCGCGTACCCATCGTGACGGTGCACGCAGCTTTTATTGCTACGATCCCGATGGCACGCTGGTGCAGATGATTCACCATCCGGAGGTTTGTCAGTGGGAGCAACTGAAAGGGCTTAACTGACGATTACGCAAAGTTGGCTTAAACGCTTGTTTTGGGGCGCTGATTGGCGTAACTTGCGGCCGGTTTTTTACTCTGGGTTCACACCGGCATGTCGCCATCGAAAAAGCTCAAGCTGCATGGTTTCAACAACCTCACAAAAACGCTTAGCTTCAATATCTACGACATCAACTATGCCGCCTCGCCGGAGCAGGAGCGTGAATACATACGCTACATCGACGAGGAGTACAGCGCGCGTCGATTGACGGATATCTTGCGCAAGGTAACCGAGATCATCGGTGCCAATGTTCTGAACATCGCCCGTCAGGATTATGATCCGCATGGTGCCAGCGTCACCATATTGATTTCCGAAGAACCGGTCGCCGCCGAACAGATTTCGAATACCGAGGCGCCGGGACCCTTGCCGGAGAGCATCGTCGGCCATCTGGACAAGAGCCATGTCACGGTGCATACCTATCCGGAAAGCCATCCGCTCAACGGTATTTCGACTTTTCGTGCCGATATTGACGTTTCGACCTGTGGCCGGGTGTCACCGCTCAAGGCTTTGAATTATCTGATTCACTCCTTCGAATCGGATATCGTGATCATCGATTATCGGGTGCGCGGCTTCACCCGTGACGTTAAGGGCAAGAAGCACTACATCGATCACAAAATCAATTCCATCCAGAATTTTCTCGCACGTGACACCCGCCAGCGGTATCAGATGGTCGATGTCAATGTGTACCAGGAGAATCTGTTCCACACCAAGATGATGCTCAAGGCGTTCAACCTCGATGATTACCTGTTCGGGGTGGATGTGGACGATGTGTCACCGCGTGGCCAGCGTGAGATCGAAGAAAAGATCCGGCGAGAAATGCTGGAGATCTTCTACGGACACAATATTGCGCGCGGGATGAAGCTATCTTCCTGAGGCCTTCTCAGCTACTACCGATCAGACCGCTCTCTCCCTGGTTCTTTCCGCCGCCCTGCGGTGCCGCCGCGATGATACGATCGGCCATGCGCGAGAACGGTAGGCTCTGGAGCCAGACTTTGCCGGTGCCGCTCAGGGTCGCCAGGAACAGTCCTTCGCCACCGAAAATCATCGATTTGAGTCCGCCGGCGCGCTCGATTTTGTAATCGATGTCGCCGCTGAAGCCGACCAGACAGCCGGTATCGGCGCGCAGGGTTTCGCCGTTCAGCGTTTTCTCGATCACGCTGCCGCCGGCTTGGATAAACGCCATGCCGTCGCCTTCGAGGGTTTGCAGGATAAAGCCTTCGCCACCGAACAGACCTGCGCCAATCCGACGATTGAAGGTGATGTCGATTTTGGTGCCCAGTGCAGCGCATAGAAAGGCGTCCTTTTGGCAGACGATGCGCTGGCCGACCTTTGCCAGGTCGAGTGGGACAATGTTCCCGGGGTAGGGCGCCGCGAAGCCGACTCTGCGCCGCGCATTGCCGTCGTTGCTGAAATGGGTGGTGAATATGGATTCACCGGTGAACACGCGTTTGCCGGCGGAAAACAGCTTGCCCATGATGCCCTGATCGGGATCGGAGCCATCGCCCATGCGCGTGTCGAAACGGATGTCCTGCTCCATATAGGTCATGGAACCGGCTTCGGCGACCACCGTCTCGCCCGGATCGAGGGTGATCTCGACCAACTGCATCTCTGCGCCGATGATTTGATAGTCGATTTCGTGACTGCGCATTTTTGTATCCTGAGTCGGGCGTTCGTCGTATTTCAGCGTGATTGGGCGGCCGTGTGGCGAGGCGCAGGTGCGCTGCACTCGCTATCCTAATGCAAGCCACTGCATAAACGCTATGGGACCGCTCAGCCGCGAGGTCCTAGGCCGACTCGGCATTGCGTCCCTTGGGCGTGGCGGGCCGTTCCCGGCGGAACGCGCCCAATGACGAGACCCGGAAAAGCAACGAACGCCTGAACGGGATAAAGGGGCCCGTTGTCGATTACTTGAAGCCTTTGGGATCCAGCCATCCCATGCATGGCTGTGAAACGGTCGGCGGCGGTTCGCTGTCGAGCCTCAAAAGGGTTAGGGCGCCGCCCCATAGACAGCCGGTGTCGAGAGCCCAGACATTGTATTCAGCGAGGAAGCCGAGGGTGGACCAGTGGCCGAAGACGATGCGTTGCCCGCGGCTGGCGCGCTGCGGATGTTCGAACCAAGGAATGCGCCCTACCACCTGACTACCCGGCGGGCCTTTTTCCTTCAACGCCAGACGACCGTCCGGCTCGCAGTAACGCAGCCGCGTAAAGCAGTTGGTAATGAAACGCCAACGGTCGATACCGTCGAGATTGGGATCCCAGTGTTTCGGCTTGTTACCGTACATCCGCATAAAATAGTCGTTGTGGTGCTTGCCTCGCAGTACCGTCTCGACTTCTGCGGCACAGGCTTTCGCGGTAGCGACGTCCCATTGTGGCGGTAGGCCGGCATGCAACATCATGAAGTCCAGTTCAGGATCATGGTGCAACAAAGGTCGGTGGCGCAGCCAATGCAGCAGTTCGTCGCGGTCATCGGCCAGTAGAATGTCGCGGAGACTTGGCTCGTCCTTGTATTTGGGGTGGCCGGCGGCAACTGCCAATAGGTGTAAGTCGTGATTGCCGAGCACACAGATCGCGCTGTCGCCCAGACGGTGGATGTAACGTAAGACTTTCAGCGAGTCGGGCCCGCGGTTGACCAGGTCGCCGACGCACCACAGGGTATCGTGCGGCGGGTCGAATGCCACCCGGTCGAGCGCACGTCTGAGGTCGTCGTAACATCCTTGGATGTCGCCGACGGCATAGACAGCCATTGTCAGTCCTGCCTTGTTTTGTCCTTCAGTGCAACACGCGCGGTATCGAGAGCGAGAACCGATCGATCGGTGCCATGAACGAGCGACCGTCGTCCGCAACCATTTCGTATTCCCCTTCCATCGTGCCTACCGGGGTCTCGATGACCGTGCCGCTGGTGTAGCGGAACTTTTCGCCCGGCTTTAGATAGGGTTGCTCGCCGACCACGCCTTCGCCTCTCACTTCCTGGATTTTGCCGTTGGCGTCGGTGATGAGCCAATGGCGGTTCAGTAATTTGGCCGGGGTCTTACCGGTATTGCTGATGGTGATGGTGTAGGCAAAGACATAGCGATCGGCGTCGGGATCGGATTGATCGTCGATATAAGAAGTTTCGACGCCGACGTCGATCTTGTGCGTATCTTGTTCGGTCATGCGCATGGTTCTCGATGGCTTTGCCGGTGAAGCTACTGCCCGGACGAAGGAAAAGCAAGCCGATCGCGTGTGGGGATGATACCAATGCCGTTCGGCATGATTTCCCGCTATTGTTGCGCACGTTCGGTTTCGCTGCGTCATGTTTTGCGAAGCGGTTCGCAAGACCGGGGGAGATTGGCTTAAGCCTGGGGGTAAATTGCCGCCACTAAAGAGGAATTGGGCGATTAACGCTATGCTTGCCTGTACTTGGCGGCCGATCTTCGAGGGACTTCTTGGTGCGTAACTGGCTTTATCTGGTCTTGCTTTTCACGCTGTGGCCGGCGGTTCAGGCCGAAACGGCTCCCGCCCAGCTGATCGCTGCGGCGTCGGCGGGCCGTGCCGACGAAGTGCGTGATCTGTTGGTTCAGGGTGCGGATGCCAATGCGACCAATGCCAGCGGGCGACCGGTTTTGGTAATGGCCGGCTTCAATGGTAATCGGCGGACGGTGCAGGTTTTGCTAGCGGCAGGTGCCGACGTCAATGCGGTCGATGCCGCCGGCGTCTCGGCCTTGATGGCGGCGAGCGCCTTCGGCCACAAGGACCTGGTCGATTTGCTGCTGCTTTCCGGGGCCGACGTGAATCTCAAGGATTCGAACGGTAAAACGGCCCTCGCTCGGGCGACACTGGGTGGCCATGACAAGGTGGTGGAGACTTTGACTGCAGCTGGCGCGGTCGAGGATAGCGGCAGTCCTTAGTCACGGGATGCCCGCGATGTTGTCCGTGTGAACTATCGCCCGGATTTTGTGCGCTGTTGCGGACAAGCTTAGGAATGTGAGTCGAGAGGTTTTGGCATGCAGATAAAACGTTACTGTCGTGGTCGGGTCGATCCCTTCGGCGTGTTGGTGCTGCTGTTGCTGTTTGCCTTGTCGGTTACCGTGATTCTTCAAGCGCAGGCCTCGTCTTCGGCTCAGCGCACCTTGCCTTCGGTGTCGCTCGTCTGTGAAGCCGCAAAGGATATCGGCTGCGTTATGCGCGATTGAGCGACTGTGCTAACCTCGCGCGGATCGTTACCGCGCGAGGATGTCGTCTTGTCCAAACCTCTTGCTGTCGGGGTCGTCGGTGTCGGTTACCTCGGCCGATTTCACGCCCTGATCTATTCCCGCCACCCTGGCGTCGATCTTGTCGGTGTCGTCGATACCGATGCCGAAACCGCATCTCGAGTCGCTGCCGAGGCGGGGTGTGCCGCCTATACCGATGCCGAGGCATTGCTCGGTAAGGTCGATGCAGTGAGCATCGTGGTGCCGACTACCGCGCATCTGGCGGTGACTCGACCTTTCCTCGACGGGGGCGTTCACGTTTTGTTGGAAAAGCCCATCGCGACGACCGTGGGCGAAGGCCGCGACATCGTCGATGCGGCCGAGCGTGCTCGCGTCATTCTGCAGATCGGGCATCTGGAGCGTTTCAACGCCGGGGTCATGGCTTTGGCGGACCGCATTAAGCAGCCGCGTTTCATCGAGGCGCACCGGATGAGCCCTTTCGTTGCTCGGGCGACCGATGTCGATGTGATTTCCGACCTCATGATCCATGATATCGATATTGTGCTGTCGTTGATCGATGCCGAGATCGCACATATCTCCGCCGCCGGTACCGCGGTGTTGACGGACCACATCGATATTGCCAATGCTCGATTGGAGTTCAGCGATGGTGCGGTGGCCAACGTCATCGCCAGCCGGGTGTCGCGCGAGAAAATGCGCCGCATAAGGGTTTTCGAACATCACCGTTATCAATCGCTGGATTTCATCGATCAGACCTTGGATGTGGCCTACCCCGAACATAAGCCGGGCGAACAATGGCCGGAAATCGTTACCGAGCGTAGTGCCGTCGAGGCGGTTAAACCATTGGATGCCGAAATCGATGCTTTCGTGCAATCGGTGATCAGCGGCGATCCGCCTTTGGTCGGTGGTCCTGTCGGATTGCGGGCGCTCGAAGTCGCCTTGCAGGTGAAAGAAAGAATTGAATCGGCGATTAGCCGCTGAGTTCGATAGCCTGCTCGATCGCGGCAAGCATACTGCCCGGATCGATGCGGTCGGTGCCGGCCAGATCGAGCGCGGTACCGTGATCGACCGAGGTGCGGATGATCGGCAGGCCCAATGTAACGTTCACCGCGTTGCCGAAGCCTTTGTGTTTGAGCACCGGCAGGCCTTGGTCGTGGTACATCGCCAGGATGGCGTCAGCCTGTTTCAGGTGCGATTCGGTAAACAGCGTATCGGCGGGTAAAGGCCCTTCCAGTGCCAGGCCCTGCCCGCGCAATCGATCGATCACCGGCGCGATCACTTCGATCTCTTCTTGTCCCAGGTGGCCGCTCTCTCCGGCGTGGGGATTCAGGCCGCACACCAAGATACGCGGTTCGGCAATACGGTAGCGCCGGCGTAGATCGTCGTGCAGGATCGTCAGAACACGGGTGAGGGTTGCTTGGTCGACGGCATCGGGCACGTCGCGCAGCGGTAGATGCGTTGTTGCCAGCGCCACGCGTAGACCGGGACAAGTCAGCATCATGACGGGGTGACCGCCGGTCCGTGCGGCGAGAAATTCGGTGTGTCCCGTGAATGCGATACCTGCGTCGTTGATTACGCCCTTATGCACGGGTGCCGTGACCATGGCGGCATAGTGCCGGTTGGCACAGCCGTCCGCGGCATGGCTCAGCATCTCGAGCACGTAGTGCGCGTTCGTTGGACTCAGTTTGCCCGGTATCGCCGCGGTAGCCAGTTCAACCGGCGCGACGTAGAGACTGCCGGGTGGTGCCGGTGCGGATGGGATTCCGCGATTCAGCGTGAGCAATTCCAGCGGCAGACTGAGTTGTTTCGCCCGTGATTGCAGTAAAGCGGGGTCGCCGACTGCGACCAGTGGTTTGGGCCAGCCGCGCTGGGCGATCATTGCGCATAACTCCGGACCGATACCGGCCGGTTCGCCGCTGGTTAATGCAATGGCGTCGGTCATCGGCGGAACTGAACCGATCGGCGATGTGTAGAGCGGCGGCCGGTCACGTTCAGCCGGTGTCTTCTAGGCGCAATTCGATGTAGGCCTCGTCGCGTAGCCGCCGCAGGTAGTTTTCCAAGGCCTCTTTAGCCTTCTCGTCGCGTACGGCCTTGCGCGCTTGGTCGCGCAGCGTTTCATCGGTCGCGTCGTAGTCGCGGCGTCCCAACACCTGCACGATGTGCCAGCCGAACTGTGTTTCGAATGGACGGCTTACTTCGTCGATCGCCAGCAAATCCATTTGTTCCTCGAACAGAGGCACCAGATTGCCCGGACTCGACCAGCCGAGGTCGCCACCTTTGATCGCCGAGGCCTGGTCGTCGGAATTCGAGCGGGCCAGGGTTTCGAAGTCATCGCCGTTGAGGATGCGATCACGCAGCTGATCTAAGCGCAGACGAGCGTCTTCGTCGGAGGTGACTTCGTTGGTACGGATCAGGATATGACGTGCATGGGTTTGTCGCACGATCTTGGTTGCTCCGGTTTTTACGTCTTCGAGTTGTAAAATATGGAACCCTCGACCGGCGGCGATCGGCCCGCGCACCTCGCCCTTTTGCATCTTGGCGACATGTGGCTGGAACAGTGGCGGAATGCTGTTGACCTCGATCCAACCCAGGTCGCCTCCTTGCAGACCGCTTTGGTCGCTGGAGAGCTGTTGGGCTAGGGTGCGGAAATCCTCGCCCTTGTTCAACCGGTCGACGATATCGGCGGCTTGGAGACGAGCCTGTTCGCGCTGTTCCGGGCTTGCGCCGTCGGGTGAGGCGATCTGGATGTAAAACAGACGGACCGCGACCCGCCCATCGGCGCCGCCGCTGCGCTCGAGATAGCTGTCGATTTCGGATTTGGTCACCTGGATGCGATTGGTTACCTCGCGGTTGCGCAGGCGGCGTACCACGATCTCGTCGCGCATGGATTGGCGAAATGCCTCGAAGTCCATGCCTTCGGCTTCCAAGGTGTTGCGTAGTTCGGCGACCGATATCTGGTTGTTCTGCGCGATCGCGGCCAATGCGCGGGTTACGGTCTCTTCATCGGCTTCAATGCCCAGCCGCGAGGCTTCGGCGAGCTGCAGTTTGTTCATCACCAAGGTATCGAAAGCCCTTTTTTGAATTGCCGCGGTGCTCGGCATGGGCGATACGCCCCGCTGTCCAAGGCGCTTTTGTAACTTGGTGGCTTCGAGGCGCAGCTCGCTTAGCATGACGACGTCCTCGCCGACCACGGCGATAATGCGGTCGATCAGCAAGGGTTGTTCGGCGGTTACGGGCGCTGCGATGGTTACCAGCATGGGCAGCAAGATCTTGTAAAAGGTGTGTCGTATGGTTCTAGTCATTGGTTCGGTATCCGTAGATGCCGCGTCTTAGGGTTTGGTCGATATCGTCGCCTAATCGTCCTAACCCGTTGAGTTCGAGTTGGATTAAAAAGGCCAAGTTGTGATCTTCGCCTGCGCCGTCGGTGTGCTTGCGCACCATGGCACGGATTCGCCAGCAACATTGGCCATACTCCACGCCGGCGAGCGCTTCCAGCAAACGGTTGTCTTCAAGCGAATAATTATGTCGCCCAATCAAGGTGAATTGTTCGTTAAGAGGCCAGATCGCAGCCAGGTCCGTTTGTTTGATTATGCCGTCGCGCAGTCGATAGGCGGCATTGAGCAAGCGTTGGTTATTGTCCCGATAGCTCAGTTGCGCTAACGCCTGCTCTATTTTGCCGTTGCTACCTTCATGCGGATTCCATTCGAGACCGGCGCGAGTTCGCCAGCCTCTACCCAGTGTGGCGGCGACCTCGCCGGCCAACGCCGACGTGCTGTCGTCAGCGACCGTCTCGCCCGGCAGCGTGACGCCGCGGTCCTCAAAAAATAGGGTCTGACCGATGCTGGCGCGTAGCAGTTCCGCGCCAGTGGTTGATGACAACACCCGACTGGTCAATGCGAGTACGAGTTGGTTAGCGTCGCCGAAGCGGTCTGGGCCGTTGAAACGGTTCTCTCTGAATAGATTGTCGAAGCTAAAATTCAGCGCGCCGGTGTCGAACACCGGTTGATCGTCCTGATTTTTGTCCGGAACGAAAAGGTAGTAGAACCGAGGTTCCAACGTTTGCGTGGCGGCGATGTCGAAATAGCGCGTATTACGGTCGAAAAAAAGTCCGCCATCAAGACTGAATAGGCCGTTCAACGTAGACGGTGAGTCGCTCAGGTCTGCTGTTTGGTTGCTTAGGCGATAGGCTGTATAGCGTGCGCCGATCTTGGGTTCCAGATAGGCCCAGTCGTGTTCCAGCGGCAGGCTGATTGCCGGGAATAGGTCGAAGCGATGGCCGCGTAAAGCGTCGCGTCGATAAAAATTCACATATTCGGCATCCAGATGATACGTTGTGCTGGCGATACCGTCCGGGTTCTCTAGGTCGATTTGCAGTTGTGGTAAACGGCCGTAGGGGCGGTTGGCGGGGGCGATGCTGTCATCTATCGTTTGATAGTACTGCGCCCTGGCAATTAGATCCCAAGTGTCACCGTAATAGCGAAGGTCGCCGGTACGTTCGGCAAAAACAGTGCTGGTTGCCGCCAAGCTATTGCCGAGATCTGAAAGGTAATCGCGATCAGAGACGTAATTTAGGCGAACATTCGCGGTGGTTCGCGCGTTGAAGCGTTTGTTTGCGGTTATGGATAAGCTTCCGCGTTGGTCGCCTTCGTCGTATTCACTATCATCGGGCAGCAGTTCGGCAATGACCGTACCGTCGCTGTCTTCGGTGAGAAAGCGGAATTCACCACCGAGCAGTAACCCTCGCTTGGCCATTAGTCGGGGTGTGAAAGTGAAATCGTAATTCGGCGCCAGATTGAAATAATAAGGCACACTCAGATCGAAGCCCGTATTGCTGCTGCTTCCGACGGAGGGGACCAGCAGACCCGAGCGCCGACGGTCATCGATCGGAAAACTGAACACCGGCGAATAAAGCAAGGGCACGCCCATGAAGCGCAGCGTCGCATGGTGTGCGAGTCCCCGGCCTTCTACGCGATCGAGTTCAAGCGTTTCGGCGCTCAGCAGCCAGTCGTCCTCGCCCGGCCGGCAGGTCGAGTAGTTGATGTCGCGATAGCGGCTTTGGCCATCGTCCAGTAACTCGGCGTGTGCTGCATCGCCACGTGCACGGGCCGACGGTACGCGGTAGCTCGCTTGATCGATTTGTCCCTGTTCCGAGGACAATAGGTAACGTGCATTAGTCCCGGCGACGCGAATATCCGGGCGATTCAGCACAAATCCACCCATGGCTTCGGCCTCACCCGTGCGCCGGTTAAGTCGTACCTCCGCCGCGTCTAGTCGCATGGTGCCTTGGATTAGTGTGACGTTGCCGCTGAACACGGCAGTTTCCGGGTCAAGTTCGGCAACCGCCGCATCGGCGCTGACCAAAACAGGCGCGGTCGCATCGTCTATCGGAGTGTTGTCACCAGCCCGGTCGTTCGGCTGCGTGATCCCACAACTCATCCAATCGATGCCGGCATCGATACCACCGGTGACGGCACTGCCGGCGGTTGCCAAAGGTTTATCTGCCCGCTCTTGGTGTGCATCCGTTACCGACCCGGTCTCGGTAGCGGGTGCCGGGGTCGTTGAATGGGTCTTGGTGGCATGTGGTTCTGGTGTTGCAGACGGTTCCCGGTGTGGAGGTGCCGCCAGGTTGGGCATTTCCGGCTCTGTGCGCAGAGCTTCTTTGTCGGTTTCGGTCGTTGTTGTTCGGGCCGGTGGTTCGGTGGTTCGCGCGGCCCTCTTCTCGACTTTGTCTTGGGCTTTTGGCTGTTGTGAGGGGCTAATGTCCGAGGCCGGTTTTTTTGTATCAGTGTCAGTTATTGGCTCGGTTTTAGGTGGCTCGACGGTTTTTTTGAATTGGGTTTTGTTCGAGCTCGGCGCCGTTTCGGCCGATGTCGTCGTAGACGGGGGCAGTGCTGTTGCCTTTGCGGGTGCAGGTTCCGCAAGTGGCCGGGTTACGGTCGCCGTCGGCGCATCGGGGGTCGTCCGATCCTCTACCGGTTGGCCGTCTTTGGCACAAACCCAACTTTTGCCGTCCGCACCGACACGGCAATCCCAGATTGGTTCGGCGGCGAAGAGGTTGCCGTGTAGCAGGCACAAACTGGCGAGGCCCAGACGGAGGAGGTTCCCGTTGCATCGCATGGCTGTACGGAGTCTGTTTGGGCAGATGGCCTTGAAGCTTGTCCCTGACACGTGATCGATCTTTAAAATCTTGTCTTTCACCGCACGCGCACCGGATACCGGCAGCGGAACGACCCACCGCCTCCGTATCAGGACTTGCGCAGCAGAATGCCTATTCGGCGATGCTTTGGAGGCGGCTAAAATCTCATAGAATAAGGTTTTCTTCAATTACCGTCGGCGGATTTCGCTGTCGGTACCGTTAGCGATAGAGGATTTCAATGCCCGATCGTCTGCGCCAGCTCGAGTGTTGGCTTGAGCAGACCTGTGGTTTATCCCGGTTCAGCGTGGCCCCGGCGTCGACTGACGCCAGTTTCCGGCGCTACTTCCGGATAACCTTGGATAACGGCTCGACGCTGGTCGCGATGGACGCACCGCCGGATAAAGAAGATTGTGGACCTTTCGTCAGGGTCGCCGAACGGCTGTCGGCTGTCGGGCTGCATGTTCCGAAGATTCATGCCGGTGATCTGCTAAAGGGCTTTCTGTTACTGGAGGATCTCGGTAATCGAGCCTACCTCGATCATCTGCATGAAGCTTCGGCCGATGTCCTTTATGGGGACGCCCTCGCTGCGCTGTTGACGATGCAGCGGTCGGCGGACAGTGATGCGCTGCCGCCTTACGATCGCGCGATGTTAATGCGCGAGATGCGGCTTTTCCCGGACTGGCTGTTGTCCAGGCATTTGGGATTGGCGCTGAACGATTCCGAACACGCCATGCTCGCGCAAACTTTCGAGCTGCTGATCGATAGCGCACTCGCGCAGCCCGTGGTGTTCGTTCACCGCGATTATCATTCGCGAAACCTTATGGTGGTTGATGGCGTAAATCCGGGTGTCATCGATTTTCAGGACGCTGTTGCAGGGCCGATCACCTATGATCTGGTTTCTTTGCTGCGCGACTGCTATATCTCATGGCCGCAGCGGCGCTTGGACGTCTGGTTGAACGGCTATTTTGAAGCCGCCGCTCAGACCTCGTTGCTCGATGGCGTTGACCGAAAGACCTTTCTCGCCTGGTTCGATTTGATGGGTGTGCAAAGACATCTCAAGGCGGCCGGTATCTTCGCTCGCCTGAATCATCGCGACGGCAAATCGAACTACCTGGGGGACATCCCGCGGACGCTGCGCTACATTATCGATGTTGGGAAAATCCATGAAGGTGTGGCCGATTTGGCCGATTTTATGGAGACGCGTGTGTTACCCGAATTTGGATTGTCGCCGAACTGAGGGCTGCCTTTTGCCGGTCATGCTTCGCATGTAGACTTTGTCCGCACCTGACTTCTAGGTGGGTATTCTGTTCCCAAAGCGCTGTCAGAATATTTGACACTTGTTCATCAGATGTCTGGGTAAAGGACAGGACGTGCTTTTATAAACAATGAGATACGGTATTGGCATTAAAAATGCTTAAGGTTTACCGTCTCTAGGAGAGTTAGTGGCAATGGCAGCTCACGACGACAACATTTCAAATAAACGGCGCCGACTTTTTAAAGCGCTTTCCGCAGCGCCGGTCGTGGCGACTCTGCAGCCGGGGTCCGCATTTGCGAATGCCAGTGCTTTTCAGTGCACAAAAAACATTCGGGACAATCTAACGTTACACCCTGGTCCGGTGCAGCCAGGTTCCAGTCAAGCCGGGCCGTTTCTGTATCAATATCTCACGCATTGGGTGTTCACCAGCTATAGCCGGGTTAAGAAATCCAATGGTAGCTACGTGAGTTTACGGGGTACCGGGATTAGTTCCAGCCAGCTTTCAGCTGGCGTCACGATTGTTCAAGTAGACCCTACAAATTCAGGCGCACACCTTTTAAAGCTCCTTCCGGACGGCCACAGTCTTGCGGAGCGTTTTGCCGGTGATCCGTACAATGACCAGGATGTCAGGGCCTTTTTGAATGGCAGTACGCTGTCGATAACGAACAAGTGGGGAAAAACCTGTCTTCAAGCCAGCGGCAGCGTCGCCGGATTTGCGGTTATCGGTTATGCGCGAGAAGTTGGCGGTGTACAAGATCGGGACTTCGTGATTGAGGGTATTTACCCCGAGGCCAAGGTACACACTGCAAGGGGTGCGCATCATGGCGACTATCAGGGTATTACCGCGACCTGCATGAACTCGATGATAGGCGCGAGTCAGTACACCTTTACTCAAGGATGATACGCAGGGGGGCTCTTCCTGCGTCTGAAATCGAGCAGACCGGCTGGTGGCGCGATCCTGGAAACGAACTTTCTTGGGTCGATACCGACGAGTATTGCGCCGTTTTTGATCATGGAACCGGTGAAACTCACCTGCTGAATCCTCTGCCGGCGTTATTGCTGCAGCACATAGGCCAAGAGCCTCGCAGTACGCTCCAACTGCTCGAAGAAATCTCCGACGGTGATGTCTTCGGTGCCGATTCTGTCGAGGCACAAAAAACTTTCGTCGCATTACAGTCCTTGCATTCTGCCGAGCTCGTCGACACCACGATATCTTGACGGCTCCAGGCGACAGCCGTTTGTCGCTCGCCGCAGCCGGATTCGCTGTGATCATCGTCCTTCTTGCCCCATCCCCGGGTTAGAATGCCGCCGGTGAATGTGTTTGACAAACCCCAGCCAGATTCGTTGATCCTGCGTTCGGGACCGTTCAATGTGGCGGTAGATGCCGAGGACCAGCGTTTTCTCGACACGCTCAGCTATTTTTATCGCGAAGCCGTCAGCGACACGGCGTCGACACTCATCGATTACCGAATCAGGATACGCCGTCCATTTTCCCATCGACGCTGGATTCGGCCACAGACACTGCTCGAGGTGGATGGCATACAGCCCTTCGAGCCACACCCTTTGGAGAACGCCTTCCCCATGTACGAATGGGGTTTGAACTGGTGCATCGCGACAAGTGCGCACCGTTACATGATGTTGCACGCCGGAACGGTGGCCTTCGGTGACGAAGCCTTGATCCTGCCGGGTACTCCGGGGTCCGGTAAAAGCACCTTGTCGGCGGCGTTACATCTGCGCGGGGCACGTCTGCTGTCGGATGAATTCGGTTTGATGCGCCCGGAAAAGGGCGATCTGTTGGCCATGCCGCGGGGTATCCCGCTGAAGAATGCATCGATCGAGGCGATTCTCGAATTCGACCCTGCGGCATCCCTGGGTCCGACCTATCCAAAGACGCGTAAAGGGCGGGTACGTCACCTACGGCCTGATGCGTCGAGTCTGGCGCAGCAGGATCGGCCGGCGCGACCACGTTGGCTGGTCTTTCCCAAGTACCAATCCGATGCGCAAGAGGAACTGCGACCGCTGGACAAGGGTGAAGCCTTCCGCCATATGGCATTCAACTGTTTCAACTACAAACTGCTTGGTGAGGTTGCCTTTCGTGCGGTCGCGGACATGATTGGCACGGTAGAGTGCTTCACTTTCACCTTCAGCCGTTTGGATCGGGCGACTGAACGGCTCACCGAACTGGTGCGCCAATGACTTGTCGCATGGTGCCATGAATCTGCTGAGTAAGGTGCTGAGGGATCCGCAGAGGATCCGCGACTGGGGAGTGCAAGAGTGGAATCACTTTCTGCCGCTCATGCGCCGTGCGCGTTTGTTAGGACGTTGCTTACGATTGTTTGAGGAGCATGGGCTCATTGTCGAGGTGCCCCAGCGGATACAGGATCAGATGCGAGGTGCGCTGGCGCAGACCCTCTATGTCCAAGGTCAGGCGCTCAGAGAGCTGCGTCAAGTGCACAAGGTCTTGGCGCGCGAACACATTCCCGTTATGGCTCTCAAAGGAGTTGCCTATTTGGTCGCTGAGCTACCTCCCAGCGGCTGGCGAAATCTTGCGGACATCGACCTTATGGTGCCCAAAAAAGATGTCGAGCAGGCAGAAGATGCCTTACTGAGTGCCGGTTGGCAGCCGAGCGGCGATTTTGATGATTATGATCGGCATTATTATCGCGAGTGGATGCATGAAGTACCGCCGCTTAAACACTCGATGCGCGAGATCGAGGTCGATTTGCATCACAATCTGGCGCCGCCGGTCAGTCGCATCCGAATCGAGGCCGACGCGCTTTGGGAGACGGCGCGATCAGTAACCGCCGTCAAAGGGGGTGAGCTATGGGTGTTGGCGCCGACGGATCTGCTGCTGCACAACGCCGTGCATCTTTTCATGAATGACGAGCTGCGTGGCGGGCTGCGTGACGTGGTCGATTTCTGTGATTTGTATCGACACTTCGTCGCCGAGCAGCCCGGCTTCGACGAACAGTTATTGCTACGTGCGCGCGAACTGAATTGTGGGCGTCCGCTGTACTATGCGGCCATCACCGGACAGCGGCTGGCCGGTTTGGTGCTTTCTGACGAGTTCCTTCGTGCACTGCGCCCATATGCGCCCAGCTTCCCACTTGCATCGCTCATGCACGGGTTGATCGAGCGAGTGCTCGCGCCTGAGCGCCTGGGCATGACCAGTACCGCCATTGCCAATTGGCTTTTGTTCGTTCGTTCGCACTGGGTGCGTATGCCGTTTGGAATGCTGATACGACATTTGTCTTATAAGGCTCTGGTTTCGAAGAAGCCGGCGACGCTGGATGCCGACCTGCCTGGTTGAACGATGTTCAAGAGCATCCGGCTGATCTCGTTCGACCTCGACGATACGCTATGGCCTTGTCATCCGGTGATCCGGGCCGCGGAAGCCGAATGTTATGCCTGGCTGGCACGGGAGGCGCCGCGTCTGACCGAACGTCGTACAGCTGACGAATTGCGCGAACACCGCTTGGCTTTGGCGCGAAGGCATGCCGAGATTGCCCACGATCTGACCGTGGTGCGTCTGCGCTCTTTGGTCGAGCTGCTGGCTGCGGAGGGGTACCCGGCGTCAGTCGCCGAAGCGGCATGCGATGTTTTTCGTATTGCCCGTAATCGGGTAAGGCCTTATGCCGAGGTGATATCCGGTCTCGATCGGCTGCGTCCGCATTATCGTCTTGTTTCGGTCACCAATGGCAATTCGCAAATCACCGAGACGCCGCTGCGTGCGAGCTTCCATCATTCTCTGACCGCCGCCGAGGTTGGTGCGGCTAAACCCGATCCGGCGATTTTTCATGCCGCCAGCGCGCGTAGCGGTATTCCGCTGGATGCCTTTTTGCACGTCGGTGACGATCCCGTCAGGGACGTCGCTGCGGCGCAAACGATCGGTTTGAAAACGGTTTGGGTAAACCGGCGTCGGGCAGCGTGGCCGACCGATCTCATTCCGGCCGATCTCGAGGTCAGTGATATTGCCGAGTTGGTGGACTACCTGATCGGGTAGCATTGGGCCCTAAGATAATGGAATTCGAACATGCCAAGCGATCGTAATCCGGTGAAGCATCAGCTTGCCATCTACGGCCCGGCCGCGCTCCTGGTGGTCGCCGCTTTTCTATTGGCGCTGCAGTTCATCAAGCCGGCTCCCCCCGATCGGGTCGTCATGGCGACCGGTGCAGCGGATGGGGCCTACCATGCGTTTGCCAAGCGTTACGCCGCATTTCTGGCACGTGAGGGTATCGAACTGGAGCTGCGTCAAAGCGCTGGTTCGATCGAAAATCTCGCATTGCTGCGTTCGGGTGAGGTGGCGTTGGCCTTGGTGCAGGGGGGCGTGGACGATTCGCCCGGCGATTCGGCCGGTCTGGAGTCGCTCGGTAGCGTTTATTACGAACCCCTGTGGTTGTTTCATCGCAGCGATCTCCCGCTACGTCAGTTACGTGGACTCGGTGGCCATCGGATTGCGATAGGGCCCGAGGGTTCGGGCACTCGGGCCTTGGTGACGAGATTGTTGCGTGAAAATGGTGTTGCCGAGAATCCGGAGTGGCTTGATCTCGGTGGTCGGGTAGCGGTTGACGCATTACGTGCCGGTGAGATCGACGCGGTTTTCCTGGTGACGTCGGCGCAGAATGAGTTGGTGCAGCTTTTATTGCGCGATGCCGATGTCACTTTGTTCGATGTTGCACGTGCCGATGCCTACACCCGGCGCCATCGCTTCCTAAACAGCCTGTTGTTGCCCGAGGGTGCCGTCGATCTCGCAGCTAACATCCCCGATGCCCCGAAGCGCCTGTTGGCGCCGGCGGCGAATCTGGTCAGTCATCCCGATTTGCACCCGGCGGTTATCGATTTGTTATTGCAGGCGGCCAATGAAGTACATCGAGACGGCGGGTGGTTCGAGAGCCAGGATGAGTTTCCAATGCCGGGTCTGCTGGCGTTCCCGTTGAACAGGGAAGCGGAGCGCTATTACGAACACGGGCCGCCATTATTGCAGCGGTTTCTGCCGTTCTGGGCCGCATCCTTGGTCGATCGGTTGAAAGTGATGTTGCTGCCGCTATTGGTGCTGCTTTTCCCGTTGCTTAAGGTTATGCCGCCAATTTATACGTGGCGTATGCGCGCCCGCGTCTACCGTTGGTACGACGAATTGGAACAGGCGGAACACCGCTTGGCTATGGGTGAGCGCGACAAGTCCTGGGTGGAGGCCGAACTCGATCGTATCGAGTCGGAGGTCCAGCGTGTCAAGGTGCCGCTGTCGTTCACCGATCAGCTCTACCATCTTCGCCAGCACATTGATTTGGTGCGTCGCGGCAAGGGCTCGTGACGCACCCGTATCGTGATCATCTGCTGTAATACAGCTTGATCCCATAGCGGTGGCGCGAGGGATAGCGATAGCTGCCGTAGTAATGGCGTTTCTTGTGGCGGTAGTAACGGCGCGGTTTATAGTGTCGGTAAGATTTGTAGTAATGGTGTCCGTGCCCGCCGTATCCGTAGCCGTAATACTTTTTGCCATGTGCCATGGCGTTGCTCGATGCACCTGTCGCGAAGACGAGTAGCGCGGCGGCGAGTATTGCGGGTAGTTTCATGCTCAGTGCTCCTTGAGATCAGCGGATCTGTTTCGATCCTTGAAGGAGTCTGGTTCGGTTTGTCTGAACCTAGCCTGAATGGCGGATTGTTAACAGGACACTAGAGTTCGCGAAGGCCGTCAGACGGTTCGATACGTGCCGAACGCCAACCGGCGAGCGCTGCGGCGATCACCGCAGCGCCGACGGTCAATGTCAGTGCCAGCACGAAGTGTTGAGGTAGGAGTTTGCAAACCTGCTGCCCGGCTGCGAGTTGCTCGGCCAGCATGTCGTTGATCGCATAGGCCGCCGCGAAATAGATGGCAGTGGCCAATAACCACCCCAATACGGCGGTATAGAGCGCTTGGGTAACGGGGAACCACATGATGTCGCCGGTACGAAAACCGACCAGGCGCAAAACCGATAGATCCTTGCGTTTTCGGTCGACGTTCGCCCACAGGCTGGCGCCCAAAGACAGTGAGAATCCAACCAAACCGATGATTGCGATGGCCCAGTAGATAGCCGAAAGATTACGGTCCATACGCATGACCAGCTCGATATCGGCCGCCCGGTTGCGCACGTCGACACCGATTTCTCCAAGGTGCCGGCTAAGGGCGGCAACATCATAGATGGAGTGTGCGTACAGGCGGAAGCCGGGGTAGCTGCGAGGGTCGTCGTTTATCGTGCCTTCCCAGCCGAATGCCGAGACCGCGCGCCCGTCACGGTAATCTTCGAAGGCCTCGACCAAACGCACATCGACAAAGGCGCCGTCGCGCGCGAAGGCCGATGCCGGGGCGACCGCGGCGACCGTGAGTGCGAGATGAACACGCTCCCGTTTGCCGCGAAAGCGCCGGGTAACGCTGCCGTCGACGGTGTCGCCGGCGACGACGTTCAGTTTGCTCGCGGCCTGTTGCGACAACACGACCTGTGTGGCGCCGGTCGGAATGGGGCCATCGTCGGGTAGCAGCGGATCGCCGATGCCGGAAGGGATGAGTTCGGCACGAACGATGCGGCCGACCTTGTCGCTGTTCAATTCCACCGTTGCGGCGATGCTGCGGGTACGTGGCACCAAAAAGGCGACGTCGTCTCTCAGGCGTATCGCGGCAAACCACTCCGTGTCGAAACGCCCGCTGCTGACCGGTCGAATCTCGCGGTTTTCGGGGTTTTCGATCAACTGGTCCAGCATGCCGCCGACGATGCCGAACTTGAGCCCGAACAACACCAACATCGGGCCGAGCACGGCGGCCAGTGCGAGAACGAAACAGGCGGACATCTGCCATTCATGTCCATAGTCGCGCGATGCCAGGCGAAGTGTCTTAAACAACCGCATTCCTAGTGTCCTGTCCGGCCAATTCGCACGATTTTGGAGCCCACGGTAAACGTCGCGACAAGGTGTGGTCCGCAGGTAGTATTCGACTTATCGCCAAGGCACGCACGCTATGGCGGGGTTTCCCCGATTGCCGGGGGCGGCGACCATTGCCGGCAACCTTGGCTGACGCGCGGAAATGATGTGGATAAGCCGGATAGGACACGGCTTACCCGTTGACCACGGTTTCGGTCGTGCGACCGTCTTTGGAACGATGGGTATGGTGCGCGAGACGGCGCAGGCCCAGGCGCTTGATATGGCGCCAAGCGTGCGATGCGACCACCACGGTGATATTGCGTTCCTCGGCCAGACCGATGAACAGCGACATGATTTTTTCCGCGGCGAACGGGTCGACCGACGCGGTCGGCTCGTCGGCGATAACAATCGACGGCTGATGCGATAGCGCGCGGCCGATCGCGACCCGCTGACGTTCGCCCACCGATAGGGTTTCGGGCAGTTTGTCGAGATGCCGGGCGATACCCAGTTCATGCGCCAACGACTCGACCGTGTCGTCCTTGCCCAGCCCCAGTACGGAACGTGACAGTGCGATGTTCTCGCGCACGCTGAGATAAGGCAGCAATCCACCTGTCTGCATGACATAACCGATATGCCGTTTGCGCAATTCGCTGAGCCTGTTCATCTGCCTTTTCTTCCACAGTCTGGTGATATCGATGGCATCTTTGTCTTGCTCCGGCCGAAAGCGGAAGGAAGCGATATCACTGGGTTGTGAAATGAAAGCGAGCATGTCGAGCAGGGTCGACTTTCCGCACCCGGATTCACCGATCAGCGCGATTTTCTCGCCCTGCGCGATCTGCAAAGACGGCACGCGCAGGCGAAAAGTCACCCCCTCGGATGCGCGATCGCGGGTCACGTCGCGCAGATGATAGACGGTGGTTCTGGCTTTGTTGCGCGATTGAAAAACGTTGTTCACGAATAACTGCGGTGCACGGGATCCAAGGGTCTTATTCTGCCTGGATCACAGGGCCGGATATAGACGTTTTTTGTTATGGATGTATCGACCGTCAACGTTTTGCAGAACGCGTTCGTTTGCGCGGTATGCTCTACGCCAGGCTGTGCCGCCGTTACCGGTGCCGCAGCCGACGCGGGGCCTTAGGGCAGCATCTCCAATGCCACAGGGAATACTGAATCGCCATCGACGGTACCACCATCGAGGCTGACCCAAAGATCGGTATGATCGTGTAGCGCGCGATAGTAGCTGATCTTGTTTTCCAGGCGGTGCAGGAACTCGATCTGCCGACGTGCCGGCCAAGCTTCCCAGTCGTCGAGCGAGAGGTTCATGACCTCGCCGGTGTACGGCAGATCTTCGATGTATTCCCGCATGAAACCCAGGTCGGACAGACTGTTGCCCTCACCGGCAGTGGTTGCCGTCGTAGTGCCGAGTTGTTCCGGGTCACGCGCGATGGTTGCCGCCAGACTCTTTAACTCGTTGAGAAAGTTCTGCGGCGATAACAGGCCTTCTTCAGCCGTCTGCAAGACGTCTCTGAGGATGTCGTGCAGATCCGACAATTGATCGCGGGTCAGGAGTACCTGGACGTCCAAGGTGCGTTGTTCGGGATCACGGATGTCACGATCGAGCAACCAAGCGTTGAAGACCTTGGGTATGTTGCCATCCGTGCCGCGTTGCAGATAACGCATGCGCAGGGCATAACCCAGTTTGGCGACTTTGTCCTGCAATGCGGCGAGCTGGGGGTTTGCCGGTTCGACAATCGGTTTGGATTCGGGTTCGGGTGCGGTTTGAACGGGCGGTGGCGTCGGTGGCTGTGACGCGGCGGCCATCTGTACCTGCATGGTGATCTGACCGGCCAAGGTGTCGAGCACCTGACCGAATTCGTCGACGTCGCCGGTCGGTACGGCATAGTAAAGACTGCCGATGCCGGGGAATTTGGCCAGTTCGCGATAGGCTGTTGCGGCGTTTTGATGGTCGGCCTTGCTGGAATCCGTCAACAGATGGAGCACGAAGATCGCGACGCCTTTTTCTTGCGCCATACGGCGCAGGGCCCGGGCGTCGAGGCCGGTCGCCGATAAGGGGTCCGTCGCGGTGCGCGGTCCGGCGTCGGTCACCAGAACCAGATAACGTGCGGCATGTGGCGTCCAGTCCATATCGTCCAGCGCCTGTTTCACGCCTGCATAGGCGTCCTCGACGAAGTCCTGACTGGATATGGTGGCTGCCGATAGTCCGTTCACCCGGGAGACGAACACATCGGGATTGCGCCCCTGTTCCAACGTGACATAGGTTCGTGTGAGGTACTCCAGGTCGGGTACGGCCCGTGGTGAATCCCGAAAGGCGACCAGTCCGAAGTTGACGTTGCCCAGCAATGTGGCTTCGGCGAGGGCATCGTAGATTTTCATCACGGCCTCGCGGGTGCGTTCGATGTAGGGATCCATCGACAACGTGGCGTCGATGGCGAAAACCAGACCGGCGCGGTAGCCATTGTCATCGGGTTGAGGTGATGTGCTTGGCTCGGTCGGTGTGCTTGCCTTGATTGGCGATTTGGCGGCCTCGACCGGTTGATCACGCAGAGGCACGCTCGAGACCTGCAGCAGACGTGCTTGCTCGCTGCCCAAGAAGATGTCCTCGTGGCGCAATATCGGCACCAGATAGAAGTCTTCACGGATGTCGAGTTTGCCTGCCGGCTGGATCGCGACTACCGGCGAGTCGTTGTCTTCCTCGCCGGCCAGGGCCGCGCTGTACAAGGCGTCGTAGCGTTTCAGATCACGATCCCTCGCCAATTCACGCGCCGATTGGGCATCGCCGAACAACAACACGCGGTCGCGCCCGATGGCCTCGCGGAAAGCTACGGTGAGTCCCTGGGTCCATTCGATAGTACCGGTCTTGGGCAGCCAGCCGTTGCCGCCGCCGTGACGGTCGGTGCCGACTTTCAGCCATTGACCGTCATTGCCGGTGCGACGTGCATAGACATAAAAGGCGGTGAACGGAGTGACGGCCTGGCCGGGCGTGCCGTTTGGTGCGTCATGAAGATGTTGGCCCGGCACAGCCAGTACGCGTTGGTAAAGGGCCTGCTTTCCGGGGATCAGTAGGGGTTGTTCGGCCGTTGCGATCAAGGTCGATAGCAGCAGTGCGAGCGTCAGCAGTGCGCGCGGTGTAATGCGTATGGAGGGTTTCATTGTCATTGCCATAACAGCGAGATGCGTTGAGCCTCGGGATCACCGGCAGCGGCCCGTTGTTCGACCCGCGTACGCAATGCGGAGAGCTGTTGCCTGCCTTCATCGTTGCCGTTTTGTGCCGCGAGCTGATACCACTTGTGGGCCTGGTTGAGATCCGGGGTTTCGAATACGCTGCTGTCCGGGTTGTGGCTTTGCGGGTCCGCTTGCCGCCCAAGAGTCAATGCGGCGCGAGCGTGTCCTTCACGGGCAGCAAAAAAGTACAGTAGGTAGGCGTCCGTCAATTCGCCGTTGGCCTGTGCCGCCTCGGCAGCGTCGAACACCTTCTGTGTATCGATTTGCCCCGAGGCGCGCATTTCCGCGATCAGGGTACGTGCCTTGGCACCCGGGCGGTCGTCGCCGACCGTTTCGGTTGCCGCGGATGTCTGTTCGTCAACGGCGATCGCGTCATCGCGCTTCGGTGGTGGTGTTTCCAGCAGGCTGGGTGGCTGTTCTTCCGAGTCGACGCTGTCGGGTTGAGCGGTGTCGGGCGCCCGATCCGGTGATTCACCGGGCACCAGCCAGACTCCGACAGCAGTCAAAAGGATAACGATGACAATGAGTTTCCATGGCCCGCTACGGCGCTGGGGCGCTGTATCGGCGAGTTCGGAATCAACCAGGGGTTCGTCGTTCGGCACGGCGGCGACTTTCCATCTTCATTTGTTGGAGGGATTATCCCGAACTCGGTCGCGACTTGAAAGGAGACGACGTGAAGCGCGTCATATTTGTATTGTTGTTGTACCCCGGATTGACCTGGTCGGGTACGGATAACTACCTCGATACCATCCCGTTGTTCTGGCGCGCGCTCTACCCGAGTGGCGGCGAGGGACTGTATTGCGGCGTGCCCTTTCAAGCGCGCGATCGGCGATACAACATCGAGCATGTGTACCCGATGGCCTGGGTGACCCGCGCGCTGCGCTGTGGGGACCGGCAGCGATGTCGGCGCAACAGCGAGCATTTCAACCGCATCGAATCGGATATGCACAATATGTATCCGGCACGTAAAGACTTGAACAAGGCGCGCGGCGCCTATCCCTATCGCGAGATCAGGGGCGAGCGGTGGCTCGAACGCAGCTGCGATATCGAGATCGATCACCGGGCCAGGGCGGTCGAGCCAAGACCGGCGGTACGTGGAGATATTGCGCGTGCCATGTTGTACATGGCCGATCGCTATGAATTGGAAATCTATGCGCGACAGCGCCGTTTATTGGAACGATGGCACCGGGAAGATCCTGTCGATGAACATGAGCGCCGGCGCAACCGTGCGATCGCGCGTGTGCAGGGCAATCCCAATCCTTGGATCGATTGAGCGGCTTAAGAACGAAAAAACCGGGCGCGTGGCCCGGTTTTTACATTGCTGTACGGTGCCTTATTGAGTATCCAACTGCTTCATCAGCGCAAAGCTTTTCACGAAGGGGCCGGCCATACGCGGGTCTTTGATCATGCCCTTGAAGTCGCCGCTGAGGAACTTGAGCTTGCCCATCGCAAAGGCGGTGCCCAGCCCAGCCATGCCGATACCTTCGGAGGCCCACTTCATCCAGTTGTCGCGATCTGCTCGCATATCCCAGTCCGGCGTGCTGCCGTCGTAGTCGCCGGCACGTATGCACTCGCCGTTTTCGACGACAAAAACACCACGTGGTTGATCTTCGTTCTTGAATCCGCAGGTGATCACGGAGTTGAAGCCGATTTCGGCCAGTTTGTCCTTGACTTCCGGGTCCGCGTTCCATGCGTCTTTCAAACTGTTCATCCAATCTGCGGAAAAGAGTTCTGCCATTCGTGTTTCCTCCAATTAAGGCGTTTATTGCACAGCAATACTCGGCAGCTTGCGTGCCCTTGTCGCCGATTTTCGATCGGAGTTGGCACTACACGATCTGAATCGAAGCGGCTACGGGGCATCAAGCTGCATGTTCGGGCCCGATCTAGAGGGCCGCGGCAATCTAAACACAGTGCCGGCCCAAGGTGTCTTCAAAGCTGTTTATAACGTACACGTTGGGATTTATTTGCTTTTTGCCAGTTGGGGATGCCAAACCATCGGCGCCGGCCCGGCCTGTATAATGCGCGGCTTGGTTCAAACTTCTTTGTGTCACATGTCCCGCAATCCTGTTGCCCAGTTGAACGCCCTGATGGCCGAGCGCATCCTGATCCTGGATGGTGCAATGGGTACCATGATCCAGCGCCACAAACTCGAAGAGGTCGACTATCGTGGCGAGCGGTTTGCCGATTGGCACACCGACCTCAAGGGCAACAACGACCTACTGGCGATCACCCGGCCGGACATCATCCGCGATATCCATGCGCAATATCTCGAGGCCGGCGCGGACATCATCGAAACCAATACCTTCAACGGTACCCGGGTATCGATGTCGGACTACGACATGGAGGATTTGGCGTACGAGATCAACCTGGCCGCGACCCGATTGGCTCGTGCGGTGGCCGATGAATACAGCACACCGGACAAGCCGCGTTTCGTCGCTGGCGTATTGGGCCCGACCAGCCGCACCTTGTCGATCTCGCCTGATGTCAACGACCCCGGATTTCGCAACAGCAGTTTCGATGAGTTGGTCGATCAATACTACGAATCGACCGGTGCGCTGCTGACCGGCGGTGCCGATATCCTGTTGGTCGAGACCATTTTCGACACGCTGAATGCCAAGGCCGCGATTTTCGCAATCGAGAAATACTTCGACGATCATGATCTCGACGGCGCCGGCCGTCCGCCGGTCATGATTTCCGGCACTATCACCGACGCATCCGGTAGAACACTCTCCGGCCAGACGACCGAGGCCTTTTACAACAGTCTGCGGCATGCGCAGCCGATCTCGATCGGTTTGAATTGTGCGCTCGGTCCCGATCTGTTGCGGCAGTACGTCGAAGAGATGTCGCGTATCGCCGAGTGCCATGTCAACGCTCACCCGAATGCGGGGCTACCGAACGAATTCGGGGAATACGACCTGGGGCCCGAGGATATGGCCGGCGAGGTTGCCGAATGGGCACGCAGCGGTTTCCTGAACATCATCGGCGGCTGTTGCGGATCATCGCCCGATCATATCGCGGCGATTGCCAGGGCGGTCGATGGCGTAACACCACGACGCCCGCCGGGACTACCGGGTGAATGTCGCCTGTCCGGTCTGGAACCGCTCAACATCGGCGCGGACAGCTTGTTCGTGAATGTCGGTGAACGGGCCAATGTCACCGGCTCGGCCAAGTTCAAGCGTCTGATCCTGAACGAAGCGTACGAAGAGGCGCTGGATATCTGCCGGGCCCAGGTCGAGAACGGCGCGCAGATCGTCGACGTCAATATGGACGAGGGCATGCTCGACGGCGAGGCGGCCATGGTGCGCTTCCTCAATTTGGTTGCGTCGGAGCCCGACATCGCCAAAGTGCCTTTGATGATCGATTCTTCGAAGTGGGAGATCATCGAGGCCGGTCTGCGCTGCAGTCAGGGCAAACCGATCGTCAACTCGATTTCGATGAAAGAGGGCGAGGACAAGTTTCGCGAGCAGGCGCGATTGTGTCGACGTTATGGTGCCGCGGTCATCGTTATGGCCTTCGACGAGGTCGGTCAGGCCGACACTCAGGCCCGCAAGGTCGAGATCTGTACCCGTGCCTATCGCATCTTGGTCGACGAAATCGGTTTCCCACCGGAAGACATCATTTTCGATCCCAATATCTTCGCCGTCGCGACCGGCATCGAAGAGCACAACAACTATGGTGTCGATTTCATCGAGGCGACGCGCGATATCAAGCGGAGCTTGCCGCTCGCATTGATCTCGGGTGGCGTGTCAAATGTGTCCTTCTCGTTCCGCGGCAATAATCCGGTGCGTGAGGCCATCCATGCGGTGTTCCTGTATCACGCCATCCAAGCCGGCATGGATATGGGTATTGTCAACGCCGGCCAGCTAGCGGTCTATGACGATCTGCCGGATGAACTGCGCGATGCCGTAGAGAATGTCGTGTTGAACCGCGATCCCGAGGCTGGCGAGCGCCTGGTCGAGATTGCACCAAAGTATGCCGGTGAGGCTCATGCCGAAAAGCCCGAAGACCTGGAATGGCGTAGTTGGCCGGTCAGCAAGCGCCTGGAGCATGCGCTGGTCAAGGGCATCACAGAGTTCATCGACGATGACACCGAGGAGGCGCGTCAACAGGCCGAGCGGCCGCTGCATGTGATCGAAGGGCCTTTGATGGACGGTATGAATGTCGTCGGCGATCTGTTCGGTGCCGGCAAGATGTTCCTGCCTCAGGTGGTGAAATCGGCACGGGTGATGAAAAAGGCGGTTGCCTATCTCGAGCCGTACCTCGAGGCGGAAAAGGCCGAACTGCTTGCGCAGGGTACCCTCGAATCGAACGGCAAGATCCTGATGGCGACGGTCAAAGGCGATGTACACGACATCGGCAAGAACATCGTCGGTGTCGTTTTACAATGCAACAATTATGAGGTCGTCGATCTCGGGGTCATGGTGCCTGCAGAAAAAATCCTGCAAACCGCGCGTGAGGAAAAGGTCGACATCATTGGCTTGTCCGGTCTGATTACCCCGTCGCTGGACGAAATGGTCCATGTCGCCAAGGAGATGACCCGGCAGGGTTTCGATGTGCCGCTGCTGATTGGCGGCGCGACCACCTCGAAAGCCCACACTGCGGTCAAGATCGAACCGCAATACGAACATGGTGTCATCTATGTGCCGGATGCGTCACGTGCGGTTGGCGTAGCCAGCACCTTGCTGTCCGAAGACAACAAGCCGGCCTATCTGAACGCCTTGCGGGTTGAGTACGATCAGGTTCGCGAACGTCGAGCGGCCAAGAACGAGGCCAAGAACAATGTCAGTCTGACCGAGGCGCAGGCTAACCGTACGCCGATCGACTGGGATGCTGCACCTATCGTGAAGCCGGAAAGTCTCGGTATCACCGTGCTAGACGATATCGATTTCAACGACATCATTCCTTTGATCGACTGGACCTTTTTCTTTCACGCCTGGCAGCTAAGGGGGCGGTACCCCAAGATCCTCGATGACCCGGAGAAGGGTGAGGAAGCCCGCAAGTTATTCGACGACGCTCGGGTGATGCTGGAAAAGATTGTCGATGAGCATTGGTTGACCGCGAAAGCGGTAGTCGGGTTGTTTCCGGCCAATGCCGTCGGTGACGACATCGAGGTGTATCGAGATGATTCACGCAAAGAAGTGTTGACTACGCTACATAATCTGCGCAAGCAAGGCCGCCAGCCCGACGGGAAATACAATGAGTCGTTGGCCGACTATATTGCATTGAAGGAAACCGGCATCGCCGATTATATAGGGGGGTTTGCCGCAACCGCCGGGCTGGGTATCGATACCAAACTGGCCGAGTTCGATGCCGATCATGATGACTACAGCTCGATAATGCTCAAGGCGTTGGCCGATCGACTGGCCGAGGCGCTCACGGAATGGTTGCACCGCGAGGTCCGCACCAGGCTCTGGGCCTATGCGCCTGACGAGGCCCTGGACAACGATGCGCTGATTGCCGAAAAGTACCGAGGTATCCGGCCGGCGATGGGATATCCGGCTTCGCCGGACCACACCGAAAAAGACCTGCTCTGGACATTGTTGGACGTCGAGGCCAATACCGGTATCTGGTTGACCGAATCCAAAGCCATGGTGCCGACCGCTGCGGTCAGTGGTCTGTATTTCGCCCATCCGCAGGCACGTTACTTCGCCATTGGTAAAATCAACAGGGATCAGGTCGAAGACTATGCCCGGCGTAAAGATATGCCGATCGACCGGGCCGAGAAGTGGTTGGCTCCCAATCTGGCTTACGAACCCGACTGAGGACGGCAGCGGCGGTCGCGTTTGCAATACCGCGTGGAATTTTTTCGCCGCCCGGTCTGTCCTATGCTCGAATCGTCGGTTTAAGCGGAGGTGCCGCGATGCGAGTCAGCCTGATCGCCATTTTGCTTTGCCTGAGTGTCGCGAGTGTCGCGCAACCCGAGGTCGATCGCCTCATCGAAGCCGCCGAGCCGCCCGCCGGTGTGGTGTTTGAGGTGGTCGAAGGCGAGGTCGATGCGCTTGACTGGGCCCTCCCCAAAGTGGCCCGTTTGAGCGAACGCCTACGCGAGCGTTTTCCTGATCTATCCATTGCCGTCGTGACTCACGGCCGGGAGCAGTTCGGTCTGCTGGCGCGCGAGGCCGATGGCCCTTTGGCGCAATTGCACGCCGAAGCCCGGGCGTTGCAGGGCCAGAATATCGGTTTGCACGTCTGTGCCGTTCATGCCAGTTGGGACGGTAACGTACCCGAGGACTTCCCGGATTATGTCGATGTCGCGGCATCTGCGCCCGCGCAGATCAACGATTACGTCAAATTGGGTTTCGAATTGGTGCGCGTCAGACGTGATCCAAGCTGATTTGGACTGAGTCCAAGTCTGGGCGTTCGGTATTGCGAGGTATTCTCCCCGCAAACTAAATGAGCATTTAGGGTTGAAGGCCTCGCCGAATCGGTCGTTAATTACCGGAGGAAAGCACGGAATAAGGAGACCAGGCCCCTCTGGAGCGAACACCCGCGTCGCTTTGACGGGTAGCTTCCCATCATGGCGGATAGCACCGAACGGCGTCGTTTCGAGCGATTCGAAATCCAATTGGTCGGCCAGATCACCCAATCTGACGGCACCAAGTCCGCTTGTGTGGTTCGCGACTGCTGTCGTGGCGGTTTGTTGCTTCAACAGGTCTCTCAAGCACAGCGAACGGCAATCGAACGAGGAGCGGTAATTAGCGTTTCCGTTCGCCCGGAGACGCCCGAGGGTGCGCGTCCGATTGTTTTGGAAGCGACGATCGCTTGGTTTAGAGACGACTATCTGGGCGTTAGTTTTGCCTCACCCCTGGGTGAATCCTTCGAGCTGCTAAAGCAACATATCCAAATAGACCGACAGGATGAGCCGCATCGGCCGCCGGTTGGCGGTGAAGCGCGTCTTTTGTCCAAATTCAGGCATCTGGCTAACGGTGTTTTGCCGTCTTTTCAAGACGAATTGTTACGCGATGTCGAAAAGGCGTTGTTCGAAGTACTGGACCGAGGGGTGCCTGACAGCGAACGTCAGCGCGTATACGCCGAGATGAGCCTTATCGACCAGTTGAGGCAGAACGATGCTGTTATCGGCGCAGTGCTGCGTCAGGCTGAAGGCAAGAATTCTATGGAGGTCGTTGCGCAAGCGAGCGACGACGCTGAAGATGAACTGAGTCTGGTCGAGCCTGACGATTTTGAACGTTGGCTCGAAGCTTCGCGTGTTACCAATCTATTGGACGGAGAATTCGGTGAGCGCTTGAACGCCCTGTCCTCGCGTATGGCCACACTGCATCGCCCCGAGCTACCGTCACCCCCGGCTGTCCCGTTTGTTCCGCAGCACTTTGCCGCGGCTTTGCAAGAAGTGGTTGGTGAACTGGATCTGGGCGGAACAACACGCAAGATATTGTTCGACAATGCCGCAAGACTGTTGTCGCGCGAACTCGGCAGTTTATATGCGTCCTTCGACAAAGTGCTCGACGAATCGGGTGTGCCGGCCGCGCCTTCGGTTCCCAAGCCATCGATTGTCAGAACCGCGGAACCGCGGCGGACCGGTGTTCAGCGGGATGCCGAATCTGTGGCGCAAGAGGCTGGCGCCGATACCGGCGACAGTTCAGGCAGCGGTGTGTCCGGCACCGTTACGATCGACAAACAGCTTTTGGCACGCCTATTGGAACGGGAGCAGGCGCAGCGCGGTGCGCTCGCGCATGATTTGATAGCGGAAGTCGCTGAACTGCCGAGCATGGCGGGCAGTGCTGCAGAATGGCTGGAATTGTTGGAAGAGCCGCTCACTTGTGAGGCAAAGCGCGATCCCGGCTTTTTTCAAAACCCGGACCAACCGTTACGGAAGATCGTCGATGCATTGGGGCATTTACAGATGTTCCGCCCACGATCGGATATCGTGCCGGCGGATGACCCGCTGAGGCAACAGGTCAGCGATCTGTTGCAGCCGCTTGCATCCGGTGTGACCGATACGGCGACCCTCAAGGCCATAGCCGCCGCGCTCGATACATTGAACGGCAGGCAAAGCCGTAATTACCAGCGTAACGTCACCCGCGTGGCGGCTGCCGCCGAGGGACGCGATCGCATCAGGCGTACTCGCCGAGCCGTGTTGAACGACATCAATCAGCGTTATGCGGGACGTGACGTGCCTACGATTCTACCCGAGCTGCTCGACGTCGGTTGGCGTGCCGTACTCGAACTTGCGGCGCTCAAGGGTGAAGGAACACAGGACGCCTATGTTGAATTACTGAAGTTGCTCGACGATCTGGTCGCTGCACTCGGCGGTCAAGCGTTCGAAGACCGATCCGATCGTCTCGATGGTGTGCAGCTGTATGATCGCATAGAACAGGAATTGGCTACCGTGGCGTTCGATCCGTTTCGGCGTAACAAGGTCGAGCACGGTTTACGCAATGCGTTGACGGGTTCTGAGAGTTCAGATGTGCCGTTGATAAAAATGCCGGCAATGAACGATATACGTTCGAAAGCCGATCCGAGCGTATTATCGGTGGACATGCCAAGCGCTGCCCGGGATACCCTCGACGCCCGTTGTGCGGCGATCCGCGTAGGTGACGGCCTGACGGTGCTCGATAGTCCGGATGGGCCGCAGGAATTGCGCGTGGCCTGGATTCGTGACGATCGATCGTCGTTTGTCACGGTCGATCATCGGGGCCTGCGCGCGCGCGACATCTCGTGGGCCGATTTGATGCAGGGTTTGTATCGTCGAACCATCGAATTGACACCTGAAGATGGAAGACCGCCAAGCGATCGCGCCGTGGATGCGCTGCTTGGGCGCATGGAACGCGAACTCGAACATCAGACCAGCCACGATTCGCTGACGGGTTTGATCAATCGGCAACAGTTCCAAGCGGGTTTGGAGCAGTTCGTCGGCTTGGGTGAGCGCGGCACGGACAAGGGCGCTTTGTTGTGTGTCGATCTGGATCAGTTTCGCCTGATCAATGACATTCATGGCTACGATACGGGTGACCGGCTGTTGATCGCCATCGCTCGCATGCTCGAACGGGAGGTGGACGTAAGGCTGTTGTCACATCTCGGTGGTGATCGATTCGGGTTGCTGATACATGAAGGCGATCCTTCCGAGGCGCTGCAACACGCCGAGACGATTTGCGAAGTATTCGACCGGCTCGAGTTCGACTGGCCAGGCCAGGCATTGGCTTTGAGTGCGTCGGGTGGTTTGGTACCTCTCGCAGGTACGAAAGACAGTGCAGGCGGTTTACTGCAGGCTGCCGACAATGCCATTGCGGCGGCCAAGGACGCGGGCGGTAATTCGGTGTTGGTTTATCGTGAGGACGACCCGGATATCGCCGAGCGACGGGTATCTGCACAGCGTGTTGCGCAAGTCGATGAGGCCTTGGATCATGGTCGGCTACGCTTGCGTTGTCAGCCGATTGTTCCGCTGCGCCCCGGTGACGAGTTGCAACCGCATTACGAAGTGTTGCTCGATGTCGGCGGAGATGCGGGCGATGCACTGCCACTCAACGAGTTCATTGCGGCAGCCGAGCGTTATCGACGAATGCGTGCCATCGACCGTTGGGTGACGCAGTCGGTGATCGAATGGGTGGCTGTACAACGTGAACAGATGTCTCGTCTGCATGGTTTTGCCATCAATCTTTCGGGACAAACGGTCAGTGACCCCGGGTTTGTCGATTTTGTGAGACAGCTTTTCTCACAACACCGGATCGATCCGTCATGGGTGAGTTTCGAGGTGACCGAAACGGCCGCGGTTGCCGATCTACAACTCGGCGCGGGCATTGTGCGGGAACTCAAGGCCCTGGGTTGTCGAGTCGCTCTGGACGATTTCGGTAGCGGTCTGGCGTCCTATTCCTACTTGAAGGAATTACCCGTCGATTGGTTGAAAATCGATGGCGTGTTCGTGCGTAAGATTGCTGCCGACCGAGCCGATCTCGCCGTGGTGAAGTCGATTAACGATATCGGACATTTTCTCGGCAAGCAGACGATAGCGGAGTACGTGGCCGATGATCAGATTTTACGTCATGTGCGTGAGATCGGTGTCGACTACGGCCAAGGCTATCGAATTTCACCGCCGATGCTTATGGACGATTTGATTCTACAGCAGACGGCGTAAATGTATCGATGTCGCTGCGCAAACCGATCAGAAACTCAGACGATCCCAGGTCCAGTACAATCCGACCAATGCAATGACCAGCGATGCCGGGATGACGATTACCTGGCGATAGTAAGGCTTGTCACCGAACCAGAAACCGATCGCCAGATAGGCTCCGGCCAACACCGCGAGTTGACCGAATTCGACGCCGATGTTGAATGCAATCAGCGCAGTGGCAAAAGCACCGTCGGGCATGCCGAAATCCGACAGCAGACTGGCGAAGCCCAATCCATGCAATAGCCCAAAGGCGAACACCAGGGCCAAGCGGCTTTTATGCAAACCCCGATGCCAGATGTTCTCGACGCCGATATAGGCGATCGATAGTGCGATCAATGGTTCGACCACGCGTGCCGGCAAATCGATCAGGCCGGTCATTGCCATTGCCAGCGTGATCGAATGGGCGATAGTGAACATGGTCACTTGCCACAACAGCGTGCTCAGCCGCGTGCTCAACAGGAAAAGGCCGAGCACGAAAAGAATATGATCAAGACCTGCCGGTATGATGTGATCGAAGCCGGCTCCGATGTACTCGGCGATGATGTCGAGCGTGCCCGGTGGACTGAACACCTCGGTCAACGAAAAGGATTCGCTGACGGAGTCGTTGCGAATCCATTGCCAACCGGACCAGTGCCATTTCGCATTGGTTTCGTCGACCTGGCGCACGCGCACCGCGTTGTCGCCAAATGCGGCCGGGTAGTACCAGGTGAGCGTGCGTGTCCGTGCCGGTACCTCGCCCTCGAGCGCGATCAGGCTGATCCTCGGCACCTTGGTATAGCCCGGCGCCGGGATATCGACCTTGGCGATTCGCATGTCCGCACGTTGTCCGTCGAGACGCAGTGCGATCTTCTGCAACATGGTTTGGCGAAACGGTTCGAATTCGCGCATCAGATCGGCGGCTTCGAGCACGCGCAGTTCGTCATACTCCTCGGCGGTGGGTGCCTGCGTGGTGTCCTGATATTGGGCATTAATGCCGGTTAACAGAGCCTCGATACTGGCGCGGATCTCGACCCGAAACCGGCCTTCGCTGAATACACTGATTTCGACCAGGGCGGGCTTGACCACATCGGCCATCGCGGGAGAGAACAGGCCGCACAGCGCGAGTAAGGCGAGAGCGGCGGTGCGTGCGGGAATAAACATCGGCGGCCTGCGTCTAAACGAGGGTCGGGAGGATACGGCTTAGAACCTGTCGGCGCCAGCCGGTGTCCCATGGAGTGAAAAAACACCGGGATGCCGTGGGTAGAGCGCGAACCGGGGCATTGATACACTCCAGCATCCGTCGCGTCGGATTGGACATGCGACGGGTCTGCGCGTGATGACTACATAATTACCAATTCCTGCGAGAACAGCATTATGCCCAAGATTGACCGTCGTGATTTCCTCAAGGTGATGGGTCTGGGTGCTGCGGCAACTGCAGCTCCCATTCTTTCGAGCAAGGCCTTTAGCGGTACCAAAATGCCCAAGGGTTTTTACGACCTGCCGATGAAAGGTAATGTCCGCATCCTTCACATCACCGATGTCCATGGCCAGCTAAAGCCGGTGTATTTCCGCGAACCGAACGTCAATCTCGGCGTTGGTGAGGCCTTCGGTCGTCCGCCGCACCTGGTGGGTAAGAAACTGCTTGAGGCAATGGGTCTGAAGCCTGGAACGCCCGAGTCTCACGCCTACAGCTATCTCGACTTTGATGCGGCGGCTTCGAAGTACGGTCGTACCGGCGGTTTCGCACATCTAAAGACCTTACTCGATATCTTGCGCGACCAGGCCGGAGGGCAACAGAACACGCTCACCGTCGATGGTGGCGATTTGTGGCAGGGCTCGGGTACTTCGCTGTGGACTCGCGGGGTCGATATGGTCGAAGCCTCCAATATTCTCGGGCTGGACGTTATGGTCGGCCACTGGGAGTTCACCTATCGCGAGAACGAGGTGTTATCCAACGTTGCATTGTTCAAGGGTGATTTCATCGGTCAAAACGTACGGGTGAAGCCGGACTCCCTGTTCAGTGACGAGTATTTCGCCATGACCGAAAAGTTCGACGGCCGCGGACTATTCGATGAAGACACCGGACATGCCTTCCAGCCCTATGTGATCAAAGAGGTCAACGGTGCGCGCATCGCGATCGTTGGTCAGGCCTTTCCGCGTACCGCGAATGCCAACCCGCAGGAGTTTTTTCCCGACTGGTCATTCGGACTGCGCGAGGACGATATGATCTCCCTGGTCGAGCAGATTCGCGAAGAGGAAAGCCCCGATGCGATCGTGCTGTTGTCGCACAACGGTATGGACGTCGATATCAAGATGGCCGAGCGAGTGCCCGGCCTGAATGCCGTATTCGGCGGCCATACCCATGACGGTATGCCCAAACCGGTCAAGGTGAAGAATGTCGCCGGTGGCGAGTGCTGGGTGACCAATGCCGGTTCCAACAGCAAATACGTCGGCGTCATGGACTTCGATATCCAAGGCGGTGAAATCAAGGGTATGCACTACAAGATGCTGCCGGTATTCGCCGAGTGGTTGCCGGCCGACAAGGAGATGGAGGCCTACATCACCCAGATGCGTCAGACCAAATATGACGAGAGTATCGTCGAGTCACGGCGCACCGAACTGTTTTTCAACAAGTCGCGAGTCGGCAAGACTTTCGAAGAGATCCTGTCGGAAAAACTGGCGATTGCCGATCGCACGCTGTATCGGCGCGGCAATTTCATGGGTACCTGGGATCAGGTCTTATGCAATGCCTTGCGCCACGAGTATGACGCCGACATCGCATTGTCGGCCGGTGTGCGCTGGGGCACCTCGACCCTGGAAGGCGATTGGATCACTATGGAAGACGTCATGACCCAATGTGCCATGACCTACGCTGAGACTTATGTTACCGAGATGACCGGCGCCGATATTATCAACATGCTCGAAGGCGTGGCCGACAATCTGTTCGATCCCGATCCCTATCTACAATCCGGTGGCGACATGGTTCGTGTCGGTGGCCTGGATTACACCATCGAACCGGGCAAGCCGCTGGGGCAACGCATCAGCAATGCACAACTCGACAACGGTCATGTCATCGAGGCCGGTACCACTTACAGCGTGGCCGGTTGGGCGACCGTGAACCGTACACCCGAAGGGCGTCTGATGTGGGATGTGGTGCGTGATTACATCCTGGCCAAGAAGGGTTCGGACAATGTCCTCAAACTACCGAAGATCAATCACCCCCATCTGGTCGGTGTCTCTGCCGACCCGGGTATTGCGGATTATCCGGGCAAAATGAGTTAAGTCGGTTTGGTTGGCCGTCGAAAAGATCCCGCCTTTGTGGCGGGATTTTTTCTGCGCAATGAAAGGCTAACGGCAACAACGCTTCGGATCGTGTCAGCCGGTTCTAGGGTGCGTTCGCAACAACAAGCTTCACGAGCAAGATCATGCATAAAACGAATACGCCCGTGAAACCGATGCCCATCAAAACAAAGTAAATCCAACTACCGCGTTCGAAATCACGTTCGTGGTTTTTTGATTTCTGAACCCCGAGTGCCGCCCATAGCGTGCTCTGGATCATTTCCAGAAAGGTCAAGGATCCTTTGGGTTCGGCTGGGTTTGAATCTCGCATGATATTGCCCTCCAGTTCGCTGTACGAAAGCAACCGCATCGTTTCGCTACGTCTGCTCGCAAAGTAATCATGAAGGCTAGAAAAGAAAAACTATCTATAATGAATAAAATAAATGAAAAAATTTCACTAATTGGAACAACATGATCGACAATCTTTCGGGCCTGGCCGTTTTTGCAGAAGTGGCCAAGGCGGGGAGCTTCATCGGTGCCAGTGAGCATATCGGGCTCACGCCGTCGGCGATCAGCAAGGCGATCGGCCGATTCGAAAAACGTTTGGATACCCGCTTGTTTCACCGGACGACACGAAGCGTGTCCTTGACCGAGGCAGGTCGAGAACTTTTTCGCCGAAGCGAAGCGATACTGTTGGCGGTCGAAGAGGCCGAATCTTACGTCAAGAAACTATCGCTGGACCCTCGCGGGATTTTGCGAATCGCCTGTTCGGATGCCTTCGCGGTTCATGTCATTGTGCCCTTGCTCAAGTCATTTCGCCGACGGTATCCGGATATCCAGGTGATGCTTCTGCAGGGTGACGGCCCTATCGATCTCATGCGGGAGAAAGTCGATCTGGCGATCCGTTTCGAAAAGCCCGATCTGACCTCTTTCGTTGCAAAACGATTGGTTGCCGATCCCTGGGTTGTCTGCGCATCGCCTGCATATCTCAAGACCAACGGGCATCCACAAGAGCCGGACGACTTGAGTCAGCATAAATGTCTTGCGATTCATGCCAGGGGCAGAACCGATGACGAATGGGCATTTCAGATTGAACAGGCGTCGAAACCAGTCGTTATCGACCCGGTATTCGCCGGTATCGGCCTGGTCGTCAAACAGGCAGCGCTTGCGGGGCTGGGTATTGCCCGGCTCGCACATTTTCTCGTCAAGGAGGAAATCGACAACCGTCGCCTTGTGCCCTTACTAAGCGACTATTCGCCAAAGAGTGATCGCCGTATCTATGTGGTGTATCCACACAGAAGTCATCTTCCGCTCAAGGTTCGCGTGTTTATCGATGCGCTCGAGAAAGCGTTGACGATCGACGAGTAGACAGGATGCCGATCTGGTTCAGCGGCCTGTCGTGTTCATTCTTGTTTTGGGCACCCTTAAATGTTTGTAAACACGGATCTTGAACGCAGCATTCGTCCTCTTTATGTCGAAGTGTTTCGCAATAGCCACGCTACGATGTGTGATCTTCACCTCGATCCGGTGAATGATGTCGCCCACCCGAATCTTTAGTCGGCGGTGGTGAGTTTGTGCCGTGAAACCCAAAGCGCTATTTGGCCCGGGCTTTTGCTGGAGGCAGGTCAGTCGCTTCAGGCGCTAGTTTTGGTGACTTTCCGGCTTGTCGGCACCTACTTCGAGCATCGGCGCCAGCCTTTCCCAGACGTTTTCCAGGATACGCGGTTGGGCCTCGACCGCCGGATGAATGCCGTCGGCTTGCATGAGTTCACGTGTCTCGGCAACCCCTTCGAGGAAGAACGGTACCACCGGCACCTGCTGTTCGTCGGCCAATTCCAGATAGACGCGGTGGAACTTCTCACCGAAGGCCCTGCCATAATTCATCGGCAGTTTGACCCCGAGCAGCAGTACCTCGGCGCCGATCGCGCGGGATTGTTCGATCATTTGACGAAGGTTGGTTCGGGTCTGTTGTGGCGCGAATCCGCGCAGACCGTCATTTCCCCCGAGGGCGATAATGACGATATTCGGATGTTCGCGTTCGAGTGCGGCCGGTAGGCGCGCCAAGCCGCCGCGCGTGGTATCACCGGTGATGCTGGCATTGATCACCCGGGCATTGGGGTTTCGTTCGCGCAGCCGTTGTTGCAGCAATGCAACCCAGCCCAGCCGTTTTTCGATACCGTAGGCGGCGCTGAGACTGTCACCGATCACCAGGATCTTGTGCGCGGCTGTGGCGGACGAGACGAACAGTAAAAACAGCGACAGTAGGACAATGGAACAAACGGCACGCATTACAGCCACTCAGTTGGGTAAAACGGTCAAGATGCCCGACGGACATGCCCTCGAAATACTCGCGGCGATCGACATGCAGGTCAATGCCGGGGAGGCTGTCGCCATCCTCGGTCCGTCGGGTTCGGGCAAATCGACCCTGCTTGGTCTACTCGCGGGTTTGGACCAGCCGACACAGGGTAGGGTTTCGTTGCTCGGCCAGGATCTCGCCGGGCTTGACGAAGACGCCCGAGCGGGGTTGCGTGCCGGTCGGGTCGGTTTCGTTTTTCAATCGTTTCAGTTGTTACCCGGAATGAGCGCACTGGAGAACGTCGCGCTGCCATTGCAACTCGGGCGAATGAATGGCGCCCGGCCTCAGGCCGAGACCTTGTTGCGCGAGGTCGGTTTGGGCGAACGCTTGTCGCATTTGCCACGCCAGTTGTCCGGGGGCGAACAACAGCGTGTCGCCCTGGCGCGCGCCTTTGCCGGTGATCCCGAGATCCTGTTTGCTGATGAACCGACCGGCAATCTGGACGCCGACAGTGGCGAACGCATTATCGACCTGTTGTTCAACCTGCGTGACCGGGTCGGTAGCACGCTCTTGCTGGTGACTCACGATCAGCAGTTGGCGCGACGCTGTGATCGTACGCTGCGGCTGAATGCCGGTCGCCTGCTGGCCGCGGCATGAAGATGCCCGCATTCTCGATGGCGTATTGGCGCACGTCGCTACATGACCCCGGTCTGCGTCTGCTGTTGGCCGCGTTGATCGTCGCGATTGCGGCATTGACCTCGGTCGGTTTTTTCGCCGATCGGGTCGAACGTGCATTGGAGCGTCAGGGTTCGGCATTGATGGCGGCCGACCTGGTGTTGGAGCAGGGTGGTGCGATTCCCGAATCCTGGTTGAAGCAGGCGGGTGAGTTGGGCCTCGAGACGGCACGAATGGTCGGCTTCCCAAGTGTGATCATCGTCGATGAACAGCCGCTGCTGGTGCAGGTCAAAGCGGTCGGTTCGGCCTATCCCTTGCGCGGCCGCCTCGAGGTCGAAACGCCGAATGGCAACGTCGGGACTGCACCGGCGGACGGCGAGGCCTGGCTCGAAGGCCGACTGCGCGATCGTCTTCGTGCAACCCTCGGCGAGACCGAAATCCAACTCGGCGAGATCACGCTGAATGCCGCGGGTATCTTGATCAACGAGCCGGACCGGGGCGGTAATCTGTTTCAGTTGGCACCGCGTTTGATGATCAGCTACGAGGATGCCGAACGCAGCGAACTCCTCGGGCCGGCCAGTCGCGTGCGCTATCGATTGCTCTTGGCCGGCGATGCGGATCGTATCGAGGCTATGCGTGCCTGGCTGAAACCGAGACTGTTGCAAGGCAGCTCGCTGGTCGACCTCGAGAACGCACGGCCCGAATTACGTACCGCCTTGGAGCGGGCGGAACGCTTCCTCGGCTTGGCGGCCCTGTGCGCCAGTCTGTTGGCCGGGATCGCCATCCTGCTGGCTACGCGGCGCTATGTCGATCGTGCGCTCGACGGTGCCGCGGTCATGCGTACCCTGGGTATGAGCGGTGGTGCGGTATTGCGCTGGCATCTGGTGCGCTTATTCGTTGTCGTTATTGCTGCCGTTGTTGGCGGAAGTCTGTTTGGGCTCTTTGGTCAGCAGGCCCTGGTTGCCTTGGTTGGTGAATGGTTCGGTAGTGCCTTGCCGGCGCCGGGCATGCGTCCGGCTTTTATCGGTTTGCTGTTCGGCCTGGCGATGGTGATCGGTTTTGCCATCCCGAGCTTGCTCAGAATCGGCCGGGTGCCGCCGCTGCGCGTATTGCGGCGCGAATTGGACGCGCCGGGCCTGTCGGGTTGGTTGGTCTGGTTGCTTGGTATTGCGGTATTCGTCGGTCTGCTGATCTGGCAGGTCCAGGATTATCGACTGGCCGGTGCCATGGCTATGGCGACCCTGGCGGCTTTGGCGCTCTTCATGCTCGCCGGGCGTTTGTTGCTCGGCTTGCTGTCGCCGCTGCGCCGAACCGGTGGGACCGCCGCGCTTGGTCTGGCGGCTTTGGCGCGCTATCCGCAATTGACCTTGTTGCAACTGGCCGGCTTCGGTCTGGGTATCACCTTGTTGCTGCTACTGGCTGTGGTGAGGGTCGACATCATCGATACCTGGCAGGCCAGTCTGCCCGAGGATGCACCGAACCATTTTCTGATCAACGTTCAGCCGGATGAAGCGGCCGCGTTGAAAAAGTTGTTGACCGAACGCCGGATACCCAATTCGGGCTTGCATGCGATGACCCGCGCGAGGTTGGTCGAGATTTCGGGCCGTGCGATCGAACCGACATCTTACGAAAGCCTGCGCGCCAGGCGGTTGGCCGCGCGTGAATACAGCCTGAGCTTCGGTGCCGAGATGCAGGCGGATAATCGTATCAAGGCCGGGCGTTGGTGGAATGCCGAGGAGGCCGAGCAGCCCGGGTTTTCGGTCGAGTTCGAACTGGCCGAAACGCTGGGCATCGACGTCGGCGATACCCTGACCTTCGATGTCGCGGGGCAGCGCGTCATGGCGCCGGTGACCAATTTGCGCACCGTGGCCTGGGATTCGTTCAATGTGAATTTCTTTGTCGTCGGCACGCCGGCCTTGGCCGGTGAGATCCCGGTGGCCTATATCACCAGTCTGTATATCGAAGGCTCGTCGGAGGCGCTGACGGTTGATCTGGCCAATGCCTTCCCGGCGGTGTCGATGCTCGACCTGCGGCCGATCTTGGCGCAGGTGCGCGAGATCATGGAGCGGGGGGCCTTGGCCGTCGAGATGGTATTCGCCTTCACCTTGCTTGCAGCCGCGTTGGTCACCTTTGCCGCGGCCCAGGTCAGTCGCGACGAGCGGGCGCGCGAAGTTGCGGTGATGCGGACCATCGGCGCCTCGCGCAAACGTTTGCTCGGTGCGGTATTGGCCGAATTCGGCTTGCTTGGTTTTATCGGAGGTCTGCTCGGTGCCTTGCTGGCGGCGATCAGCGGTTATCTGATCGCGGTCGAGTTGTTCGATCTGCCGGGGCGGATCAACCCCGCCTTGTGGTGGCTGGGCATTGGCGCCGGCACCCTGGTGGTGGCGCTGGTCGGCTGGTTGGCGACCCGGCGCCTGCTTGCGGTGCCGCCGATGCGGGTGCTTAACTCAGGGTAGGTACAGCTTTTTTTGAGGAAGCCGGTGATCGTCGATTGTTTCGCCCGCCGCATCATGGCGTCTTTTCAAGGTGTGTTGCAGGTGATTCGCGTCGGTCATGGCGAGGCCGCACGCAGAGAGTTTGTCGGTCTGACCGAACGCGAGGCCGGGATCGTCCGGTGCGCCGGACGCAAGCCGCGGGCGGCATGGTTCGAACGTGAACCAAACGGTGCCGGTATCGACCGTGACGGGAAGCGTTATCCTAAAGAATGGTTTCCGCGTTTTTTATTGACGACCCACTGGTCCGTACGAGCGCTACGTTGCTTGGCCGATGCGTTTATCGACTGGACGGCTCCGGCATTGTTGCAGCTGTCGCACTTCGACGATACGGAACGGGCGGACCTGGAGTGTGCCGTAGCCCAACGTGTTGGTGTATCGGCACGATTGTTCCGGCTGTACCCCAAGACACTTGACGCGCGATTGGTCCGGATCGCACGGGTGCAGGCGACGATACAGGACGAAGCGCATCACGAGGAGCCTTTTCTTTGGTCGAAGTAGCGGTGCGGCGGTTGGTGTTGCTGGCCGGTGATCGCGAGCTTGCGGTCGATGGTTTGTTGTCGGGCCTGTCTCCCGCGGATCTTGCTCAGACCCTGTGGATCGCAAACACCTCGGCGCCGTCCGCCGTGGTTCAGGTGACGGCCGCGAAGGTATTGCAGCATCTCGGGCGTGATTATCGTCTCGTGGTATTCGACGCCCATCAGGGCTTTCATCCGGACGCTTTTGCCGCAGCGGTCGGTACGTTGTGCGGCGGCGGCGATTGCGTTCTGCTCATTCCGTCGTTGGATGACTGGCAGCGTTTTGTCGATCCCGATCGGGCACGTTTTGCAGCTTACCCACAGACGCTCGAAGACATCCCCGGGCATTTCATTCAACGTTTGTCGAACCTCTGGCGGGCAGATCCTGCGGTGCAGGTCGTGGATCCGCAAGATGGTTTTGTGCCAAGACTGGCGGTATCGATATCGGAAGACTTGGTTTTGACCGAGGCGCAATGTACGGCAATCGACGCCGTGCGCCGGGTCGCACGCGGACATGCCCGCAGGCCCTTGGTGCTGACTGCCGATCGGGGCCGCGGTAAATCCACTGTGCTGGGCGTCGCCGCTGCGCGTCTGTTGCTCGATGGCTATCCGCGGATCACGGTGGTCGCCCCGCAGCGACAGGCGGTGGAGACCTTGTTTCGGCATGCTCGCGGCACGGCCGGGCTCGACGACGGCGTTGTGGATATCCGAATCGGTCAGGGTTCCCTGCATTTCCGTTTGCCGCAGGAATGCCTCGATAACGATGAGGACCTCGGGCTATTGTTGATCGACGAGGCGGCGGCGCTGCCGGTGGCGGTGCTCGCCGATCTACTCGCATTGAACAATCGGCTGGTGTTTGCATCGACCGTGCATGGTTATGAGGGTAGCGGTCGCGGGTTTGCGCTGCGTTTTGCCGAGCTGTTGCAGGGCACGATGCCGCAATGGCGTGCCTTGCAGCTCGATCGTCCGGTACGTTGGTCGCCCGCTGATCCCTTGGAGGGACTGCTCAATCGTTCGCTGCTGTTGGATGCCGATGATGATGTCGCGCCAACCGATGGTGCATTGCGTATCGATACCGTGGACGGCGCGAGCCTGGCCGAGGATGAGCCGCTACTGCGAGCGGTGTTTGGTCTGTTGGTGAGCGCGCATTATCAAACCCGACCGTCGGATCTGCGCCAATTGCTCGACGATCCGCAGTTGTCGATTTGGCTCGCTCGCCAGGGCGAAACGGTGGTTGGCGTACTCATCGCCGTACGCGAGGGTGGTCTGGATGAGCCGATGATCGACCGGATCTTGGCGGGGCGTCGTCGCCCGCGCGGTCACATGCTGGTGCAATCGCTGGCCGTGCATGCGGGACTCGAGGCCGTGCTGCGCCAACGCGTATGGCGCATTCAGCGTGTCGCGGTCCATGCGGATTGCCGCCGTCGCGGTATCGCCCGTCGTCTCATCGAGGCCTTGGCGAATGCGGCACAGGACCAAGAAACCGACCTGCTCGGCTGTGCGTATGGTGCCGACCGGTCTTTACTGGCCTTCTGGTCCGCATTGGGTTTCCGCCCGCAGCGCCTTGGGTTGCGGGTCGATCCAGCGAGTGCGGCACATTCCTTGTTCATGCTGCGTGGCTTGAGTCCGCGCGGTAATGAGTTGGCCGGGCAGGGGTGGTCGTGTTTTATGGATCAGCTGCCGTGGGCTCTCGGCGGCAGTTTGCGCCATCTTGACCCTTCGCTCGCGATAGATTTGCTGAGCGGCCGCGATTGCCGTGATATCTCGCTGGACACCCCGGCGCGTCGGGCATTGGGTGTGGTTGCAAGCGGTGCGCGTTCACCGGCAACGGCCGAAGCCTTGGTGTGGAAGGCGCTGGTTGTGTTGGCCTCGAAAACACCGCGGCGCAAGGGGTTGGCGCCGGTCTTTGCTTGGCAGATCCAGCGTCGGTCCGAGGCGCACGTCCGCCGTCGTTTCGGTCTCTCCGGCCGGGGGGAACTGGAGGCCCGATTGCGCGTCCTACTCGAATATCTTCCACCTGATTCGCAAGATGGTTGACGGCCTTTCTGTCGCATCCTACATTCCGCCCAAAACAACGATTGTCTAAGGCGGAGGTGTGTATGTTGCGTGTTGGAGATTCGGCACCGGAGTTCAGTCTTCCTGATGCCGACATGGCGTTGACCGATAGTGCGAGTCTCGCCGGTTCACCTTATGTGATCTATTTCTATCCCAAGGACGACACGCCGGGCTGCACCATGGAAGGTCTCGAATTCACCGAGCTGTCGAGCGATTTCGAGGCGTTGAGCACCAAGGTGATCGGGGTGAGCAAGGATACTTGCGTTAGCCATGCGGCCTTTCGCGACAAGTATGGCCTGAACATCTGCCTGGTGGCAGATGTCGAGGGCTCGCTGTGCAATGCCTACGGTGTTTGGCAGGAAAAGGAAAAGAACGGCGAAAAAAAGATGGGCATCGTGCGCTCAACCTTCGTTGTCGATGACAGCGGCAAGGTCCGTCATGCGATCTATGACGTCAGACCCAAGGGACATGCCGCAGAAGTGTTGGAGTTGGTGCGCGCGCTTTGAGGGTTTGCTGACGAGTCGCGGCCGGCATATTGGCCGCGACGTTCGATCACTTGTGTTTCAGTAGCGTTCGCATGCCTTTGATCACGATATCGGCATAGCTGACGATACCGATGACCTCGCGGTTTTCGACCACCGCGGCGCGATTGAGGCGATAACGTTCGAACAGGCGTGCGCAGTAACGGATGTCCATCGCCGGATCGACGCCAACGAGCGGTTTGTCCATGATTTCGTAGATGTTGACCCGTTCGGCTGCACGATTCTTTGCCAATACCTCGGTCGCGATGTCTTCGAGAGAGACGATGCCGTATTCGTCGTCATCGTCACGCCGCTTGACGACCAGCGCCTTGGTGCTGACGTATTTCATGTCACGCAGGGCATCGGCCACGGTCGCCAGACCGTCGACCATGTCGAACTCGCGTTTCATGACATCGCGAACGCGGACCGGTTCGATTTCTTTCATAGCTCTTCCTCAACGATTTCGTGCAGTTTGGCCACCTGGCCGGTCACGCCGACAGCGTCTTCGACATCGATCTGAATAGCGATGCCTGAACCGGGTTTGGAGTCGAATTCGCCCACCCGTGCGATCTCCTCGAGAATCTGACGGGCGAGATGTTCCTCGACCAGGAACAGAAGCATGTCGCGTTGGGTTTCGAGGGTCAGGCCGAAGAAGGTCTTGCTTTCTTTCAGTCCTTCGCCGCGGGCGTTGTTCAGCACGGTCGCGCCGGTTGCGCCGGCATCACGTGCGGCCTTGAGTACATTGTCGGTCTTGTCGTCGTCGACAAAGGCGATCAGCAGTTTGAAATGCATGTCGTACTTCCTCAGTTCGATCCTTTGGCGCGTCGGTTACGCCATTCGGAGAGTTGTGCATAGGCCATGACGGTCATGATCGGGAATAGGCTGGCGAAGGCGATCAAGCCGAAGCCGTCGAGCAATACGCTGCGCCCGGGTACCGTACCGGCGAGTCCTAGTCCGAGTGCGGCAACCAGCGGCACCGTCACCGTCGACGTGGTTACACCACCGGAATCATAGGCCAGGGCGATGATGAGCCGTGGGGCAAAGTAGGTCTGGATCACGACTACGACGTAGCCGGCGATGATGTACCAGTGCAGCGGCGTTCCGCTGATGATCCGGTAGGAACCGAGCGCGATGCCGACCGCGACGCCGAGCGCCACCGCGACCCGTAGTCCCATGATCCCGATACTGCCGGCCGAGACTTGATTGGCCTTAATGGCGACCGCGAGCAGCGATGGCTCGGCAATGGTGGTCGAAAAGCCGATCGCGAAGGCGAACAGATAGACCCAGCGATAGTCCCACCAGTCGAATGACGTGACATGATCGGTGATACCGCTGATGAAGGCCGGGTCGGTCAATTGTGCCGCCATCAGCTTGCCGAGTGGGAACAACGCCATCTCCAGTCCTTCGAGAAAGAAGGCCAGCCCGATCAGTACATATGCGAATCCGGCCAACACCCGCTTGAGGCGCGGAACGGGCTTGCGCAGCACCAGCAATTGAAAGCCGAAGATGATGACCGCGATGGGCAGTACGTCGGTGACCGTCGCCAGCAGCGTGTAGGCCAGTTCGATCATACGTTCGGTCAGGGTCATATGAACATTCCGTAGGCCATGACGAAAATCATCGGGGTCAATGAGGCGAACGCGATGAGGCCAAAGCCATCGATCATGGGGTTGCGGCCCTTGATCGACGAGGCCAGGCCGACACCGAGCGCGGTGACCAGGGGTACGGTGATGGTCGAGGTCGTTACCCCGCCCGAGTCGTAGGCGATGCCAATGATTTCGGGTGGGGCGAAGGCCGTCATGACGATGACGCCGATATAGCCGGCGATGATCAAATAGTGGATCGGCCAGCCCCGGATAATGCGTAATACACCGATCAGAATTGCGAAGCCGACCGAGAGTGCGACCGTAAGCCGCAGGCCGTTGGCATAGAACGCTTTGGCCTCATCGCTCGTGTCGATCATGTTCCCCGCGGCAGCTACCTCGGCCGCCTCGTCGGCGACTGCGATCAGCGCCGGTTCGGCGATCGTGGTGCCGAAGCCGAGTGCGAAGGCGAACAACGATAGCCAGGCGAGCGAGCCCTTGCGTGCGAAGGCATAGGCCATGCTTTCCCCGATCGGAAACAACCCCATCTCCAGACCGCGCACGAACATCGCGAGCCCGATCATGACGAACAGCGTGCCGACCAGTAGCTCGCCCAGGTTGGGTATGGGTTGTTGCAGGACCAATAACTGGAAGAAAGCGATCACCACGACGATCGGTAAAAGATCGCGGGCACTGGCGACGAGCGGTGACAGGAGGTGCCTAACCCGCATATCGTACTAAGGTGGAGCCGGTATGATCGAGAAATCCCAGATTATCAAACATGTCTACGTCAATATGCTCTCGATGGTGCAGATATCCGTTGTCCTATTCGGTTTTGTGAAAGATCCGGCGTCGTATCTCGGCCGACGACGCGCAGGGATGCGCAAGTGTCGCGAGAGGCAGGACGCCGGGAGCGACACCCCCTCGATCCATAGCGACGGCTATGCCTCTGCCTCTTCGGACGAACACCCGACCTGCTTGGCCGGTTTTCCCACAAAATCCGACGAAACCGCCAGGCGCGGTTTCGAACAGCCGACAGGCTGACCCAAAGGGCGGAAGGCAGGATGCCTGGCGTCATCCTTCGTGCAACATGTGGGTTAAATCTATCCAAATAGGTGAAGCGTCAATCTCGGGACACATCGTTACCGTGATTCTGTCGATCGTTGGGGCAACGTGTTGAACCCAGTTTAGCCGCGGATTCCGTCAAAATCATGAAATCCGTCGTTTTTGACCTCGTCGGGCCAGGCATTTTTCGTCAGTTGTTCGATAGCCGACGGACAGAGGCCGAAGAGCTCGAACGCTTTTTGCCAATCCGCGTCGAAGGGGGCGTGTATATCCACCAAACGGGCATCCAGCGGATGTGTGAAGCACAGACGATGGGACATCAGCAGCAGTCGGCGGATATCGAAGGTCTCGCGGAAATAGCGATTATGACGACCGTTGCCGTGGGTGGTGTCGCCGATCAGATGATGCGAGATGTGTTTGAAGTGTTTCCGGATCTGTTGTCGACGGCCGGTAAGGGGTTCGACCTCGACCAGGGTGTAACGGGTGGTCGGGTAACGGTCGACCGCATCCGGTAACTCCACCGTTGCGAGCCGGCGGTAACGGGTGCGCGCATCTTGCGCCATGCCGTTACCGTCCGGGTCGGCGACGGGATGGTCGATATGGTCGTCGGTGTTCGTCCAACCTCTAGCGATCGCCAGATATCGTTTGGTGACGCTGCGTTGCTCGAATTGTTGCACCAATCGTCGGGCCGCATCGGGTGACAGACCGAACAGCAGTACGCCCGAGGTCGCCCGGTCGAGCCGGTGGACGGGATATACCCGGCGTCCGAGTTGGTCGCGCAGGGTTTGCAAAGCGAAACGTTCGTCGCGTGAGATGGGGCTGCGATGCACCAGTAAACCGGCGGGTTTGTCGATGGCGACGTAGTCGTTGTCCCGGAACAGGATTCGCAGCGGCTCGCCTGCGGGCGTTTGGGGATTCTCTTCCGCGGGCACAGGCGCTAAGGTGCGGCTATGTCTTTGCGCATACGTATCCTGCTGTTTCTGTTCCTGTTTGGCTTGGTTCCACTGATGTTGGCGGTGGTCATCAATCTGCCCTTGGTATTGGAACGTGTCGATCTATTTTACCGTCATGCCTTTTTGCAGAATCTGCGTGCCGATTTCAGCGACCTCGACCAGCATCTGGCCAGTCGTGATGCCAGCGTACGATTGCTGGCCAAACTGCCCGAGCCCGGTGTATTGGTCGCCAGCGGCGGAGAGAGTCAGGCCGAGATCGATCTGGCGCGTGCACGCTATACCCAATGGATCAACCGTATCCTCGGCGACGAGCGCGATATTACGGAAATTCTATTTCTCGATGACAGTGGGGTCGAACGCTTTTGGCTCGAACGTGCAGTCGGCAGCGGCGAATGGCAGCCGACCACCCGGCGCCCGCGCAGTGTGCCGCCCGATCAGATCGCATTGATGTTGTCCGGTCGATTGAACAATGTTGCATTGAGTCCGCTGCAAATCGATTTGGAAGCCGACGATCCGGCTCGAGTGTTTACTTTGCAACTGCTCAGCCCGATTGCGTCGATGACGTTGGGTGAGTCACCGATCGGGGTCGTGGCGATCACCCTTGATATCGGCGGATTGGTCAGGCGTGACGAGCGCACCCTTTGGGTCCATGATGACGGCACCTATCTGAGATTGCCGGATCAGGACGCGCGTCCCGGTAACGCCTTCAGCGATTTCCCGGGACTGGCCGAAGATTTCGCGACCAATCGCCTGGTGTTATGGGAACAGGGCGACAGGGGCGCGATCTGGGTGCCGATGTTTCGCACGGTCGACGGTAAGACCCTGTGGGTCGGACGGCCGGTCGATAGCGGACCCTTACAGGTGTTTCGAACCGAGATCAGCATTCGCGTTCTGCTGATCGTATTGGCACTGGTGGTGTTCCTGTTTCTGGTCGCACGCTGGATCACCCGGCGGGCGACCCGCATGGGGCATGAGTTGACCGAGGGCGTGCGGCAGACCTTGGAATCCGACCAGGCGGTGACCTTCGATTGGTCCGGTTCGCCCGAGCTGCGTCGGCTGTCGGCCGATTTGACCCGTTTGTCGCATACGCACGCCAGCCAGACGCGTAATTTGCGCGCCCATACGCGCGAGCTCGAGGCGACCAACCGCTACAAGTCCGAGTTCTTGGCCAACGTGAGTCATGAGCTGCGCACGCCACTCAACTCGATTTTACTGCTGTCCAAGCTATTGGCGGCTGAAGACAACGATCTTCCGTCTCAATCACGTCAGCGTGCGCAGGTGATTCATGCTGCCGGCTGCGATCTCAAGGCATTGATCGACAACATTCTCGATCTGTCACGTATCGAGGCCGGGCGACTCGATTTGCACGTCGAACGGGTCGAACTACGGGAACTGCTCGAGGATCTCAGATTGCTGCTGGCACCACAGTTCGAAGACAAGGGTTTGGAGCTGTTGGTCGAGATAGCGCCCGACGCACCTCGGTACATCGAGACGGACATCGACAAAGTGCGGCAGGTGATCAAGAACTTTCTCGCCAATGCCGTCAAATTCACCGAGCAAGGGCGGGTCGGGTTATGCGCCAAGGCTGCGGCATCGCCCTACGCGGTTGGATTGTCCGTGCAGGACACCGGCATCGGTATCGCGCGCGACAAGCAGCGCGCGATTTTCGAGGCCTTCCAACAGGCCGATGGTTCGACCAGCCGCCGCTATGGCGGGACCGGCTTGGGACTGACCATCAGTCGTCAACTCGCCGGACTGCTTGGCGGCGAGATCCGGTTGGTTAGCGAACTGGGTCAGGGCGCCGAGTTTTCCCTTTTGCTGCCGGCCGTCTGCGGCAGTGCGGCGACGCTCGACGAGGCCAGTACCGGCCCATCCTTGCCACCACCGGACGAGGAGGCATTGCCGGCTGCGGGCCGTCTGAGCGGTCGCAGCGTGCTCCTCATGGAGCCCGAGGTGCGCAGCCAGCTTCGTCTTAACGGGATATTGCGTCAATGGGACGTTTCGCTGCACCTGGCGGATGATGTCGATGAGGCCTGCGAGACCCTGGAGGAGCTGGAACATGTCGATTATTTGCTCATCGATGCCGCCATGCCGGGTGACAGTGCCTGTGTTACGATTCAAAGAATGCGGGAACGCCTCGGTACCGGTACGGCTGTGATCGGTCTTATTCCTCCGGACGGAGAGGATTCGCGCGAGGCATGTTTAGGGCAGGGCGCCGACGATGTGGTGTCGATGCCGGTCGATGCGCACGAGCTGTCTGAAGTGCTTAACCGGCACCTGCCGGTATCTGCCGAGTAAGAGATGCGATGAAGCGCTATTCCGGTTTCAAGCTGCTGGCCGTCGACGATAATGAACATAATCTGTTCACCTTGCGTGCGTTGGTGCAGGAGCATATGGACGTGGAGATCCTCGAAGCGCGCAGCGGTCCCGAGGCCCTGGAGGTCGCCCAGGCCCAACCCGATATCGATCTGATCATCCTCGACGTGCAAATGCCCGAGGTCGACGGTTTCGAAACGGCGCAGATGCTCAAATTGCGGCGCAAGACGCGCGATATTCCGATCATCTTCTTGACCGCTGCGTTCAAGACAGAAGAATTTCAGCGCAAGGGCTACGATGTCGGCGCGGCGGATTATTTGCTCAAGCCGATCGACGATAACCAGTTCCTCAATAAGATCAGCACCTATTTCCGCCTGATCGAGAAGGAACGTGAACTCAATCAGGTGCTCGAAGAGCAGGTCGCACTGCGTACTGCAGAGCTCGATCAGGCGAAGCAGTATCTGGAAAACATCCTGACCCACATGGGTGAGGCGCTATTGGTGTTGTCACCGGAAGGGGTGATTCGTGAAGTCAATCCAGCGGCCGGCGATATGCTCGGTTATCCTCGGGATGAGCTGATCGGCATGTCGATCGGCGATGTTTTCGAGGAGGAGGGCCCGGAGCAGGCAGGTGCCTTCATGGGCACCTGGTTGGAGGCGTTGATCCGGACCGGTGCCTTGCGTGATATCGATGCGGCATTCATTGCCAAAAACGGCGAACGGCTGCCGATCCTGTTTTCCCGCACCGCCGTACGCAATGCCGAGGACGAGATCCAGGACATTATTTGCATAGCCAAGAACATGCGTGGCTATCGTAAGATTTCAGAGCCGCAAGACGCGTCCAGCGCCACCGGCTGACGTTGTAGGAGTAGCAGATGGTAGATCCCGCCGACCCGCAGGTGCCCGAAGACGAGGACCCGACGATGACGGCGAATGCGCTCAAGGCCATGGCGCATCCGCTGCGTTGGAAGATTTTGTGTACGCTTGGCGATCGTGAATTGTCCGTCGGCGAGATCGTCGAACAGACGGGCACCTCACAGAGCAATATTTCGCAGCACCTCGAGCAACTGCGTAACAAAAACATCGTGACCTCACGTAAGGAGGCCAATCGAATCTATTATCGGATTCGCAATGGCAAGCTCCTGGAGTTGATCGGTACCATGCGCACCGTGCTTTGTCCGGCCTATCTCGACGATAGATACCCGGGCAGCTGAGCCGGTACCGCGCGGCAGCTACGGCTGATTGCAGCAATGCAAGGCCGAGGGGGCGCCTATCCCTCACGGCATAGAACGTTCACCATGTCATTGACCGCCCTTTATGAAGCCCGTTTGTGCGCCGAGGGATTGAGCGCCGATTCGCACCAGCTGAGCGCGCTGGCGGCCTTTCAGCGCGTGATGGATGAGGTTGTCCAGCCGCGTCCGGCCGGGATAAAGCGCTGGTTGCAGCGGTCGGCGCCGGTGCCGAAGGGCGTGTATCTCTGGGGCGGGGTCGGACGGGGCAAGACCTGGCTGATGGATCTTTTCCACGACAATCTGCATGGCGTCGGCAAGACCCGGTTTCACTTCCATCGTTTCATGCAACTGGTACACAGCGAGCTGACCGCGATCAAGGGTACCGCCAACCCGCTCGACGTGGTCGCCGAACGCATGGCGCGGAATTGGCGGGTGATATGCCTGGACGAATGTCATGTGGTCGATATCGGCGATGCGGTCATTCTTGCGGGCCTGCTGCGTGCCTTGTTTGCCCAGGGTATCGTATTGCTGACGACATCCAATGTGATGCCCGATCAGCTCTATCGGGATGGTATTCAGCGCGCCAGTTTTTTACCGGCGATCGATCTGTTGAATCAGCACACCGAAGTGATCGAGCTTGGCGGCGATCGGGATTACCGCAAAATGATTCTGGAGCAGGCCCGGGTTTATCACACGCCTCTTGACGAGGCGACCGCCAAGGAACTGCAAGAAGAGTTTGCGCGCTTGGCCAACACCGAACCCGACGGACCGGGCGATTTGATCATCAATGGCCGTGCTATGCCGTTCCGACTGCTTGCCGAGGATATGGTTTGGTTCGATTTCGAGGCCCTGTGCGGTCCGCCGCGCAGCCAGAACGACTACATCGAGTTGGCGCGATGTCACCAGACGGTATTCATCTCCGACATCCCGGTGATGGGCGGCTCGCGCGATGACCGCACGCGACGTTTCATCTTTTTGGTCGATGAGTTCTATGATCGCCGGGTCAAATTGGTGCTGAGCGCCGAGGCACCGGTAACCAAGCTTTACATTGGCGAACGCCTGGCTTTCGAATTCCAGCGGACCATCAGTCGTCTGACCGAGATGCAGACCCCGGCCTTTCTCGGCCGACCTCATCTGGGATAAAGCCTCCGATTCCTATAATTCCCCCGTGTTTGGGATTCTTTCGCATATTTTGCCCAAGCTGCTTGAATGATAGATAAAGATAATCTATATAAGTACGTATTAATTTACTTGGGAAGGATTCGATGAACTCAGTATTGCGGAAGACGGCCGGTATTGCGGTCGCGGCCATGCTCCTGGCCGGTCCTCTGTTGGCCCAGGATACAGATGGACCTTTGGAGACCGTCGCCGTGGCAAGCGCTGAACTGCCACGTATCTACCGTCTGGACGGTGTTGCCGAGGCGATAAGTCGCAGCACGGTTTCGGCGCAGACCGGCGGCCGGGCGGTCGAGGTCAATTTCGATGTCGACGATTACGTACGTGAAGGCGACGTCATCGTTGTACTGGAAGACAGCGAACAGCGGGCCGGGGTACGCCAGGCAGAGGCCAACCTCGAAGTCGCCAGCGTACAACGCCAGGATGCCGAAAAGGAGTACCGCCGGATTGCCGGTGTGTTCGCCAAAAAGGCGGTCTCGAAGGCCGATATGGACAAGGCGACCGCTGCGCGCAACCAGGCGGTCGCGACCGAACAGGCCGCCGAGGCGGCGCTGGAACAGGCCCGGCAACAGCTGGATTACACGCAGGTTCGGGCACCGTACAACGGTATCGTTACCGAGCGTCTTATCGAGGTCGGTGAGGTAGCTCAGCCGGGTCGACAACTGATGTCGGGTCTTTCGTTGGACAGCATGCGAATCTCGGTCGATGTCCCGCAGAATCTCGTGGGTTCGATTCGTTCCCAGCGTGCTGCTCAGGCCAAGGTCAACGGTCAGTGGATCGAGGCCGAGGATGTCACGGTGTTTCCGGTTGCCGACCCGCGTTCCGATACCTTCGAGGTGCGTCTGCGCCTGCCCGACGGTGTGCAGGGCGTATTTCCCGGCATGTATGTGAAGGTCGGCTTCATGTCCGGTAAGCAGCAAACGTTGGTTGTGCCGCTTTCGGCCGTGGTGCTGCGTTCCGAGGTGGTTGGTATTTATGTGGTCGGCGAGAACGGTCGTGTGCTGTTCCGCCATGTCCGGCTCGGTTCGCCCGCCGGCCCCGATTATGTAAGCGTTTTGTCCGGCGTGGACGCGGGCGAGCGGATCGCGGTCGATCCGGTGGCTGCCGGTATTCGTCTCAAGTCACAACGGAAAGTGCAGGTGAGCGATGAATAAGCTGGGCTTTTCCGGTTCGATCGCGGCGCGTTTTCAGTCCACCCAGATCACGCCGCTGCTGGCCTTGGTTGGTCTGCTGATGGGTGTATTCGCGGTATTGGTCACGCCACGCGAGGAAGAACCGCAGATCAATGTGACCTTCGCCAATGTGTTCATTCCCTTTCCGGGGGCGTCCGCGCGCGAGGTCGAGAGTTTGGTGGCGTCGCCGGCCGAGCAGGTGCTGGATGAGATCGACGGCATCGAACACGTGTATTCGACCTCGATGCCCGGCATGGCGGTGCTCACCGTACAGTACTTGGTCGGCGAGGATCGCACCGATGCGATCGTGCGTTTGTACAGTAAGATCATGTCGAACCAGGACTGGTTGCCGCCAGGTGCCGGTGTCGGTACGCCCATCGTCAAACCGAAGGGTATCGACGATGTGCCGATCGTTACCGTGACGTTATGGTCGTCGAATCAAAACACCGGGGCGTTCGAGCTGGGGCAGGTGGCGCATGCGGTGGAATCCGAACTCAAGCGTGTACCGGGTACCCGCGACATTTACACCATCGGCTCGGCCGACCATGTGGTCTCGGTTGAGCTGGATCCGCAGGCACTGGCCGCACGCGGCTTGGATCCCCGTGATTTGAGGGTTGCGTTACAGGCGGCCAATGTGACCCGCGACGACATTCGCGTCCTTGCCGATGACACCGAATTGCTGGTGCAGGCCGGCGTTTTCTTGAGCCATGCCGATGAGATCGGCGAGCTCGTGGTCGGACTGCATGATGGCAAGCCGATCTTCCTGCGTGATGTCGCGACCGTGCGCCGTGGGCCCGATACGCCTTCGACCTACGTCTGGACAGGTGCTGGTCCGTCCAGCAGCGACACGGCCTTGCGTGACGTGGGTGAGGCCGTGGCGGTAACGCTGGCGGTGGCGAAAAAGCCGGGTACCAATGCGGTCGAGATCGCCAATCGCGTGATCGATCGTTTCGAGCAACTCGACGGTATCTACATCCCCGATGGGGTCGAGGTGCAGGTCACCCGGAACTATGGCGCCACCGCCGACAGCAAAGCCAAGAAGCTGATCAGCAAGCTGGTATTTGCGACGGCGTCGGTGGTGTTACTGGTGTTGTTGGCGCTTGGTTGGCGCGAGGCGGTGATCGTCGGTGCGGCTGTCGTGGTGACGCTGGCGATGACCTTGTTCGCATCATGGGCCTGGGGCTTCACGTTGAATCGTGTTTCGCTGTTTGCGCTGATCTTCTCGATCGGTATCCTGGTCGATGATGCCATTGTGGTGGTCGAGAATATCCACCGTCATTTGTCGATGGGTGCCAAGCGTCTGCTCGACGCCATTCCGGCGGCGGTCGATGAGGTCGGCGGACCGACCATACTCGCCACCTTCACCGTCATTGCGGCATTGCTGCCAATGGCCTTCGTCTCCGGCCTGATGGGGCCTTACATGAGCCCGATTCCGATCAACGCCTCCCTGGGTATGTTGATCTCGTTGATCGTGGCCTTCGTCTTCACGCCTTGGATGAGCAATCGCATGCTGGGGCGTGTCGTCCACAAGTTCGAGGGGCATGCCCACGAGAGCGAGACCAGTCCGGGGTTGGAACGATTTTTCGACCGGGTCATGTCGCCCTTCCTGCTCGGTGGGAAGGGGCATCGTAATCGCTGGCTCCTGCTTGCCGGCATCCTCACGCTGATTACCCTGTCGATCCTGCTGGTGGTCGGAAAGGCGGTGATCCTGAAAATGTTACCCTTCGACAACAAGTCGGAGTTTCAGATCGTGCTGGATATGCCCGAAGGTACCAGTCTGGAACGGACCACTCGGGTGTTGAACGAAATCGGCACCTATATCGCCACCGTGCCCGAGGTGACGGATTATCAGGTGTACTCCGGTACCGCGGCCCCGATTAACTTCAATGGTCTGGTGCGCCAGTATTACTTGCGTGAAGGTGCCAATGTCGGCGATATCCAGGTCAATCTGGTCGATGCCAGCGATCGCGATCGCAAGAGTCATGACATTGCGCTGGCCGTGCGTGAGCCGGTACAGGAAATCGCCAAGCGGCTTGGCGGCAATGCCAAGATCGTCGAGGTTCCTCCCGGGCCGCCGGTACGCTCGCCGCTGGTTGCCGAGGTTTATGGTCTGGATTACGAGGGCCAGATCGCGGTTGCCAAGGCGTTGCGGGAGACCTTCGAGAGTACGCCGGACATCGTCGATGTCGATGACTCGGTCGAGTATCCGTCGGAGAAGGGCGTGGTATTGGTCGACCGGGCCAAGGCGGCACGTTTGGGGGTGGCACAAAGTGCCGTGGTGGATGCGCTCGGCATCGCGCTCGGCGGCGAGGACATGAGCTATCTTCACGCCAACCATTTCAAGTACGCGGTGCCCATTCGGGTGCGCTACAGCGAAAGCGATCGTGCTGATCTGTCTCAGGTCTTGGGTTTAAAGGTACGCAGTCAATCGGGTGTGATGGTGCCATTGTCGGAAATCGCGACCGTGGTACCCGCGGTGCGTGAGTTCAGTATTCACCACAAGGATCTGTTGCCGGTGGTCTATGTTACCGGTGACATGGCCGGTGAGACCGACAGCCCGTTATACGGCCTGTTCGAGATCTCCGCGCGTCTCAAAGAGGAAGGCGGGCCGGAACAGTGGATGCTGTCTCAGCCGCTCAACCCCTACGACTACAGCATCAAGTGGGACGGTGAATGGCAGATCACCTACGATACCTTCCGTGACATGGGTATCGCCTATTCGATCGGATTATTGTTGATCTACCTGCTGGTGGTGGCGCAGTTCCGCTCCTATCTGGTGCCGTTGATCATCATGGCGCCGATTCCGCTGACCATCATCGGCATCATGCCGGGGCATGCGATCATGCAATGGTTGACCGGTGCCGGGCAGTTCACCGCGACTTCGATGATCGGCATGATCGCGCTCGCCGGGATCATTGTGCGTAACTCGATCCTGTTGGTCGATTTCATCAATCAAGAGGTGCGTGCCGGTGTGGCCTTCGATCGTGCGGTGGTGCGTTCGGCCGCGGTGCGGGCGAAACCCATCGTGTTGACCGGCCTGGCAGCGATGGCCGGCGCCTTTTTCATCCTCGACGACCCGATTTTCTCGGGGCTTGCGGTGTCGCTGATCTTCGGTCTGTTCGTATCGACCATTCTGACCCTGGTGGTTATCCCCGTGGTTTACTTCGGTGTCATGTACAAGCGGGTCGATAGCCTCCGTGACGCGACCTGAGTGAAGGGATCAATAACGCCGAGCGGAAATGACTGGGCCAGACAGAACAAACCCCGCGAAAGCGGGGCGTGTTCTGCACAGTTTTTCGGAGAGGATTAACCAAAACTCCACGGAAGTACCGTTGTTGCCGGCCCTTGGAGAGTCCACCTTCGGCTGTACCCAGGTCTATGGCAGTACAGTCAACGGGAAAGCACCTTATCTTGGCCCATTGCCGTATTGCGGCGCTCTCTCGTTACTCCCCGGAGTTCCCCAAGCGGTCCGGCGTCGCCGATACCTGTCGGCGGCTTTTATGGCCTTGGCCATAATGGAAGACTAATGGTTGAGCCCAGGCTGTATAGGTGGGGAATTACCTAGGGGAAATCCCGGCCCCTTGCTAAATAACTGATTCGACGATGTTGTTTGTCATCGCTCGGAATACCATTCTGGTTTAAGCGTTAAGCCGGTCATAGATCAGGAAACCGGCGACATAGGTTCCGATCGCCGAACCTATGGTGCTGAACAGAAAGACCAGCAAGGTGCGTGACACGCGGTTACGCCACCAGCCCCGCAAGGCCTTGGTGTCTTCGCGCAGTCGGCCGAAGTCGCTGACCCGGGGTTTGCGCAACCAGAGCTCCGCCGCCGCGGTGACCATACCCGCACCTATGGTCGGGTTCAGCGAGGTCAGGGGCGCAGCGAGAAAAGCGGTCACCACGGTCAGTGGGTGCGCGGTCGCGATCAGGGCACCGAGCGCCGAAAGACCGCCGTTAATCAGCACCCAGTCTCGCACCAGCTGCCAGCCCAGGTCAGGGTTGCGCGAGAAACCCAGGTAGAAACCGAACAGAATCAGGCCGGCGATCACCCAGGGGATAAAGCGCGGCCAACGTGATTTGGGCGGTATGGTGTCCAATTTCGCGATGACTGCGGCAGCCGGCTGGGGATCGTCGAACTGCGCCGCGATACCCTTGAGATGTCCGGCCCCCACCACCGCCAAGATGGGACGTCCGGGGTGCGCTTCCGCCGCTTCGCGCAGCTTGGCCGCCATGTACTGATCGCGTTCGGCGATCAGCGGCTGATACAGGTCCTGGCGGTCATGCGCGAACTCGGCAAAGGTGGTCTCCAAGACGTCGCCTTCCTTGAGATGCTCGATGTCTTCCTCGCTGACCTCTTCTTTCGACAGCAGACTGCCCACCAGGCCGCTGAATAATGCCGTACGGCGCCACCAACTCAGACCGTGAGCGGTACGTTTGAGTGTCGTGCCGATCTCGCGGTCGATTAGCACCACCGGTAGGTCGTGTACCTTGGCCTGCTCGACGGCCATGCGCATTTCGGCACCGGGCTCGATGCCGAGTTGGTCGCCCAGGCGTTGCTGATAGGCGGCCATCGCCAGGTTGGCCATGACCATCGACGCCTTGCCTTGGCGGACCACCTGCATCAGATCCAGGTCGGCCAGCGCGTCGGGGTTGTTCAGCGCGTCGAAACGGCTCGGGCAAAGCTCGATCGCCACCGCCTGATAGGCTTTACTGTCCAACTCGCGCGCGACTTGCTCGGCGCTGGTGCGTGAGACATGTGCCGTGCCGAGCAGAGTTATCGTGGTGTCCGCGTGACGCACCTCGCGCAGCAGGCCATCTTCATTTGGGACGACATCGTCCGGGGCGTCTTCGACTACCGACATGGGTTACTCCAGGAATTCGGGGCGCCATCATAGCAGCACCATGGGTAATGGCATCCAAGGCCTTGTCGACGGATTGCTGTCACGATGCAGAAAATGCCGGTCCGCTTTTCGAGTCCTGGCGGGTTAAGATATTGCCGTCGATTAGGTCGGTGTCTCTTTCATGCGTATCCTGCTAGTTCTCAGCCTGTTGGTGGCCCTCTCCGCTTGTAAAATGCTCCCCGAGCGCGAGATGCCCGCGCAGCTCGAAGCGAAGGTCAAGACCTTCGAGGATGTGGTGCGGTGGGGGGCGTTGGAGAAAATGTATTTTTTCCGCAAGATCGATCCACAGAACCCGCCGAAGATACAACAAGACCTGGAAAACATACGGGTGACGGCCTACGACGTGTCCATTCCCTTGTCCAAGGTTGACGAGACCCGTTGGACCCAGTCGGTGGCCATCGATTATGTGCTGACCGATCGGCAAGTGGTGCGCCATACCGTCGATCACCAGATCTGGGTGACCGATGACGAGGGGTTGACGTGGTATCGCGAAAATCCCGTGCCGCGGTTCGATTAAACGCGCCTGCCGGACTGGAGTCGGAAGGCGGTGCGGTTTGTCGGGCGGTCGCGTTCGTCGTTACTCAGGCCGAGGATTACGGTTACCGCGGTGTGGCTTTCAGTAACGGCGTTAGCGTCTCGATTACCTCTTCGCTACTCCAATCGAAGGCGCCGAATACTGCGTAGCGGATGTGGTGATCACGGTCGAGTACCAGCGTAGTCGGAAAAGCGTATACGCCCCACCGGCGTAGGGCCCGGCCCTCGGGATCGAGCAGTACCGGAAAAGTGACGGGCTTGTCGGCCAGAAAGGTTTTGACGGTTTCGGCAGATTCCCCGACATCGACCGCCAGGATCTCCAACCCCTCAGGCCGCAGTTGTTCATACAGGCTTTGCAGCGACGGGATCTCCTCGACACAAGGCGGGCACCAGGTGGCCCAGAAGTTCAGCAGTACCACGCGGCCGCCTAAATCCGCCAGATCAGCACGCTCGCCGTTAAGTCGTGTCAGTAGGAGCGGTGGTGCCGGGCGCGGTTCGGGGTAAGGGCGCAAAAGCGCATCCCCGCCGGAAGATTCCGGGGCTTGGTCTTCCACCGCGATTGGTGCGATCTCGGTGGGGGCGCCGTCGAATTCGTCCAGTTGTCCGATCGCCGCCCGCAACATCCCCGGTAAACGATTTGTCATGGCCGCTTCGGTCTCGGTGTATTCGGCGCGTCCGAAAAAGCCGTCGGATACGCCCGGCAGACGATGCAGGAATACCGGGCTGCCGCCCTTTTCGAGTTGACGGAAATCTTCGCCGATGCGCCAGATGCCGCTCGAGTCTTGTGGCTGGAGAATGTAAATCGGTAGATTGCTGGCACTCGCGATTGGCAGATACTCGGCACGATCGCCACCCTGCGGCGTACGAGCGAATAAACGGGGGCTGAATGCCAGTAGGCCAATCAGCGAACGGCTATTCACGGCACGTTGTTGCCATTGACGTGCGCCACGTAGCGCCAATGCTACGGTTCGCCCCGTCGCCATCAGTACCACGCGTTTGCCGGATACGCGGATTGCTTCATCGAGCAGGATTTGGACGATTTGGGGATCGATGTCGTTGAGACTGTAGCGTCCGGCAGGAAGGAACCACGCGGCGTGTAGATCAGGCGCCCAGACCTCGAGTCCGACATCGCCGAGCGCCGTGCCCAGGGCTATCCGCCGTTCGCCGATGCCAAACTCGGATGGTAGCCAAAGGATCAGGGTATCGCCGTCTGCGGGATAGATATTCACCGGGATCTCGTCCCCGGCCGGTGTCGTTACGAGGTATTCGGCCGTCGCAGCACCAAAGAGCGTCCAGAGCAGCAAGATTCCGTGCAATGTGACGCGCATCGGTGCCTGCCGTCCGGCTGTTCAAGGACCGTCATTATACGAGATAACCGTTGTGGCATCGGGTTGATAGCCTGGTGTCGGCCGAGCAGCATGCGATCGACGCCGCGGAGGAGAAGATGACTACCGCGGGGTCGATCGCTTGCTGACGTGTTGCCAGGTTCGTTTGACGAACATCCGGACGGTGAGGCCTTATGTCGACGAGTTCCGAGTCGGGTGTGTTATCCGGAGATCAGTTGCCCGTCCCGAGTGTGTTGATTTATAACGTTTCGACAGATTTGGTAAAGCCAGTCCCGTGACTATCTCTTTCAGCCAGTTTCCCGGCCGCCACGAGCGGCATCACCGACGCAAGCTCGATAATCCGTTGTTCGCCGATCATGCCGAGGCGCATAACGACGAGCGCTTGCTTGAGATGCAGCGACTCGACCATGAGGAACTACTCGGTTTCATCGATGCTTTGCGAAACACGGTCCAACGCGCCGTCGATCTCAAACCGAACGAGGAAAGCGATGTGATTCTCGCCCTCAAAGAACAACTGGATCGCCTCTATGAGCAGTCGGCCGGCCTGGCCGATGATCAGTCGGGCAATCAGCGTGCGATTCGAGACCTTTTGGCGGTGATCATGCGCAACGTCGAGCGCGGGGCCGCCGGTGACCCTCAGGCCCTGGATGAGCTGGAACAGGAGCATGCGGCGCGCGAGGTGCATTTCGCATTGCTCGAGCAACCGCTGGTAGCCGATTTGCTCCATCCCGAGAGCACCATCGGACCGGGCGAATTGGCGCCCAGTCTGTTGTCGGAATCCGAACCGGCACTCGCTGCCACCTTGCAGTTGTTCGATCTGACGCAGTTGAACGCCTTGTATGCCGACGCTGAGCGTTGCTTGGCCGATTGTGTCGATCCGCCGCCGGCTGCCGGCGAGCGTTTGCAGCAAATCGCTTCGCAGATCAGTCGTTTGAAGGACCTTCAGGCAATGAACTGATCGACATGCGGTTTTTCTCAGGGTTCGTTGAGTTCGATTTCCCCGTTGACCGAAATCGTCATCTGTTGAGTTCCCGCCTCGATCCGGGCCGGGGCGATGGCCATATCGGCCTTGGATTCCAGCATTATGCCACGGGCCATCGGCATGGGTCGGTTTTGACCGTCGTTGATGTGTAACTGCACGATGCGAAAACCGCTGCGCCCGAGTGCCTTCGTAATGTGTTCGGCACGTGCTCTGAAGTTTTCCAGTGCCTCGGCGGTCAGGCTGTCGAGATATTTGCGGCGCTGTTCGTCCGAGATCTGATAATTGATCGATTGCACCTGCAACTGTTCCTGCAGTCGACCGATCAAATCACCCAGTAGACGGCTGTCGCGGCTCTCGAGACGTAGCGACTGGTTCACTCGCCAGCCGCGGATGTTGTTTTTGCTGTATACCGGCTGCGTGTTGTAGTCCATCGTCTGGATTTTGATCTCGGGATGGCTTTTGACCAGATTGATTGCCCAGTCGATCTGGCGATTTACCTCGTCAGCCGGTTGTGTGGCGTTGCGTCCCTCCGCCTGGGCGAACAGCATCACGACCAGCAGGTCGTTGTCGATCTCGATCATCGCCGATTCGTTCAGGCTGATTCGGTTATACGGTAATACGTCCTGATGGGCTGCCAATGGCGCGGTCAACAGCAACAGCATCACGGGGACGAGAAGGCGTGTCATCGAGAAAGCTCCTTGGCAAACTGAACTCCGAAGCGTCCAGTGTAGGACAGTAGCGATCGGGCGTGCACAAAAAACCCCGCGACGAGGCGCGGGGTTTCGAAGAAGCACCTAAGCGGTATCACTCGGCAGCGGGTTCCTGCGGTGCAACCGGAGCGACCGGTGCATAAGGCGCGTAGCCGTAGGGTGCGTAGCCATAGTAGGGCGCCTGGTAGTTGTAGCCGCGGCCCCAGCCGTCACCGGCACCGTAGCCGTTACCGTAGCCACGCATGTTGGTGCGGGCCTTGCCGGAGAAATTCATGCTGAAGGTACCTTCGCCGGCAGCGTCACCAACGCCATCCATGACGCCATTGCCCCAACCGTTGCCGGTGCCGTAACCGTTGTTATAGGCATTGTTATAGCCGTTGCCCCACCAAGCCGAAGCCTGAGCGGTCGCGAGAACGGCAGCCAGTACGATGATTTTTTTCATGTCTTTGTCTCCAAATTGTTTTTTTCACCGGATCGGATGTCGTTCCGGTATATCGTGTTGCCGCTTGTGGGGAGCGGCCGGCGGTACTGCATGCCGTTGATCGAGCAGTATATAAGTAATTACTAAATTGTCAATATAATTTTAAAGATTCGCCGCCATGCGTCAAATGCATCAATGACGAGGAGTCAAAAAACTCATTAGCGAGCCGGTGTCCTAACCGGTAATCTCCGCCGACATAAGTGTTTAGAGGTTGTTGTTATGAGCCAGGTTTATGATTTGCTTATCGTCGGCGGTGGGGTTACCGGGTCGGCGCTGTTGTACCTGACATCCAAGTACACCGATATCAAACACGTCGGCATGCTGGAGAAGTATGCCGCGCCGGCACGCGTGAACTCGCTGCACAGCAATAACAGCCAGACGCTGCACTGTGGCGACATCGAGACCAATTACAGTCTGGAAAAGGCGCTAAAGGTCCAACGTGCTGCGCGTATGGTCGAAAACTACGCGGTTGCTCAACCCGATATCGATCATCTGATTTTCAAGTTCCCGAAGATGGTGCTCGGCGTTGGCACGCGTGAGTGCCAGCAATTGCGCGAGCGTTTCGAAATGTTATCGCCGCATTATCCGCGCCTTAAACTGCTGGAAGCCAAGGATATTGCTCGTATCGAGCCTGTCGTTGCGTACTCCAAAGGCAGTCTGCGCCCGGACGAAATCATCGCCCTCGGCTCGGAAGACGAATACACCGCGGTCAATTTCGAGGCTCTGGCTCGTTCGTTCGTACGTCAGGCGCAGCGCTGCGAAGACAGGGAAATCGACGTTCATTACAACAGTAGAGTCGAGCACATTCGGATGCGAGGCGAGCTATTCACGATCGAAACCCGTGATACCACCTATCAGGCACGCTCAATCGTCGTGTGTGCCGGCGGGCACAGCCTGAAGCTGGCTCACGACCTTGGCTATGGCCATCATTATTCGGTCTTGCCGGTGGCAGGCAGCTACTATTTCACGCCGCAGGTACTGCATGGCAAGGTATATACGGTTCAGAACGATAAGCTGCCGTTTGCCGCGATCCACGGCGATCCGGACGTCATGGTGCCGGGCAAGACCCGTTGGGGGCCGACCGCTCTGGTTTTGCCGGTACTTGAACGCTACAACTGGGAAACGCTGAAGGACTTCATGCGGGTGTTCCGCTTCGACCGAAAGGTCTGGAACGTGTTGTACGACCTGCTCAAGGTTACCGACATTCGCAATTACATGTTCAAGAATTTTCTGTTCGAGATTCCGATTCTGCGACGTCGTTTGTTCCTGAAAGATGCGCGCAAGATCGTGCCCGATCTGAAGTATCGCGATCTCAAGTTTGCCCACCATGTCGGCGGCATCCGACCGCAGTTGATCGACAAGGATCACCGTAAGTTGATGATGGGCGAGGCGAAAATCGACACCGGGGTTGGCGCGATTTTCAACATGACCCCATCGCCGGGTGCGACCTGCTGTCTGGAGAACGCCGAGGTGGATATGCGTTCGGTGGCCGAGTTTTTGGGCGCGACGGTCGATGAAGAGCGCTTCAAGAAAGATCTGCTGATCAATGATGAACGGCATCAGGGGTCGGACCTGCCGGCGCATATCATCACCGGCGACGCTGCCGCCTGATCATGTCACCCGGCCCGTTGTGGGCTGGGTTTTCGCTTGTGGCTGGTCGATAATCCGGGCTGATTCGCCATCGGAGGTTCGCCGTGCTGCTACGCCATTCCCATACCTCGCCATTCGTTCGCAAGGTGACCGTGCTGTTACACGAGACCGGGCTCGACGATCGGGTCGAGATCGAAACCATAGACGGTTGGTCGGAGCCGTCGGCGCTGACCGGCCAGAATCCGTTGTCGATGGTTCCAACCTTGGTGACCGACGACGATCAAGTGCTGTACGACAGCCCGGTGATTTGCGAATACCTCGACCAGATGCATGCCGGCCAACGCATGATTCCGAATGACGACATGCGTTGGACTGTGCTGCGAGAGCAAGCGCTCGGTGATGGCATCCTGGATTGTGCCGTGTTGATTTTTGTCGAGTGCCGGAAGCGGCCGCAAGCGCTGAGTTGGGACTGGTGGCTGGATCTCAAGCGACGCGCCATCACGCGTTCGCTCGATCAATTGGAACAGCAAACCGACGTGCTCGGAGATCGGGTCGATCTCGGCACCATTACCCTGGCTGTCGCGCTTTCGTATTTGGATTTGCGCGGTGCGGTCGGCGAGTGGCGAGCCGAACGGCCGCATCTGGCGGATTGGCACGCCGCCTTTTCTGCCCGTCCCTCGATGCTTGCGACTCAGCCGCCGACTCGTTGACGGCCTGTGTCAACGGCCATCGTCTGGTTCCGGCGCGATCTGAGACTGAACGACAATCCGGCCTTGGCTATCGCGGCTGCGCGGTATGAGCGGATTCTGCCGGTCTACATTCATGCGCTGGACGAAGCGTTGCCCTGGCAACCGGGTGCGGCGTCGAACTGGTGGTTGCACCATGCGTTGGCCGATCTCGATCGACAACTCGACGGCCGCTTGCTGTTGCGCACGGGCGCCAGCCGGAAAACGCTTTTTGAATTGATCGAGCGGACGGGTGCCGATGCCGTCTATTGGAATCGGCTGTACGAGCCAGCCATTATCGCGCGTGACAGCGAGGTCAAGGAGGCGCTGCGCGCTCACGGCATTCATGCCGAAAGCGCGAATGCCGCATTGTTGTTCGAGCCCTGGGAGATACAGAAAAACGCGGGTGGCCCCTTGCGGGTTTTCACCCCTTTCTGGAAGAAGCTGCTCGCCCAAGGGCTGCCGAGCGCACCGAGCGGGGTGCCGTCAGTGTCTTGGCGATCGGGGCGCGGTCTCGGTGGCGTACGCCTGGAAGCGCTTGGTCTATTACCCAAATTGCCTTGGGATCAGGGTATGCATGCCGCTTGGACGGCGACCCGGGGCGGTGCAGAAGCCCGTCTTGACGATTTCGTGGCCGGCGGTTTGCGCCATTACGGCGATGGACGGGATCGACCGGATCGCGATGAGGTTTCGCGTTTATCACCTTATTTGCATTTTGGCCAACTCGGTCCACGCGAGCTTGTGTATGCGTGCCAGGGTGTCAAGGCGGACGCCGGTGCTTTTTTGCGTGAATTAGGTTGGCGTGAGTTCGCCCACCATTTGTTGTTTCATTTTCCACAGACCGCGGATACGCCCCTCGACAATCGCTTCGACGATTTTCCGTGGCGCGACGACCCGGCGGCGCTTGCTGCCTGGCAGCGAGGTAAGACCGGTATTCCATTGATCGATGCCGGCATGCGTCAGCTATGGGCGACCGGTTGGATGCACAATCGGGTGCGAATGGTGGTGGCGTCCTTTTTGACCAAGAATCTACTGCTGCCCTGGCAGGCCGGTGCGCGGTGGTTCTGGGATACTTTGGTCGACGCCGATCTCGCCAATAACACCCTGGGTTGGCAATGGACCGCGGGCTGTGGTGCCGATGCGGCACCTTATTTCAGAGTGTTCAATCCGGTGACCCAAGGACAGAAGTTCGACGTGGAAGGTGATTACGTCCGCCGTTGGGTGCCGGAGTTGGCCCGTTTGCCAACGAAATGGATACATCAGCCCTGGACTGCACCGGCAGATGTGCTTGCGACAGCGAGGCTGAAGCTGGGACGCGATTACCCGACGCCGCTGGTCGACCTCAAGGCCAGTCGTCTACGTGCCCTCGAAGCCTGGGGCAGCGTCAAGTAGTTGGCTCAGCGGGCCTGGATCGGTTCGGCTGCCTGCGCTTGCCGCAGTTCGTCGGTTTCTCCGGCCTGCCCGGTGGGCGTCGATTGCGCTTGTAACTGGTAGTCTGCACGCCGGCGCAGATAGGCGCCTTTGCGCAGGTCGCCATGGTAATGCGTACTTGCGCTTGGTTCGGGGTAGCCGAACGCTGAGCCCGGAGCTGATTTGGTCGTCATCCGAAATTCCTGTTGCCGATGCCTTGCCGGTGATCCCGAAACACCACACCGTCCTGTGGTGTCGATGGAATGTGTCGGGTTGCCCGAATAGTTATAGACGGCTTTCGAGGTCTGTGTTGTGACTATGACGACATTCGCCGTTTTCCGTCGGGCATGCTGCGTAGCGGCCGGGCAGCACCGTTCTTGATCGATTCTGTTCTTAAACCGGGTCGATTGGGAATGTCGGTTGTGGCTGACGGTCAGCTATTGTCTGAAAGCTGTATGTTCTCGACCTCGGCCAACCGTTCCAAAGCCACTTCCATGAGCCAGCGTGCCCGTGCCGTCATTTGATGCAGGTAGCCGTGTAATGCGGCGTCTTGGCTACTCGCCACTTCGCAGCGTGCACTGTATTCCTCGAATGCAGCGAGCTGTTCGATGATATTGGCCATGTGATGCGGGCATTCGCATTCCAGCGTGGTGGTTACGCCGGACAGATAGACCAGCTGTTCGTTACTGAACCGGGTTGGCGGTATAGGCTCGTCGCTCGCCACCCGAGGATCCCAATCCGGTGGGCGCCAATCGACCTGCCGGGTTTGGTTGAGCTGACAATGTTGCCAGATGTGATCGAGCGCGACGGGCGCACGCAGGGTTTGTAGGCCATAGCGTTGCAACTGACTGACGATGTTCGCTGGGCTGAAGGCGTAAATCACGATGATCCGCTGGGCGCGTTTACGCAGTTCGGTCGAATTCAGGTTGCGTGCGATCTCGCGATCCAGGAATGGCAGTTCGATCACCAAGGTGTCGCACTCGGTTTCGTCCTCGAGGAACGCGCCGAGGTCGGTATAGGCCCCCGCGAGCTCCAGTCCGTCGGGCAGGTTTTCGGTATTGCAGGCACGCACGGAGATCGCTTGACCGATGACGCAGACCTCATGTTGCCCGGTACCCGGCGTTGGCAGATTGCTCGGTTGCGCCATATTCAGGCGACGGTTGAGTTCTTCCACCGACAAGTTGGCTACGGTACTGATGGCATGACCTTGATCGACCAGGGTCTTGATCATGGTCAGGCGGGTGACATCCTGCTGGCTGTACAGGCGTCCGCCTTTGGGAGTGCGCTCGGGTTCGACGATGTCGTAGCGCCGTTCCCAGATACGCAGCGTGTCCGGTGAAATGCCGGTAAGACGGGCGACCGCACCGATGCGGTAAGCGCCATTGGCCTCATTTGTTGCGAGTGTCATGTCGTTATGCCTCTTCGTTGTCGATGGCGCGGTGCCTGTCGTTTGTTCATGCCGGTGGGGCCACTGCCGCTGCGACCAAGCTGACGATCACGATGATCGATAGTCTCAGCCTCAGCGCGCGGTAGGCGTCGTCGAGAATCGGCAACAGGTAACGATCGACGCCGAGAATCAAGGTAAACAATGCGGCGAAGCCGACGAACGCATACTCCGGTGGCAGGATCAATAACGTCCATGCGAGCAGCGCGGGCATGATCCCCCAACGCAGACGGGCGTGCCGCAATGCGTCGCGCGGATCGGCGGCCGCGCCCCAATGGACCGCACCCAGGAAACCGGCAATGACTGCGGAGTAGTAGCGCAGCAGGTCGATCGCCATCGTGCGCCATGCCGGATCCGAAACGGTAAGCAGGATTGCTACGCACAGTAGAAAAGGAATCAGTCCGGCATGCCCGAGCCAATAACGTTCTCGTTGCCATCGCCGCTCGACCTCCGGGTCATTCACAGAACCGCCTCGATCGCATCGACGACGGCATTATCCTGTGGTTTGGTCCAGCTGAGAAAGTTGTCGACCATGCGCCCGTCACGATCGATCAGATATTTATGAAAGTTCCACTTGGGGTAGCGACCGGAGGCCTCAGCCAAGCCGCTGAACAGGGGGGCGGCGCTGCCTTTGGCGACATTTGTCTTGGCGAACATCGGAAATTCAACACTATAAGTCAGGCGGCAGAACTTCTGGATCTGCTTTTCTGTGCCCGGTTCTTGTCCGCCGAAGTCGTTGGACGGGAAGCCGAGTACGACCAAGCCCCGGTCTTTGTAACGGTCATATAGCGCTTCCAGACCTTCGTATTGGTTAGTAAATGCGCACTTACTAGCAGTGTTAACGATCAAAACCACCTTACCTGCGTAAGCCTCTTTGAGATTGACCGTTTGGTCGCTACCCAGCAGGCGAACGTCGTGGTCGAGCAGGTGTCCCGTCGGCGTATCGCTACTCGCATTTGCCGATCCGAATCCAAAAAAACCAAGTATTGTCAATACTTTGACCGATAAATGTACTGGTTTCATGTGGTATACCTTGTTTTTTTGTTCGCATTGTTTAGATTATGTATAGCAATCGTAGAGTTTATTTGCAATAAAACACCTACTTATTGGATACCTATGTGAACAAAAACAGACGAGTGGCCGTTGTTGGCAGTGGGGTGAGCGGCGCAATAACAGCCTGGTTGTTACGAAACCATGCCGAGGTGACATTGTTCGAAGCTGATCAAAGATGCGGCGGCCATACCAACACCGCACTGGTCGAGGACGAATGGGGAGCACTCCGGATTGATACCGGTTTTATGGTGTTCAATCGTCCCAATTACCCCTTGCTGAGTTCGCTGTTCGAGCATCTCGGCATCGAGGCTTGTCCCACCGATATGTCCTTCTCTGCTTCGTTCGACGGGGGACGCATGGAATATGCCGGCAGTGATCTAAACGGACTTTTCGGCCAAAGGCGCAATATTCTTCGGACGAGTTTCTGGGGGGTGTTGCTCAGCATTTTGCGGTTCAACCGCCTAGCGCAAAAGGCATCACACGCACCGCCGTCAGCAGACCTTTCCCTTGACGAATTCCTGGATCGTGGTGGCTTGGACAAGACATTTCGCGAAACCTATCTCTACCCGATGGCTGCGGCGATCTGGTCTTGTCCGCGTGGTGAGATAGGGCATTTTCCCGCGATCAGCTTTCTGCGTTTTTTTGCCAACCACGGTCTGATACAGTTGCGCGACCGCCCGCAGTGGTTGACCGTCGACGGTGGGGCCAGTCGCTATGTGAATCGCCTGATCGATGACCTCGGTCATCGGGTGCGTAGCGGAACGGCGGTGACCGGCCTGCGGCGACGTGACGACGTGGTCGACCTCATGCTGGCCGACGGTTCTCGGGTGGAATTCGATACTGCGGTACTGGCCTGTCACAGTGATCAGGCGCTGCGTATCCTGACCGACCCGTCACCCAATGAGCGTGCGTTGCTCGGTGCCATACCCTACCAGGCCAACCGGGTGTTGCTGCATCGTGATCCGGCATTGATGCCCATCGAGCGGCGTGTGTGGTCGTCATGGAATTACCTGAGCGAATCTCACGTCGACTCGTCGTCCGCCGTCAGTGTCACGTACTGGATGAATTCCTTGCAGCGCTTGGCGACATCGAACAACTACTTCGTGAGCCTCAATCCGTTGCGAGAACCGTCTGCCGATAGCGTCATCGCAGAATACGAGTACCAGCACCCGGTCTTTGGTCTGGATGCGCTGACTGCGCAAAAGCAGCTTCATCGGATTCAGGGGCGTCGTCGGGTCTGGTTCGCCGGGGCCTGGACCGGTTATGGTTTTCATGAGGACGGTATGCGGTCGGGTGTCGAAGTCGCACAGGCCCTGGGGGCTGCCGTGCCCTGGGCCGAACAGATGAATGCGTCGCGGGAGCTAACGCTGGTACCTCAGTTGGTCGGACAAGCGGCATGAGCGTGACTTCCGACATGGCCGCGTTGTATCGCGCCGAAGTGATGCACCAACGTTTCAGCACCGCTTGCTACCGTTTTCGTTACCGTGTGTTCAGTTTGCTCTTCGATATCGATGCGATCGACGGTGTCGCCGCGTCGACCGCGTTGTTTTCACGCAATCGTTTCAATGTCATCAGTTTTTACGATGCCGATCACTTACCGCACGGGACACGGGATTTGCGCGGCTGGGCAGAGCAGGTACTTGAAGAGGCCGGGATAGACGGCAAACATCTAAAAATCCGACTGTTGTGTATGCCGCGTGTTTTCGGCTGGGGGTTCAATCCGCTCAGCCTTTGGTTCTGCGAAACACCGGAAGGTGAGCCCGCCGCGGTGATTGCCGAGGTACGCAACACTTTCGGTGAGCGTCATTGTTATCTACTCAAGTCGGATGTGACCGATGCAGGTTGGCCACTGCGTCAACGTCATCTCAAGGATTTCCATGTGTCGCCCTTCATCGATATGGATGCCGCGTACGAGTTTCGCTTGTCGCGGCCCGGCGACAAATTATGTGTGGTCATTCGCGAATTCCAAAAAAATCGTCTGATGCTGGTGGCGACCCAGACCGGAAGGCGTCGGCCGTTTCGCAGTAGTGAGCTTTTGCGCGAGGTTCTGCGCGTCCCCGTTCAGACATTGAAAGTCTTGTCTGCCATCCACTGGCAGGCCTTGAAAATCTGGTTAAAAGGCGCCCGTTTCCATCGCAAGCCGGCGCCGCCACTCGATGAGGTGAGTTGATATGCGTTCCGAAAGCGCTTCTCTGGCACTCCAACTCCCGGCGATTGCCGCGATGCCCTGGCATCATCGTCGATTGGTCGATCATCTGGCCCGGCTGCGCCGTGGCAGCCTGCGAGTCAGGATCGGTCGTAGCAAGCCTTTTCTGCTGCAGGGTAGTGAGCCGGGCCCGAGCGGCGAAATCGACATCCGCCGACCGGCGGCATTACTGCGCCGTCTGTTTTGGCGTGGCGATCTCGGCTTCGGGGAAGCCTTCATCGCCCAAGATTGGGATTCGCCCGAACCGGCGGCATTGCTCGAGTTGTTGGCTTTGAATCTGGATGCCTATGCCGGAAGCGATGCCCGAAGTGGTCTTGCGCAGGCGCTGGTCAGTTTGCGACACCGTATGAATCGTAATACTCGCAACGGCAGCCGACGCAACATTTCTGCGCATTACGATCTGGGTAACGATTTTTATGCGCAATGGCTCGACAACAGCATGACCTATTCGTCAGCGCTGTTCGATCAAGGTAGCACCTTGACCGAGGGCCAGACACGCAAGTATCAACATCTATTCGAACTCATCGATCCCCAGCCGGGTGAACATATCCTCGAGATTGGTTGCGGCTGGGGCGGGTTTGCCGAATACGCCGCCCGGCGTGGTGCGCGAGTGACCGGCATTACGCTGTCGGCTGAGCAGTTGGCCTATGCGCAGCAGCATATTCGCGAGGCCGGTTTGCAAGACCGTGTGACGTTCGTCTTGCGCGATTATCGCGATGTGGATATCCGGGTCGACCATATCGCGTCGATTGAGATGTTCGAGGCGGTTGGTCAAGAATACTGGCTGGGATACTTCGAAACCCTGGCGCGTTGTCTCAAGCCCGGTGGGCGTGCCGGGTTGCAGGTGATCACGATTGCCGAAGATCGTTTCGAACGCTATGCGTCGACGCCCGGTGGTTTCATTCAGACCCATATCTTTCCTGGCGGTATGTTGCCGACCAAAACCCATTTGCGACAAATCGGCGCCGAGGTCGGTTTGACGCTGGGGGCAATGGACGGCTTCGGGCAGGATTATGCGGCGACGTTGGGGCATTGGTATCGTGCCTTCAATCGTTGTGAAGATTGGCTTGAAGACAATGGCTACGACGAACGCTTTCGACGCCTATGGCAGTACTATCTGGTGTTCTGCGAGGCAGGCTTCCGCGCCCGTCATATCGACGTGGTGCAGTGTCTGCTGCAAAAGCCTGCCCGTTTGAAACTCAATTAGCCCGGTAACATCGGGAATCCGGTGCGCGGGCCCATGTCTTCATGATCGCGCAAGAACAACGGCGGTGACTGCATGTAGACAGTAACCAGGCGGGTGAGTGATTCCAATGCATTCCAATGAATCCGCTCCCAACCATGCGAGGCATCGACGCCGAAGGTCGCCAGTGCCGTTCGCAGATCGGCGCCGGCCTCGACCGCTGCGGCGCTGTCCGAGCGGTAGTAGCGGAACACGTCGCGTTGATAGGGTATCTGAAACTCTTGGCACAAACGGATCATGTAGTGCGTGAGATGGTAGTCGAACGGCCCGCTCATGTCCGCCATGCAAATGGTGACGCCGAATTCGCTCGAGTTTTGTCCCGGGGCAGTCGTGCCATTGTCCAGCGTGAGCATCTCGGCGACATCCTGATGTAACGCGGCGGACGCGCCGGAGCCGACCTCCTCGGAGATGGTGAACAAAGGATGGCAGTCGACCGGTAGAACGACATCGTTTTCGACAATCGCCTTGATGGCGCCCAGTAGTACGGCGGCGCCAGCCTTGTCGTCGAGATGACGCGATACGATATAGCCGTTTTCCATCACCTCGGGTTGGGGGTCGATGGCGATAAAATCACCGATATGCACCCCAAGGCGCATCAGATCGTCGCGAGAGTCGCATGGCTCATCGATCCGCAGTTCAACGTTTGCCCATTCGGAAGGTTGTTTGTCGACTGCGTCGGCGAAGGTGTGTCCGGAGGCCTTCAGCGGAAGGATGGTGCCGCGATGCGAACTCATGTCGGTGAATAATGTGACCCGCGCGCCCTCGGCGAAGCGTGCATTCCAGTGACCAATCGGTACGAGTTCGGCGCGACCGTTGGTCTTAAGGCCTTTGACCATCGCTCCCAGGGTGTCGATATGTGCCACGATGGCGCGATCGGGGCTGCTGCGCTCGCCTTTGAGTGTTGCGCGAATGGCGCCTCGTCGGGTGAGTTCCGTAGGTACGCTCAGCTTTTCCAGTTCGTCGGCAACCAGATGCACGGCACGGTCGGTGTAGCCGCTCGGGCTGGGTGTGTTCAGTAGGCGGAACAGAACGTCCTGCACGTAGGTTTGGTCGATCGCTATGGTTTTCATAACTCGTGTCCTGCCCGGTTGATTCGCATGATTGCAGAGCCTAACCCGCCTATTGCACGAAGGATTCGGATTTTGTGGGAGAGCCGGCTAAGCGGGTCGGGTGATCGCCCGAGATGCGACGTCGGCTCTTCCACAAAACCGAATAGGACAAAGGGTATCCGCGCCATTGAGAGTAAATCGATGTGCGAATGTTTGATCACTCGGATCTTCTCAAGCATACCGGCTCCGCCTTCGTGCAATAGGCGGGCTAAGGGGAACGTCGCAACAGGCCGCGTTTCGCCGGTAATATTCGACATATTGCCAGGGGGTGCAACGCCGTAACGGTGTTTCCCGTGGTCGGTATGCGAAAAGCGGTGCGAGTTAACCCGACAGGACACTAATGACCTACGGTGTTCGGGAACAGCAGGTCGATAAAGCGTTCAGCGGTCGGTTGCGGTTCATGATTGGCCAATCCCGGACGTTCGTTGGCTTCGATAATCGCGTAATCTTCCTTGCCTGGGTCGGGGACGATGAAATCCAGTCCGGTGACCGGGATATTGATCGCTACGGCAGCATCGATCGCGGCCTTCGTCAGGGTTGGATGGAGCTTGGCGGTGACGTCATGGATGGTTCCGCCGGTATGCAGATTGGCGGTTTTGCGTACGGTCAGATATTCACCGTAGGGCAGTGTATCGTCGAGTTTGTAGCCGGCGTCCTGCACACAACGTTCGGTCTCGCCGTCGACCGGTATGCTGCTCTCGCCGTCGGTCGCGGCCTCGCGTCGCCGGCTCTGTTTCTCGATGAGTTCGCGTATCGAGGCTTGGCCGGTGCCTTGTATCCGCGGAGGCCGGCGGGTCGCGGCCGCCACCACCTCGCCATTGATCACGATGATTCTCAGGTCGGCCCCCTGGACATATTCTTCGAGCAGCACCACATCGCAGTACTTCCGTGCGTCATCGATGGCCTTATGCAGCGTCGGGTAGTCGCGGACATCGACACTGATGCCGACGCCTTGCTCGCCTCGTGCCGGTTTGACCACGATGCTGTGGAATTGGTCGAGAAAGCCTTCTGCCTGCGCAATCTCGGTTACGGTCATCTGTGCCGGTACGCGTAATTTGGCGTGTTTGAGAATGCGATGGGTGACTGCTTTGTCGTCGCAGCGACTCATTGCGATCGAGGTAGTGAGTTCACTTAGGGATTCGCGGCAGGCGATGGTGCGACCGCCCAGCGATAATTCGAAGAAACCGGCTTCGGCGTCCAATACATCGACACTGATGCCGCGCCGTTGGGCCTCGCGCACGATGATCTTGGCGTAGGGGTTGAGTTTTTCCTGGGGTTGTTCACCGATAAACAGCGGCTCGTTGAAGGAGTTTTTGTTTTTCACCGTAAACACGTTGATGCGTTTGAACTTGAGTCGCTCGTAGAGTCGAATTGCCTCGCGGTTGTCGTGGAATACCGATAGGTCGAGATAATCGCGTCCACGCGCAATGAAGTATTCGGCCATGTGGCGAACGAGTGCCTGACCGACCCCGGGATGGCGTGCCTGAGGATCGACCGCGAGGGCCCAGAGGCTGGCACCTTTTTCCGGATCGTGGAAGGCTTCGACGTGATCGATACCCGTGGCGGCTCCGATGATTTCATCGGTATGGGTATCGGCGGCGACGAAAAACTGTACCGTCCGCGAGGTGCGATTCGACCATATGAACTCGACCGGCGGTGGGATCATCTGACGTGATAGATAGACACGGTGCAGCAACTGCGCATCGTCGTGACTGTTCATCAGGCGTATCGTAAAGCCGCGTGGTCTCAGGTGCGGGGCCTTGTAACGGTCGAGCCAAAGTCGGTACGTATGCGAAGGGTCGAGGAACAGATTGTGAGGTTCCAGTGCCAGCAGCACGTGCGGGTCGCTGACGTAAAAGGCGATGTCTCGCTTGCCGGGGGTTTCGGCGAGGAGGGCATCGGCCAGTTTGCGATTGTCGCGGAAGGTCTGAGCGAAGATCAGGCGTCCCCATCCGCAATCGACGATCGCGTTCTCTTTCATGCTCGGCGTATTGTTCGGTGTCTGGGCTTCGTTGTTGCCCAACACGCTGAGAGAGCGACTGCGGGCCAGGCGTGTGCGGTAGCGTTGTTCTTTGTTCATAGGCTCGGTCTAAATTCCATGTTGTTGGAGCCAGAGTTCCAGGAGCGCGATCTGCCAAACCTTGGAGCCGCGTAATGGTGTGATGTGTTCCTTCGGTTCACGCATCAGATGGGCGACATAGTCCTCTCGGAACAGGCCTCGTTCACGGGCTGCCGGTTCGGCCAGGACGTCTTGTACGAAGGCCAGATATTCGCCATCGAGATACTTCAACGCCGGTACGGGGAAATAGCCTTTTGGCCGATCGATCACCGCCTCGGGTATGACCGAGCGTGCGGCTTCCTTGAGCACGCCCTTACCGTCCGATGCGGTTTTGAATTCGGCCGGGATGCGCGCGGCGAGTTCGACCAGTTCGTGGTCGAGAAAGGGTACGCGTGCTTCCAGGCCCCAGGCCATGGTCATGTTATCGACCCGCTTGACCGGGTCATCGACCAGCATGATCTGGGTATCGAGGCGTAGGGCCTTGTCGATCGCCCGTTGTGCTCCGGGCGTCTCGAAGTGGTTGTCGACAAATGTTCGGCTGAAGTCGTCGGAAACGTACTCCGGTCTGATCGCATCGGTGTACTCGGTATGGTCGCGATCGAAAAACACCTTGGCATAGTCATCGACCGGCTTGGCGCTGTCGAGTAAGGGTGGATACCAGTGGTAGCCGGCAAACACCTCATCGGCGCCCTGTCCGCTTTGCACCACTTTGACGTACTCGGCGACGCGTTGTGACAGCAGGTAGAAGCCGATGACGTCGTGGCTCACCATCGGTTCGCTCATCGCGTCGATGCAGTGTTTGAGTGCCGGCAGCAGCGTCGTCGAGTCGACCCGGATCTGGTGATGGTCGGTCGCGAAGTGACGGGCGATAATGTCGGAGTATTCGAACTCGTCGCCTTTTTCTTCATCGACCGACTCGAAGCCGACCGAAAATGTATTCAGGCCGCGCTGCCCCTGCTCGGCGAGCAGGCCGACGATCAGGCTGGAATCGAGACCGCCGGATAGCAACACGCCGACCGGCACATCGGCAACCAAACGGCGTTCGACCGCGGTGCGCAGTGCGTCAAGCGTAATCTCCTGCCAATCCTCGTAGCTGAGGTCCCGTTCTTCGGGGCGCTGACCATAATGCAGGCGCCAGTAGCGATGGTCGCGGCTGCGGCCGTCACGTTCGATAATACGTACGGTCGCCGGTGGCAGCTTGCGTATGCCCCGGATGATGGTATGCGGTGCCGGCACTACGGCATGAAAGCTCATGTAGTGATGCAAGGCGACCGGGTCGATATCGGTATCGATGCCGTCGGTGGCCAGCAAGGCCGGCAGCGTCGATGCGAAACGCAGGCCGTTGTCGGTCTCGGTGTAATACAACGGTTTGATGCCGAGGCGATCCCGCGCCAAGACCACCCGTCCCGAGTCGCGTTCCCAAATGGCGAACGCGAACATCCCGAGAAAATGATCGACGCAGTCGATACCCCAGGCGTCGTAGGCCTTGAGGATTACCTCGGTGTCGCCATCCGAAAAGAATTGATAACCCATTCCGCGAAGCTGTACCCGCAGGTCGCGAAAGTTGTATATACAGCCATTGAATACAATGCCCAGGCCCAGAGCGTTGTCGATCATCGGCTGCTGGGCGTGTTCGCTCAGATCGAGGATTTTCAGGCGCTGGTGGCCGACAGCGAGATGTCGGGACTGGAAAACCCCGCTCCCGTCGGGGCCGCGCGGGAACAGCACGCGGTTCATATCGGCTACCGCATTCAGTGACGGCGGTGTGTCGTCGAAGCGGATGTCACCGCAAATGCCACACATAAGTGAGTGTCGCTTTACTGCTGGTAATCGTTCAAAGCCTAAACAATTGATGTGAGGACTTCAAATGCAGCCATGCACTATGGTGGGGCTCTTGTTTGGTGCGTTTGGCGGCATGCGAGGAAAATGCGTGAAGACGAAAGGTCTGCTGCGTCGCGTTCGCGGTCGGGTCGATCGCGGACGTGTCCTGATCAATGCGGCATCCGGAGGAAAAAGCCTGATCGGCGCGCCGCCTTTGTTGCAGGAGACTGTTGTCCGTCGTTTCGAATCCTTGCCCGACGATGGTGAACAAACGCTATTGTTGTCGGAGGAAATGGTTGATAAGCGGAGCGCTTGATGATCATTCGGTGCTCAGCGCGTATCCCAATGCATCGGCCAGAAGATCAGCCAGCGCCGTTCCCGAGGTGTCGATGCCATCGTCGATGCCGAGCTGTGCCATGCTGGTGACCTCGAGACCGGCGTATCCGCAGGGATTGATGAGTGCAAAAGGCGTGAGGTCGTTGCTGACATTCAATGCCAAGCCGTGGTAAGTGCAGCCTCTTCTGACGCGCAGTCCGAGCGATGCGATCTTTTTGCCGTCGACGTAGACGCCCGGTGCATCGGCTCTGGCTTCGGCTTCAATGCCGTGTTCTGCAAGTAGTGCGATGATCGATTGTTCCATCAGCGTAACCAGACGGCGAATGCCGATACCGGCCTCGCGCAGCGCGATCAATAAATAGATCACGAGTTGGCCGGGACCGTGGTAGGTCACTTGTCCGCCGCGGTCGGTTTGCACCACCGGGATATCGCCCGGCGCCAACAGGTGTTCGGCCTTGCCGGCCTGTCCCTGGGTGAACACCGGCGGATGCTCAACGATCCATAGTTCGGATGTCGTATCCGGTCCGCGTTCGTCGGTGAAGGCGCGCATTGCCTGCCAAGTGGCTTCGTAGGGGCGCAGGCCGAGGCGGCGGACGATCAGCGTTGGTGCCGACATGTACGTGGTTGCGGTGTAAATGGGCGGGCGTCCATTGGGTGACGAATCCGCGCTAAAGGCGCATCAATACCCTGTCATGGGCGGTGAGATCGTCATAGATCGCATCCAACTGCTCGCGGCTTTGGGCCTCGATGACGATGCTGACCGAGACGTATTTGCCGCCGCGGCTGGCGCGTTGGCGCAGGCTGTCGACGCGGATGTCGGCGCTGTGGCGGCGGATGATTTCGATGACCACCTCATGGAAGTTGCCGTCGTCGAGGCCCATCGCCTTGATTTCGAAATCGCAGGGAAATTGGAAACCCTCGGCTTGATCATTCGACATGGCAATCTCCACCGGCCCGCAGGCGGGCCTTGCAGGCCTGAAACAGCGCGTCCATGTGGTGCCACAGCGCGCCGGGTCGGCCGTCGCCGACCGGTCGGCCGTTGAGTTCGACCACCGCGGCGACCTCGCGGGTCGAACTGGTCAACCAGATCTCGTCGGCCGTTTCGAGATCGGATAGAGCGATACTCGCCTGCGCGTAGGGTATGCTGGACTCGCGCGCCAGTTCCAGCACCAGGTCGCGGGTAATGCCGGACAGGAGTTCATCGCTGTCCGGGGGCGTGATCAGCAGACTGTCGTTGACGATAAAAAGATTGCTCGCAGTGCCTTCCATGGCCGCACCGTCGCGGATCAGGATCGCCTCGTCGGCGCCTTCGTCGCGGGCCTGGGCGCGTGCCAGTACGTTCGCCAGTAATGCGGTGGCCTTGATATCGCAGCGGTGCCAGCGGATGTCGTCCAGTGTGATTGCCCGAATGCCGCGTTGCACCGATGCCTCGTCGCGTGGTCGCTTGAGGCTGATAAAGGCCAATACATTGGACTTCACCTCGTTCGGAATGACATGGCTACGGGTCGGATAGGCACCGCGCGTGACCTGAAGATAGATGGACTGGTCTTGCCCGGGTGATTGTGCGGTCAGGCGTTCGAACACGGTCCGCCATTGCGCGTGGCTGAGTGGGTTCCGCATCCGTATGGCGTTCAGGCTGCGATCGAGGCGCTCGAGGTGATGGGATACACGAAAGGGTATGCCGCCATAGGCCGGGACAACCTCATATACACTGTCGCCGAACAACAAACCGCGGTCGGTGATCGGCAGTCGGGCCTCCGCGCGCGGCAGGTATTCGCCGTTCAAGTAGGCCAGTAGGGTATCGCTCAAGAAATCACTCCAGCAGCATCAGCACATTATCGACCACGGTGCGCCAGATACCACCTTCGGCAACGGCTTCCAATGCGACCAGCGGTTCGCGCGCGATCACCTCGCCGTCCAGTTCCACCACGACCTCGCCGACCGTTTGGCCCTGATCGAGCGGTGCACGCAACTGAGGTCGAATCTCGGTCCGTGCATCCAGCTTGTCATAGTGTTGGCGTGGGATGGTGACGTGCAGATCCGCCGCCAACCCGAGCGAGACCTGCTCGTTTTCGCCCAGCCAGACACGGGTTCGGGTCAGGCGATCGCCGGCTCCGTAGAGCCGGTGTGTCTCGAAAAAGCGAAAACCGTAGTTGAGTAGCGATTGGCTTTCCTTGGCGCGGGCGTTTTCGCTCTTGGTGCCCATCACCACCGAGATCAGCCGCATGTTGTCGCGTTTGGCCGAGGAGACGAGGCAGTAGCCCGCGGCCTCGGTGTGCCCGGTCTTGACGCCGTCGACCGAATCGTCGCGCCATAACAAGGTGTTGCGGTTGTGCTGGCGGATATCGTTGAAGGTGAACTCTTTTACCGAATATAGTTCGTAGAAGTCGGGAAATTCGCGGATGGTGGCTTCGGCGACCCGTGCGATGTCCTCCGGCGTGGTGTAGTGGTTCTCGTGCGGCAAGCCGGTGGCATTGACGAAGTGGGTGCCTTTCATCCCCAGGCGCTGCGCATGCTGATTCATCAGATTGACGAAGGCATCCTCGCTACCGGCGACATGCTCGGCCAGCGCGACGCTGGCGTCGTTACCGGACTGGATGATCAGGCCTTTGAGCAGGTCTTCGACCGATACCCGTTTGTTGACCTCGATGAACATCCGCGAGCCGGGCGTGCGCCATGCTTTTTCGCTGACCAGGACCTGGTCGGTCAGCTTTACCGAGCCGTCACGTATCTCGCGGAACACGATGTGCGCGGTCATGATTTTGGTCAGACTGGCCGGTTCGAGCCGTTGATCGGCATCGCGTGCCGCCAACACCGTGTCGCTGTCCATGTCGACCAGCAGATAACCGGTCGCAGCGACCGACGGCGGCGCCGGTGCCGGTACGACGGCCGATGCCGTGGCGGAGGCGAGGGTTGAAACAAGGGCAATGGCGGAAATGATCTTGTGCACGGTACGACTTTCCTAGAGACAACAGCTCAAAAAACGTTGAAGGATAAGGTTTTCGATGCTGTATTGGTGTGTCGGAGCTGCCGAATGGTTCACGGTTTACTGTTTTAACGCGGCATTCTAGTGTCCTGTCCGGTTAATTCACATCACTTCAACGTGTCAGCCAAGGCTGTTGGCAAGGCGCGGTTCGCCGGCAATGGCCGTCGCTCTTGGCAATAGCATTGAATATTACCTGCGGGCCACGCCTTGTCGCGACGTTTCCCGGACTCCGAAAGCGTGCGAATCAACCGGACGGGACGCCAGCCGCCGGGGCGGATTGTCGTCAGTCGATTACGACCAGCGGCTCGGCGACACCAAGGCCGGCAAGCTCTGCGGCGACTTGATCGGCGATCTCGACCGAGGCCAGCGGGCCGACCTGCACCCGATGGACCGTGCCGCTGGCGGCAATACGGACGCTGCGCGATAACCCGTTTTCGAGCCGGCTACGCAGACGTTCGGCGTTGAAGTTGCTGCTGAACGCCCCGGCTTGCAAGAAAATGCGTGGTGCGGGAGTGGCTTGGGCGGCAGGCCGTCGTGGCGGTTGCACCGCCTGTGTCGGCGTTGTCCGGGCGATGCGGGGTTGCGGTGCGCGCGGGTCGATGGCCCTCACCTCGACCAGGGCCGTGCCCTTGCCGAGCATGCCGATACGCGATGCCGCAGCATAGGACAGGTCGATGATGCGGTTGCTGTGGAAAGGGCCGCGGTCGTTGACACGCAGGACCACCTGACGACCGTTCTCCAGATTGGTGACTTTGACAAAGGTCGGCAGCGGTAGCGTCTTGTGTGCCGCCGTCATGCGGTACATATCGTAGACTTCGCCGTTGGAGGTCTTGCGGCCGTGAAATTTGCTGCCGTACCAGGATGCGATACCGCGCTCCACATAACCCAGGCTGGTCTTCATCGGATAATAGCGCTTACCGAAGACCACATAGCTTTCCGGATTGCCGCCGCGGCTGATGGGTTCGACCCGAGGCACCGCATCCGGTACTTGACTGACGTCGCGGCTTCCCGGCCCGTCACGCTCTACTGCAACGCGGGTGCCGCAACCGCTGAGTAGGGTCAGCGCCAAGCCGAATGGCAACAGAAGGGCCAGTCGAGCGTTGAGTGGGTGACGCCGCCGCATCGCTTGTCAGCCGGCACTCTGCGCCGTTGCGACCTGCTGGTAGCGCTCGCGGATTGCCTCGCTGAGCTGATAGACCGCCATGGCGTATTTGGTGCGCGGGTTGTAGCGCATGATGGCGTAAAAATTGTCTAGGCCCACCCAATATTCTTTGCCGTCATGGGTTTCGAAATCGATCAGTGCGGCCTTGCCGTCGGTGTTGTTCAAAACATCCGAGACGATACCGGCGGCACGCAGTTTTTCGGCGGCTAGGCTCGGTTTGGCGCCGGCGTCGATAAAGCGCTGGTGTTCGGTCGTGACGCCTTTTGCCGGACTGGTGACGGCACCACCTCTTTTCCACTTGCCTTTTTCGACGAAATAGTTGGCGACGCTGCCGATGACGTCGGCCGGGTTTTGCCAGATGTCGCGCCGACCGTCGCCGTCGAAATCGACCGCGTAGATGCGGAAGCTGTCGGGCATGAATTGCGGCATGCCCATGGCGCCGGCATATGAGCCTGTCGGCACCGTTGCGGGGATGTTTTCCTCGCGCGCGAAACGCAGGAAATGGCTGAGCTGCTCACGGAAGAATTTGCCACGTCGCGGATAATGAAAACCCAGGGTATGCAGGGCGTCGAGCACCTTGTGGTTGCCGGTATGTGCGCCATAACGCGTCTCGACGCCGAGTATGGCGACGATGATATGTGCCGGTACGCCGTAGCGCTCCTCGGCGCGGCGCAACACGTCGGCATGTCGGCGCCAGAAGGCGACGCCACCGTCGATGCGTGACGGTGTCACGAAAATGTTGCGGTATTGGCTCCAGTTCAGGCGTTTTTCGGCAGGGCGTGAGATGGCCTCCAGGATCGGTCTTTGCAGATGCGCCTGGTAAAGCGTTCGCCTCACGTCGTCTCTGGCAAAGCCGTGTTTCGTGACCATCCGGTCGATGAATTCCTCGCGTAGCTGGTCGGGGGGTTTCGACCAGGCGTTTCCGGCAACAGTCGCCAACAACAGGGAGATCAATAGCGTGCTTAGATACTTCATCAGGTCGGCAGCAATCTGCGGTGTGTGTGAATGGACATCAGCATACCGAAGCCCGCCATCAGGGTCACCAGCGAGGTGCCGCCGTAGCTGACCAGTGGCAGGGGTACGCCGACGACCGGGAGCAGGCCGGTCACCATGCCGGTATTTACGAACAGATAGACGAAAAATACCAGGGTTAATGCACCCGCCAGGAGTCGGGTAAAAGTGTCTTGTGCACGGGTCGCGATGTAGAGTCCGCGACCGATGATGAATAAGTACAGTGCGAGCAGTACCAGTACGCCGACGAGTCCGAATTCTTCCGATAACACGGCGAAGATGAAATCGGTGTGCCGCTCGGGCAAAAAGTCGAGTTGTGACTGGGTGCCGTTCAGCCAGCCCTTGCCGTACAGACCGCCGGAGCCGATGGCGATTTTCGATTGAATGATGTGATAGCCGGCGCCCAGTGGGTCATTCTCCGGATCGAGAAAGGTCAGTACGCGCTGTCGTTGGTAGTCGCGCATCAGATACCAAACGACGGGTGCCGCCGCCGCGCCGGCGACGAACAGGCCGCCGATCAGGCGCCAGCTGATGCCGGCGAGAAACAACACGAATACCCCGGCACTGGCAACCAGTAATGCGGTACCGAGGTCGGGTTGCTTGGCGATCAACAACACCGGTACGATGATCATGATTGCGGCCATGGTCAGGCGTCGCCAGTTGGGAGGGAGTCGCGCCTCGGCTAGGTACCAGGCGATCATCAATGGGACTGCGAGCTTGACCATTTCAGAAGGCTGGAAGCGGATGAAGCCGAGATCGAGCCATCGCTGCGCGCCTTTGCCGATCTCGCCGAACACCAATACCGCGACCAACATCGCCAGACCGACGATGTACAGCCAGGGACTCCAGCGCCACAAGGTGATCGGATTGATCTGTGCGACCGCCAGCATCACCACGAAGGCCAGGGTAAGCCGGATAGCTTGGCGTTCGAGTTGGTCGAGATTCTCGCCCGAGGCCGAATACAAAATGATCAGGCCGTAGCCACACAACAACAACAGGCCGGCAAGCAACGGAAGGTCGATGTGAAAGACCGCCAACAGTCCCTGTCGCCGGTTCGGATTACTTGGGGTCAGATCGCCCAGCTGGCGCGGCGAATAACTCATGTGTCGTCGTCCGGCAGAAGGTAGGCGTCCATGATTTCGCGTGCGATCGGTGCAGCGACGGAGCTGCCGTGCCCGCCGTTTTCTACGATTATCGCAATTGCGATCTGCGGATCTTCGATTGGTGCGTAGGCAACGAACAAAGCATGGTCACGCAGTTTTTTGTCGATCGCATCTTCGTCGTATTCCTCGTCTTGTGCGACCGTGAATACCTGTGCGGTGCCGGTTTTGCCGGCAATCCGGTACTGCTCGGTACGGATTCGTTTGGCCGTACCGCGCGGACCCTCGACGACATCGACCATGGCGTCGCGTACATCGTCCCAGTTTTGTTGCTGCTCGATCGGTATCGTATGTACCCGCGGGGGGATGGGGTTGATCTCGCCGGAGTCGCGCGAGCGCAGATAGTCGACGACGCGCGGGGTGTAAAAGGTGCCGTTGTTCGCAATGGCTGCGGTGGCTGCAGCGAGCTGCAGGGGTGTCGATAGGTAATAGCCTTGGCCGATCCCCATGATCAGGGTTTCGCCCGGATACCAAGGTTGCCGCCGGGCGCGGCGCTTCCAATCGCGCGACGGCAGCAGCCCGGCGGATTCGCCGGTCAGGTCGATCCCGGTGCGACTACCGAAGCCGAAATGCGCCAGGTATTCGTTGAGCTGGTCGACACCCAGGTCGTGTGCGAGTTTGTAAAAGAAAACGTCGCATGACTGCACGATCGAGGCGTTCAGGTCCATAGGGCCGTGGCCGGTTTTCTTCCAATCGCGGTAACGGTGAGTGTTGCCGGGAAGCTGGTAAAAGCCGGGACAGTAGACGCTGGTGTCGTAATTGATGATGCGGCGTTCGAGACCCGCCAGACCGACGAAAGGTTTGACCGTCGAACCGGGTGGGTATTGGCCGCGCAATGCGCGGTTGTACAGGGGGCGGTTGTCGTTTTGTTGCAGCTCGGCATAGCGTTTGCTGCTGATGCCCTCAACGAATAAATTGGGGTCGTATCCCGGTTGGCTGACGAACGCCAGTATGCCGCCATTTTTTGGGTTGATTGCGACGGCTGCACCGTTGTGTTCGCCAAAGGCACGCATCGCGACTTCCTGTAGCGCGATATCCAGGTGCAGATGGAGGTCGACGCCGGGCTTTGGCGGCGTTTGCGCCAGGGTACGCACACGACGGCCGGTGGCGTTGACCTCGACCTGCTCAAGCCCGACCTCGCCGTGCAGGGCCGATTCGTAGGTCTTTTCTACACCGTTCTTACCGATATGGCTGGTGCCGGCGTAATTGGAGACGTCGATTTGCTCCATATCGCGTTGGCTGACGCGACCGACGTAGCCGAGCACGTGAGTGGTTTTGACGTCATGCGGGTAGTGCCGCAGCAACTGTGTCTTGATGTCGACGCCGGGGAAACGATGCCGGTGGACCGCGAACTGCGCGGCCTCGTCCGGACTCAGGTTGACCCGGATCGGTACGCTGTCGAAGCGTCGTTTGCGCTTGCGCAATTGCCAAAAACGTTCCAGGTCCTCTTCGCCGATCGCGATGATGCTTGACAGGTCGTTCAGCGTTTGATCGACGTCGTCGACTTGCTCGGGCGTGATTTCCAGGCTGTACGCCGGCCGGTTTTGTGCCAGCAGTACGCCCTTTCGGTCGTAGATCAGCCCTCGGGTCGGTGGCAAAGGCAATACTTTGACCCGATTTTCCTGCGATAGCGTGGTGAAGTGTTCGTGATTGATGATCTGCAGTTGCATCATGCGCCAGCTCAGCAGGGCGACGGCGATCAGCACCAGAAAGCCGGCAACGATGGTGCGGCTTAGGAAGGCCTGACTTTCCCGAATGGTGTCTTTGAGCTGCATGCCTCGGGCGGACCTTGTTGCGGGTTTATGCCATTTTGAAGTGGCGACGGACCTTGCGCAGCGTGACAAATATCCACGGCCACAACAAGGCGCCGATGAAGGGTACGGCCCAATACAGCAGGCCGGGCGCAGTGCCGCGGGTTGCGCCGATTACCCACAGTGACAGCAGATGCTGCACCAACAGGAGTATCAATATGCCCAGCGATTGCTGCCAAAACGGAAAAACCCGAATCCGCCGGTGTAGCTGAATGGCGGCGAAAGCGACGACCGATAGTCCCAGTGCGTGCTGGCCGAGTAGTGAACCGGTCAGCACGTCGAGTACGATGCCGGTGATAAAGCCGCTGCCGACGCCAACCCTGTGCGGCAAGGCGATCACCCAATAGATCAACACCAGGGTGACCCATTGCGGCCGGAATGGGCGCGCCCATTCCGGCATTGGCAGGATCATCAACAGCATGGCGATGCACAAGGTGGAAATGATCACCAGACGGCCAGGACTGCCGCCGCTCATAGCTCGGTTTCCGTCTGATCTTCTGTTTGTGGTGGCGTGACCGGCTCGTCCGCCGGTGTCTCATCGCCATCACCGAGCGCCGATGGAAGCTGGTTCGGGACGGTCCATACCAGAAGCACCTCGCGGCTGCGGTCGAGGTGCGCGCGAGGTTCGGCCTGTACGCTGGAGAACGGCGCGCCGGGCGAACGGTCGACTCGGGTGACGGTCGCGACCGGATAGCCGGGCGGGAATTTACCGCCAAGGCCCGATGTGACGAGCAGGTCGCCTTCCACGATATCCGAGTTGGTCGGCAGATAGGGCAAGTCGAGTTCGTCGATACGGCCCGTACCGACGGCGATGGTGCGCAAGCCGTTGCGCAACACCTGCACCGGCAGTGCATGGCTGGTGTCGGTGATCAGCAGGACCGTCGACGAGAAGGGCGTCACGTTGATCACCTGGCCCATCACGGCGTGTGCGTCCAGTACCGGCTGACCCATGAAGGCTCCCGATGCGGCCCCTTTGTTGATGATCACCTGTTGCTTGTAGGGATCGAGGTCGACCGAGGATAATTCGGCGACCAATACGCGGTCGCCGACCTTGAACGAGGAATCGAGCAGATCGCGCAGGCGCAGGTTTTCGGCCTGGAGCGACTCGTACTTCTGTAATTCGGCAAGCAGGCGCAGATTCTGCGAGCGGAGTTCGCGATTGTCGTGCAACAGCTGTGCGCGGCTGCTGGTGGTTTCCTCCACCCAGCGCGATGTGGTGAACGGCAGATCGGCGAGATAGTGCAAAGGATAGGTAACGAAGGCCAGGGTGCTGCGCAATTGCTCCAGATGATGGAAACGGTGGTCGAGTACCAACAGGATGACAGACAGCAGAACGGCGACCACCAGGCGGGTGGTTTGCGACGGGCCCTGTGCAAAAATCGGCTTGATGGTGCTGTTCTCCGTTCGTGCGGGTTGACGCCGGGTCCGGTCCGGCGCGTCGGCGCCGAACCGATGATCGCCGGCGTCTGTCCCGGCGTCGGCGCAGGTCGTCCCTATTCGACGGTGAAAATCTCGCCTCCGCGTTCGTCCATCAATTCGAGCGCGCGTCCACCGCCGCGGGCGACACAGGTCAGCGGGTCTTCGGCAATGATCACCGGCAGTCCCGTTTCCTCTTCGATCAGACGATCGAGATCTTGCAACAGCGCACCGCCGCCGGTCAGCACGATACCGCGCTCGGCCACATCGGCGCCGAGTTCGGGTGGGGTTTGTTCCAGTGCCTTCTTGACCGCGTCGACGATACCGCTCAGGGGTTCCTGCAAGGCCTCGAGGATCTCGTTCGAACTCAGGGTGAAACTCCGCGGTACGCCTTCGGCCAGGTTGCGACCTTTGACCTCGAGTTCGCGTACCTCGTTGCCGGGGTAGGCCGAGCCGATCTCTTTTTTGACTTTCTCCGCCGTCGCCTCGCCGATCAGGGTGCCGTAGTTGCGGCGCACGTAATTGATGATGGCTTCATCGAATTTGTCGCCGCCGATGCGCACCGAGTTGGAATAAACAATGCCGTTGAGCGAAATGATCGCGACCTCGGAGGTGCCGCCGCCGATATCCAGTACCATGGAGCCGCGCGCTTCGTCGACCGGCAAACCGGCGCCGATCGCGGCAGACATGGGCTCTTCGATCAGATACACCTCGCGGGCACCGGCGCCGGCGGCCGATTCCTTGATTGCGCGGCGCTCGACCTGGGTCGAGCCGCAGGGCACGCAGACCAATACCCGCGGGCTGGGGCGAATCAGTCGGGATTCGTGCACCTTGTGGATGAAGTACTGCAACATTTTCTCGGTGACGGTGAAGTCGGCGATCACGCCCTCCTTCATCGGCCGGATGGCCGTGATGTTGGCCGGGGTGCGGCCGAGCATCTTTTTGGCCTCCTCACCGACCGCGGCGACAGACTTCGGACCACCGGGCCCGCGGTCTTGCCGAATGGCCACGACCGAGGGCTCGTTGAGTACGATCCCTTGGTCACGCGCATAAATCAGGGTGTTGGCGGTACCCAGATCGATTGAAAGATCGTTGGAAAAAAGCCCACGAATACGACGAAGGAACATTCAGTGACATCCGCTGGTCGGCCGGGCAGCCTCTCATTACATGTAGGGGCCTCGGCGTTTAGGTTACGCAGTGTGTCCGGCACCCATGGCCGGAAAGGGCCGTAATCTAACAACGGCCCCACAGTTCGGCAAGCGCGCCGGTTCGCAGTTTGTTTCGGCAGCATGCCCAGATATGTTAATTTCGCCGCCTCGTTAGGCTTTATTGAACATGGAAATCAATGTCTCTCTCCAGTGACGATGTTGCGAAGATTGCCCATCTCGCCCGTCTCGACATGCCTTCGGATAAGGCCGAGGCGCTCGGTCGCGAGCTGTCGAGTATCCTCGATTTGGTGGCCCAAATGGACGCCGTCGATACCAGCGGGGTAACACCCATGGCGCATCCTTTGGAGGTCGTGCAGCGGTTGCGCGACGATGCCGTAACCGAGCAGGACAATCGTGACCGGTATCAGGCAGGTGGCCCGGCGGTCGAAAATGGCCTTTATCTGGTACCCAAGGTGATCGAGTGAGGGTCGTCATCGAGAAGCAAGCCATGCCGACGACGGAGTAGGACCATCATGCATTACAAGACGATTGCCGAATTGTCGCTGGCCTTGCAACAGCGCGAAATCTCCAGTGCCGAGTTGACGCGCCACATGCTGCAGCGCATTGGGCGCTTCGATGACCGGCTCAATGCCTTCATCAGCGTGACTGAAGAACGGGCGCTGGCACAGGCCGACGAAGCGGATCGGAAAATCGCTGCCGGCGATGCCGGTCCGCTGACCGGTATACCCATCGCGCATAAAGACATTTTCTGCACCCAAGGCGTGCGGACCAGCTGCGGTTCACGCATGCTGGAGAATTTCATCTCGCCCTACGACGCAAGCGTGGTCGAGCGATTGCAGCAGGCCGGTGCCGTGATGTTGGGTAAGACCAATATGGACGAGTTCGCGATGGGCTCGTCGAACGAGACCAGCTATTACGGGCCGGTGCGTAATCCCTGGGATACCGAAACCGTGCCCGGCGGCTCATCCGGCGGTTCCGCCGCCGCGGTCGCCGCCCGCCTGTGCGCCGCGGCGACCGGCACCGATACCGGCGGTTCGATCCGCCAGCCGGCGGCATTGAGTGGCGTTACCGGCCTCAAACCGACCTATGGGCGGTGTTCGCGCTGGGGCATGGTGGCCTTTGCGTCGTCACTCGATCAGGCCGGGCCCATGACTCGCAGCGCCGAGGACGCGGCAATCATGTTGTCCGCCATGGCGGGTTTCGACGAGCGTGATTCGACCAGTGCCGATCGGCCGGTCGATGACTATGTCGGTGCGCTCGGCAACGATATTCGTGGTTTGCGCATCGGTGTGGTCAAGGAATTCATGGGTGACGGCCTGGACGCCGGGGTTGCCACCTCGGTCCAGACAGCGTTGAGTGAGTACGAGCGTCTCGGCGCCACTCTGGTCGAGATTAGTCTGCCTAACGCGGGCCTATCGGTTCCGGCGTATTATGTGGTCGCGCCTGCCGAATGTTCATCCAATCTCGCACGTTTCGACGGTGTGCGTTATGGCCATCGGTGCGAAGATCCGAAGGATCTGGAAGACCTCTACAAGCGATCGCGTTCCGAGGGCTTCGGCGCCGAGGTGCAGCGGCGAATCATGATTGGTACCTATGCGCTGTCGGCCGGTTACTACGATGCCTATTATTTGAAGGCACAGAAGGTGCGGCAGCTTATCGCCGATGATTTCCGCCGCGCTTTCGAGCAATGCGATCTCATTGCCGGACCGACCGCACCGGATACCGCTTTTCGGCTCGGTGCCAAAGCCGACGACCCGGTGGCGATGTACTTGTCCGATATCTACACCATCGCGGTCAACCTGGCCGGCCTGCCCGGGGTGTCGATCCCGGCCCCGATGAGCGCGGGTATGCCGGTCGGTCTGCAATTGATCGGCAATTACTTCGATGAAGCACGATTGCTGAATGCGGCGCATCGGTTGCAGCTCGCCACCGATTGGCATCGACAGAATCCCGGTGGATTCTGAGTAGATGTGTAGCGTGTTTTGCACGGCAGAACGATCAACGAACTGATTCTTGGATTAGTAAACCATGCAATGGGAAACCGTAATCGGGCTTGAGATTCATACCCAGCTCGCGACCAAATCGAAGATCTTTTCCGGTTCTTCGACGGCCTTCGGCGCCGAGCCCAATACGCAGGCGGCCTTGATCGATCTCGGTATGCCGGGTGTCTTGCCGGTGCTGAACCGCGATGCCGTACGTATGGCGGTGCGTTTCGGCAAGGCGATCGATGCGCGGGTCGCCGAACGTTCGGTGTTCGCACGCAAAAATTACTTCTATCCCGACCTGCCCAAGGGTTATCAGATCAGCCAATACGAGCTGCCGGTGGTCGGTGAGGGCTCTGTCGAGATCGTGCTGGACGACGGTGATGTCAAGACCATCGGCGTGACCCGCGCGCATCTGGAAGAAGATGCGGGCAAATCGCTGCACGAAGATTTCCATGGCATGACCGGGATCGATCTGAATCGTGCCGGTACGCCTTTGCTCGAGATCGTCTCCGAGCCCGATATGCGCTCCGCCAAGGAGGCGGTCGCTTATGCCAAGAAGATCCATCAGATCGTAACCTATATCGGCATCTGCGACGGTAATATGCAGGAAGGCTCTTTCCGTGTAGATGCCAACGTGTCGATTCGTCCGAAGGGCCAGGCCGAGTTCGGTACCCGTGCCGAGTTGAAAAACATCAATTCCTTCCGTTTTCTGGAGAAGGCAATCAATTTCGAAATCGAACGTCAGATCGAGGTCATCGAGGATGGCGGCAAAGTGGTGCAGGAGACCCGTTTGTACGATGCGGCCAAGGACGAGACCCGTTCCATGCGGACGAAGGAAGAGGCCAACGATTATCGCTATTTTCCCGATCCCGATCTGCTGCCGTTGGAAATCGACGAGGCCTTTATCGCCGACGTGATGGCCACGATGCCCGAACTGCCGGATGCACGTCTGGCACGTTTTCAGAGTGACTATGGTCTGTCGACCTACGACGCCGATGTATTGACCGCCAGCCGCCCGTTGGCCGACTATTTCGAGGCTGTCGCCGAGATCGGCGGTGACGCCAAGCTCGCGGCCAACTGGGTCATGGGTGAGTTGGCCGCGGCGCTGAACCGCGACGGTATCGATATCGATGCCAGCCCGGTCGATGCCGAGGCATTCGGGCAATTGGTCGCACGCATTCACGACAACACCATTTCCGGCAAGATCGGCAAAGAGGTCTTCGCCGCGATGTGGGCCGGTGAGGGCAGTGCCGATGCGGTAATCGCGGCCAAAGGGCTGAAACAGATCACCGATACCGGTGCGATCGAGGCCCTGGTCGATGCCGTGCTTGCGGCCAATCCGGTGCAGGTCGAGAATTATCGCAATGCCGATCCGGCCAAGCAGCCCAAGATGATCGGCTTTTTCGTCGGCCAGATCATGAAGCAGTCGCAGGGCAAGGCCAATCCGCAACAGGTCAACGAACTGTTACGCAAAAAACTCAGCTAAAGGGTAATCTGTCGCGGCCGATGGCGGAGTCGTGAGTACCTTAACGCCCGTCAGCGGGGTAGCTCGTTCGAGTGGCGGCCGATCCTTTGTAAACATCGTCCGGGGTCTTGTGTGACTGACCAAATCCAGATTCGTACCGCGTCCGAGAACGATGCGCAAATGTGGGACGATTATGTTCTGGCGCATCCGCAGGGCAGCTTTTTCCATCGTTATGGCTGGAAGCGGCTGATCGAGTCCACTTACCGCTATCCCGGGCATTATTTGTTGGCCGAATGTGGTGGACGTTTGTGCGGTGTACTGCCGCTCGGCGAGATCAAGCATTTGTTGTTCGGTCATGCACTGATCTCGGTGCCTTTTTGCGTGTATGGCGGCGTACTCGCAGACGATGAGGTTTCGCGCGAGGCCTTGGAGACGCGGGCCATGGCCTTGGCTGCCGAACGTGGTGTCGATCATCTGGAGCTACGCAACGAACGGCCGGTGCGCAGCGACTGGTTGCGTAAGGACGGTTTGTATGTGACCTTCAAAAAGGCGATCAGCGAGGATCATGACGCCAATCTCAGTGCCATTCCGCGCAAACAACGGGCGATGGTGCGCAAGGGAATCAAGGCCGGTCTGGTCGGTGAACTGGACGATGGTATCGACAATCTCTATCAGGCCTATTCCGAGAGCGTACGTAATCTGGGCACGCCCGTTTTTCCGAAATCGCATTTCCGGGCGATACGCGCCGAGTTCGGTGACGATGTCGACATCGTCACCGTACGCCACGAAGGTCAGGTCGTTGCGTCCGTGATGAATTATTATTTCCGGGACCAGGTATTGCCTTTTTACGGCGGCGGTATCTCCGCTGCGCGCAATCTAGCAGCCAACGACTTCATGTATTGGGAGGTCATGCGTCGCGCGGTAGAACGCGGTTATCGCTTGTTCGATTTTGGCCGCAGCAAGATCGATACCGGGTCGTATCGGTTCAAGAAACACTGGGGTTTCGAGCCCGAGCCGCTGAGCTACGAATACCATTTGGTGAAAGCGAAAGAGATGCCGGATCTCAATCCGAACAATCCGAAATACCGTCTGTTCATCAATGCCTGGAAACGTCTGCCGGTTGGTGTGAGCCGGGCCATCGGTCCTTGGTTGGCGCGCGGCTTGGCGTAATCTCTACCGGCGTCAGAGGTCGTGTGCGATGCTGACTTGATTGCGCCCACTGTGTTTCGAACGATACATCGCCTGGTCGGCACGGTCGATGAATTCTATGACGTCTTCGCCGCGGCGATAGGTCGCTACGCCGGCTGATACGGTGATCTGCCCCAGCGATTCCTTGTTGTCCGCACGTACCAGTTGTGCATGCGCCACGGCCTTGCGGATGGCCTCGGCAACGGAACGCGCACCGGCGACGGGCGTTTGCGGCAGCAGTACGGTGAACTCTTCCCCGCCATAGCGTGCGGCGCAGTCTCTGCCCTTGATGTTTTTTTCCAGTACTTGGGCGACGAAACGGATCACCCGGTCGCCGATCAAATGGCCGTGCTTGTCGTTGATGTTTTTAAAGTCGTCGATATCGACCATGATCAAGGACGGCGGACCACTGCCGTCGGCCATCTCGGCGATGACGGCATTGAGTTTATCGATCAGGGCGAGTCGGTTGTACAGACCGGTTAGTGGGTCGGTGATCGCGCGTTTGCGTTCGAGTTGCAGTTCCTGTTGCAGTGCTTCGACTTCCCGTGTTTTGGATTCGAATTGCGCATGCATGCCTTGCGTCATGGTCTGCATGGTGCGCGTCTCTTTGATCAGCGTGGTCAAAAGAGAGCGTATGCCGCTGAGGTCGTCTTGTTGCGTGGCCTGGGTTGCCAGACTGCCGAGCGTGTCTTGGTAGGCGTTTGCGTCGTTGCCGGCTCTGTCGAGCGAGTTACCGACATCGATCAGGATCTGGTTGAGCCCTGTGCGAACCTCGTCAATCTGATTCAGATCCTGGTCGGCGACGAACTGACGATAAAGCTGGACATTGGTTGCTGCGGAGAAGCTTCGGCATTCCTGGATCAGGCGGTCGATTTCGGCGTTGAGTTCGGGAATCTCACCGCTGACGTAGGTATACCAGGTCGCGTAGTTTTGTGGTGTTGCCGGTACATTGTGTTTGGCCATCAAAGGCACCGCCATCCGAAGATATTCGGCGGCGGCATCGCAGTCCGGCTGGTCGTTACCGACGTTCATCGAGGTGCAACCCCTTGATACAGGTAGCAGTAGTCCCGGTCGGTTGGTTCGGGCACTGTTGTTCTCGGTTCGACTTTACCATTGTGTGACGTTTTCAGGGGCGAATCATTCCCGTGGTGCTGAATAAGGGTATTTTCAGGAATCGAGTGTGGTTACTCGATCGATCGTTCTACGTGAAGGCATCATTTTGAACGTTCCGCCATGGCAACGGTGTACTGACGGCCCTGTTTGATTTTGCGGTGATTGCCGAATACCTCCACGAAGGCGCGGGCGATGAACTCGCGAAGTCCGGTGATGACGACGACGTAGAAGCGGCCGCCCGGCACCAGGTTTTCGCGGATATCGTGAAAGAACAGGTAGTAGTGCTCCTTGCTGGTCTTGGCGGGCAGATTGGTGACGGCGAGAGTGAATGGTCCGGTGTCGACCTGGTTCAGGCCGTCGCTGAGCATCGCTTTGGCATTGCCGATGTGATTGCGTTTCGCATTGGCATTGGCGTAGTCGACCGCGACGAAGTCCTTGTCGACCATGAGGCAACCGCCTCGGGGTGCGGCACATGCGATGGCCAATCCCAGCGGGCCATAGCCGCAACCCAGGTCGAGCGCGTGATCATCCGGGCGGACTTCCAGGTGATTGAGGAGCAGTTGGGTACCGTCGTCGATTGCCTTGGGTGAGAATAGCCCCCAGGTGGTGTGGAAGTTCAGTCGATGGCCGAGCAATTCGGCATCGAACACGATGTCCTGACGCAGGCGTTCCAGATCCAGCGGTGGTTTGGTTTTTTTGGGCATGGATGTTTGTCGTCTATTCGGAGGGCAGAGCGCCTTTTCGCCGCAGCCAATCGGCGATCAACGGCAGTTGATTACCGATGTCGCTGAAGCGGTGGTCCCCACCCGGCAGCGACACGATGTGGTGGTGACTGTAGAAAGCCTCGGCCTGGCGGTAATCGAGAACCTCGTCTCCTTGTTGCAGCAAGACCAGATAGTGTTCGTTGTCGCGGAGCTGCTTGCGTTGCATTGCGTTCAGCGCATCCAAATACGCGGTATCGACTTCGAAAAACATATTGTCGCACCAACGTCGGTGTGTACCGGCGAATTCGACTTGCAGTCTGCCCGGGTGAACGACCGGGTTGATCAGCACGCTGGGGAGCGATCGCATGGTGTTGAGGTGCGCGGCATAAAAGCCGCCGAGTGAGGCCCCTATGAGCGCCTTCACCGGATAGCGGTGCAGCAGGTTTTGCAGATGTCGAATTGCGGCATCGGGAGTGAACGGCAGATCGGGCGCAATAACCTGTGAGGTGCCGAAAAAGTATCTTAATTGCAGTGACTTGTGCCCCCAACCGCAGCTGCTGAAGCCATGGATGTATAGAATCATGCGCCACAAACCGGGCAGGCCGGGTCGTGCCGTAGACGCAGTTCGCGCCATTGCATACGTAAGGCGTCAAACACCAGTAGGCGGCCACTGAGCGTTTCGCCCGTGCGGCACAGTAGTTTGATGGCTTCCAATGCCTGCATGGCGCCGATGATGCCGACCAAGGGTGCAACCACGCCGTTTTCGCTGCAACGCAGGTCCTCTTCGCCGTCTTCGGGATAGAGACACCGGTAGCACGGGCCGTCGCTTCGCGGGTCGAACACCGCGACCTGGCCGTCCCAGCGGATTGCGGCACCGGATACCAGCGGGGTGCACGATTGTTGGCAAGCCAGATTGATCGCGAAGCGGGTGTCGAAGTTGTCGCTGCAATCGAGTACCAGGTCCGCTGCCGCAACGGCGTTGGTCAATGCATCACCGTCCAGATGTCGATCGACCAGGATAAGGTTGACTTCGGGGTTGAGCGACGTGAGCGTCTTGGCTGCCGATGAGGTTTTGGCTTCGCCGATGCGCTCGCCGGTATGCAGGATCTGGCGTTGCAGATTGCTGAGATCGACTTGATCGTGGTCGACCAGTTCCAGCGTGCCCACGCCGGCCGTCGCCAAATACATCGCGGCCGGTGAACCCAGCCCGCCGAGCCCGACGATCAGGACTCTCGCATCGCGCAGCCGTTGCTGTCCCTCGATGCCGATCTCCGGCAGCATGATTTGGCGGCTGTAACGCAGCAGGTCTTCGTCATCCATCATTCAGTCGAGCAGACAAGAGCGGTCGTCGATTTTCCCGGGCGGGAGGCGCTGATGCAAACAGTCGGGTTAAGGCCGACGATCAGAGATAGCGTCGCCAATGCTCGGGACGATCGTCCTGGCAGCCGTGCTCACGGTTGCGATAGCGATTGACGAAGACCTTCTGGGTACAGTTGGCCTCGCCGCGTGCGCAACCGAGGTTGGCGCGCTGGGTTTCTTCGGTGTAGTGGAAAAGGGCGCGACGGACCTTGTTCATCAGGCCGTTGTCGATGTGAAAGCCGTTGTGTTCCAACATCTCTTCGATGTCGATGAGACAGATCACCAGCAGATGATAGCGGATCTGCAGGGTACCTGCGTCGATCACCTCGACGCGGTGAACGCCGTCGAGTTCGAGCAACAACGCGGCTGCCGACCCCGCCTGGTCGGGATCGGGGTGTAGCGTGCAGAACGAGATCTCGCGTTCCTTGATGAGGTCTTCGGCCAGATCGTCCATGGCGCTAATGCTGGGCCCAAAAGCCCACGCGGGTCAAGGGGGTTAACCCGGAGTTTAGACGTCGGACAAATCTGGTCCGCGACCGCCGGTGCAGCGTACATGGCCGGCCAGGTCGCGCCGATAGGAAGTGCAATCGTAGCCGGCGCGCTGTAACAATTCGGCAACCTGTTCGCCTTGGTCATAGCCGTGCTCCAGCCACAGCCAGCCATCCGGCGCCAAATGGGCCGATGCACCATCGATGATGATTCGAATGTCGTCGAGACCGTCTTCGCCGGAAACAAGTGCGCTGCGGGGTTCGAAACGGAGATCGCTTTGTTCGAGGTGTGGGTCGGTCGTGGCGATATAGGGCGGATTGCTGACGATAAGATCAAAGCGTTCATCGGGTGGCAAGGGTTCGTACCAACAGCCTGCGATGAATCGAATGTGCGCCAGATCCAGCGTTTCGGCGTTTCGGCGTGCGAGATTGAGCGCCATAGTCGAACGATCCGTAGCGGTGACCATCCACATGGGGCGTTCGCAGGCGAGAGCCAGGGCGATGGCGCCGCTGCCGCAGCCGAGGTCCAGCACTTTGGCATCGTTCGGCAGTTCGAGCGCCAAGACGGCCTCGACGAGGTGCTCGGTCTCTGGTCGTGGCACCAGAGTGCTGGCGTCGACCGCCAGCGGTAGCGACCAGAATTCGCGTCGGCCGGTCAAATGCGCGACCGGTTCGCCGTCGCGCCGCCTTGCCACCAAGTTGTCGAAATCGTTGCATTGCGCGGTATCCGGGTGGTATTCGGGATGGGCATAAAGCCAGCTGAGTTCTCGACCGAGGGTATGTGCCAGCAGTACTTGGGCATCCAATAACGGTGCGTCACTCCGTGAAGCGAGATCCGTTCGCGCCCTTTCGAGCAGCGTGCGAATGTCCGGTGTGGGGCTCATTCGTCGCCCAGGGTGGCCAGCTGTTCGGCTTGATGCTCGTGATGGAGTGGATCGATTACCTGGTCGAGCCCGCCCTGCATGACCTCGTCGAGTTTGTACAAGGTCAGGTTGATCCGGTGGTCGGTGACGCGGTTCTGCGGAAAGTTGTAGGTACGGATGCGCTCGGAACGGTCGCCGCTGCCGACCTGCAGGCGACGGTCCTCGGCGCGGCTGGCAGCCGCGCTGGCCTGGGCCGCGGCGAGTAACCGGGCCTGAAGCAGCGACATCGCACGCGCCTTGTTTTTGTGTTGTGAACGTTCGTCCTGGCATTCGACCACGACGCCGCTCGGCAAGTGCGTGATGCGCACCGCCGAATCCGTGGTGTTGACATGCTGACCGCCGGCACCGGACGAGCGAAAGGTATCGATCCGCAGATCGTTCGGGTTGATATCGAATTCGTCGACCGCCTCGGCCTCCGGCAGGATGGCAACCGTGCAGGCCGAGGTGTGGATGCGTCCTTGGGATTCGGTTTCGGGTACGCGTTGCACTCTGTGGGCGCCGGATTCGAATTTGAGGCGTGAATACACACCCTGGCCGATGACTCTGATGACAACCTCTTTGTACCCGCCGTGCTCGCCGTCACTGGTGTTGACCATCTCGGTCTTCCAACGGTGTTGCTCGGCATAGCGCAGATACATCCGCAGCAGGTCACCGGCGAATAGCGCGGCTTCGGCCCCGCCGGTGCCCGCGCGTACCTCGAGATAAACATTGCGCTGGTCGTTAGGATCCTGCGGGAGTAGCAGATGTCGTAGTTCGGGCGCCAGTTCGTCGATTAGATGTTGCGCCTCGTCGCGGGCATCGGCGGCGAGTTCGGCCATCTCGGGGTCGGCCAGCATTTCCTCGGCCTGCCGTAGTTCGGTCTCGGCGTCGACATAACGTTGGTAGCAGATGCTGACCGGTTCGACTTGCGCATATTCGCGGCTGAGCTCACGAAAGCGGTTGGCGTCGGCCTGGATGTCGGGATCGGCCAGCAGAGCGGTGATTTCCTGATAGCGTTCGCTGATGTGTTCGAGTTTGTTGCGGATGCTGGTTTTCATCGGTCGTGCGCCGGCGATGCCGGATCATTTTAAGGATAAACATAGATGCCGAGCCTGTAGATGCCGGCCTGTGCGAAGGGACGCTAATGTTTGCTGCGCTTACGGTGGCCGAGCTGGAAAAGCGCGTCGGCCGCTTCGAGCAGTTCGTGCTGGCCGTTGCTGCTGGCCTCGCGCATCTGCGCGCTGGGGGTGTGAAGCAGTTTGTTGGTCAATGTCTGGGCGAGATAGTTGAGTGCCTCTTCAGGCGGCTTGCCGGCCTCGAGCATGCGGACGGCCTTGTTCAGCACTTGGTCGCGGATTTCTCCGGCCTGCTGGCGGTAGCCCTGGATGAGGCCGACTGCGTCGAGCGAGCGCATCCAGGCGAGAAACTCTTCGACCTGGAACTGAATGATCTCGCCAGCCTGCTCGGCGGCCTCTTGGCGTGAGCGCAGGTTCCCTTGGATAACCTCGTCCAGGTCGTCGACGGTGTAGAGATAAATGTCTTCGAGATCGGAAACTTCGGCCTCGATATCGCGTGGCACGGCGATGTCGACCATGAAAATCGGTTGGTGGCGACGTTTTTTCAACGCGCTTTCGACCGTGCCCTTGCCGAGAATGGGCACCGGACTGGCGGTCGAGGCGATGACGATATCAGCCTCGGCCAGGTGAGCGGGGATCTCGGTGAGGCTGATCGCATAGGCATTGAACTGTTGCGCCAGCTCCTGCGCTCGAGCAATCGTCCGATTGGCGACGATGATACGTCCAACACCGTTTTGCGCCAGATGGCGGGCGGCAAGTTCGATGGTTTCGCCGGCACCGATCAACATCGCGGTCTGTTGTGAGAGGTCGGCGAATATCTGCCGCGCCAGACTCACCGCTGCAAAGGCGACGGATACCGGGCTGTCGCCGATTGCGGTATCGGTGCGTACCTGCTTGGCGGTGGAAAAGGCGTGTTGAAACAGCCGGGTGAGCATTTTTCCTACCCGGCCAGCGTCTTTGGAAATTTGGAATGCGCTTTTAACCTGACCGAGAATCTGCGGTTCGCCCAGTACCAGCGAATCGAGTCCACAGGACACCGAAAGCAGGTGTTTGATTACCTCGCGTTCCCGGTGGACATAAAGATAGGGCGCGATGTCTTCGACGGCGAGGCCATGGAACCCGGCAAGCCAATCGCGGGTCAACTCTTGGGCGTCGAGATCGGCATGACAGTACAGCTCGGTGCGATTGCAGGTCGAGAGAATGACCGCCTCGTGCACGCCCTGGATGTCGGTCAGGCCGCGCAGGGCGGCGACCACGATATCCGGTCCGAACGTGATGCGTTCGCGGATATTGACCGGCGCGGTCGTGTGGTTGAGTCCGATGGCAAGCAGCGTCATATTGCCGAGGTCGCGCTAATCTGGGTTATAAATTTTGTGATATCAAAGGGTTGAATGCAAGTCCGCGGTGCGATTTCAGGGACTGCCCCAAACGGCCGATGATTTGCGTGAGGCTGCCGATCCGTTACTCTCTTAATTATTGTGAAAAAGCTGACGTACGGTCTGGTCGTGGTGCTACTGCTTGCCACCCAGGGCTGTCAAACCAACAAGCAGAAAGCGCAGGACGCAGCAGGCGCCGAACAGGCGGTGGCGTTGCCGTTCCCCGAGCCGGAAACGCTGCGGCGTGAGCTCGATGAGGATCTGGTGTACAGCTATCTGGTCGGCGAGATCGCTGCCCATCGCGGCGAACTGAGGCTGGCGCAGACGCATTATCAGCATGCGGCCATCCTGGCACGTGATGCCTATGCCGCTGAGCGCGCCACGCGGATCGCCTTACATCTCAAGGACTACCAGTCGGGATTGGCCGCGGTACGGCGCTGGGTCGAATTGGCCCCGAACGACATGACTGCGCGTCAGCTTGCCGCCGTGCTCTTCCTGCGCAATGAGCAGCCCGGCGACGCCGGCCGGCAGCTCGATGCCCTGGTCAAGATAGCCAATGCCCGTGGTACCGATGGTTTTCTCCAGGCGGCCAGTGCGCTGAGTGCAGAACGCGATCACGCCGGTGCCGAGCAGTTGCTAAGGGGGCTTTACGAACGCCATCCGAGTGATGTGCGGGCGCTCTACGCCGTTGCCGTGCTGGAAACCGCGCATCGTCGTTTCGATCAGGCCGAAACTCGCTTGCGTAAGGTAATCGAGCAAGAGCCGACTTGGGAACGCGCCAGGGTGCTGCTTTCGCGCGTGCTATCGGCGCAGAACCGGCGTGACGAAGCCTTGGCCTTGCTCGATGACAGTGTCGCGCGTTATCCGGACAGCGTGTTGTTGCGGACCACCTACTCGCGCCAGCTGGTGGATGCCGGCGATTATCCGCGGGCGTTAGAGCAGTTCCGTGCGCTGCACGCGCTGGCGCCCGACGACCAGGAAATCACTTTCGGCTTCGCGATGCTCGCTACCCAACAAGAGCAATGGGGGGAGGCCCGTCCGTTGTGGCAGGCCTTACGCGGCACCCGGGAGCGTCGTGATGAAGCCAGTTACTATCTCGCGCAAATCGAGGAGAGCGACGGTAACGACGAACTGGCGATCGGCCTTTACCGTACGGTCAGCAGAGGCGAGTTGAAGATCGACGCAACCATGCGTCTCGCTCGGATATACGGCAGAACCGGACGGTTAAACGAAGCGAGAGAAAAGCTCCGCGAGGCCCGTATCGCCAACCCGGGACGTGCTGCCGATCTCTACATTAGCGAGACCCATTTGGTTCAGCAGCATGGCGAACGTAATGAGGCATTGGCGCTTTATCAGGCTGCAATCGATGCTTTTCCCGATAATCACGACCTGCGATACAACCGGGCGCTTTATTTTTTCGAACTCGACGATTTTGCGGGCATGGAGCGTGAACTCAGGGAGATCCTTGACCAGGACCCCGATCACGCCGACTCGCTGAATGCGCTGGGCTACACGCTGGCCGATCGCAACGAACGTCTGGATGAGGCCCTGACCTATATCGCCCGGGCATTGAAGCTGAAGCCGGACAGTCCGGCGATCCTCGACAGCATGGGGTGGGTGCTCTACCGTCAAGGCGATTTGGCCGGCGCGGCCAAGTATTTACGCAAGGCACTTGCCTTGACTCAAGACGACGAGATTGCGGCTCATCTTGGCGAGGTGTTGTGGGTCAGCGGTCAACAAGACGATGCCCGCGCGGTATGGCGTGAGGCTTTGTTGCACACGCCCGGCAGCGACAAGATCCAGGCGGTGATTGAACGCCTGCAGGTCGACGTCGAATGATCGACCTACCGGCTTGGCCGGCGCCGGCCAAGCTGAATTTGATGTTGCGGATCGTCGGTCGGCGGACCGACGGTTATCATTTGCTGCAAACCGTCTTCCAGTTCATCGATCTGTGTGATTATCTTGCTTTCGATGTTCGCTCGGACGGCAAGGTATGTCGGGTCGGGACGCTGGACGGCGTTTCGCCTGATGACGATCTCACGGTTCGGGCCGCCCGATTGTTGCAAGGTGTTACCGGGCTTGGCATGGGCGTCGATATTCGTCTGGATAAGCGGATTCCCATGGGGGGCGGTCTTGGCGGCGGCAGCTCCGATGCCGCGACCACTCTCATCGCGCTCAATCGTTTGTGGGGTTGCGGATTGAATGAATCGGAATTGGGCGACCTGGGGCGACAGCTTGGGGCCGACGTGCCGATTTTTATTCATGGTCATGCGGCCTGGGCCGAAGGTGTCGGCGACGAATTCAGCGATTGTGAACCGCCGGCCCCCTATTATTTTCTGCTGGCCCCATTGGCCAAAGTCGATACCGGGAAAGTGTTCCAAGAACCGGAATTGACAAGGAATTCTCGCAGAATCACAATACGCGACTTTCTCGCCGGGGAGCGGGGTAATGACTGCCTCGCGGTGGTCCGCGAGCGTTATCCCGAGGTTGCGCATGCGTTCGATTGGCTTTTAGCGCGCGCGGATGCACAGCTAACCGGCACCGGGGCTTGTATTTTTGCCCCCTGTAACGGGCGAGAGGAGGCGGAAAGTCTGCTTTCGCAACAGCCGCCGGGTAATGCTTGGGTGGTTAAGGGGATGAATCGGTCGCCGCTGCTCGATGTTTTGCACGGCGGATGAAACAGTGTTTTTTGGGGCGTGGCCAAGCGGTTAAGGCACCGGACTTTGACTCCGGCACTCGTAGGTTCGAATCCTACCGCCCCAGCCATATTTGGATGGCCGCGAAGCGGTCATGCACCGAAAGGTGATTGGCGTAGGAGGCGAACCGAAAGGTTCGACGCAGGCGCGAAGCGCCAAGAACGTCGCGCTCGGCGCGGCGGCCCGAAGGGCGAGGGCGAAGCCCGAGTAATCCTACCGCCCCAGCCATATTTGGATGGCCGCGAAGCGGATAGATAAATTGTTACGATCGCTCGCTTGCGGGCGAGTTTGTTGTTGGGAAGGTTGCCGAAAGGCCGCTTTTTTTCGCCGTAGATAACGGGAGCCTCTAGTGTCCACCAGCGGCATGATGGTTTTTTCGGGTAACGCCAATCCGCAGTTGTCCGCGGATATCGCCAGTTATCTCGACATCCGACTGGGCAAGGCCGCTGTTGGCCAGTTCAGCGACGGCGAGTCGATGGTCGAGATCCAGGAGAACGTTCGCGGGCGCGATGTGTTCGTGGTGCAGCCGACCTGCGAGCCGACCAATGACAATCTGATGGAGTTGTTGGTGATGATCGATGCGCTGCGTTGGTCGTCGGTGCGCCGGGTGACCGCGGTTATTCCGTATTTCGGTTATGCGCGTCAGGATCGCCGGCCGCGCTCGGCACGCGTACCGATAACCGCTCGCCTGGCGGCGAAGATGATCGGTACGGCTGGAGCCGACCGCGTGTTGACCATGGATCTGCATGCAGACCAGATCCAGGGATTCTTCGATATCCCGGTCGACAATGTGTATGCATCGCCGATCTTGTTGGGCGATATCTGGCGCCAGAAGTATCCGGATCTGATGGTGGTGTCGCCGGATGTCGGCGGTGTGGTTCGGGCGCGGGCGTTGGCCAAGCGCTTGGATGATGCGGATCTTGCGATTATCGACAAGCGACGGCCGAAAACGAACGTCGCACAGGTGATGAATATCATCGGTGATGTCGAGGGTCGCTCCTGCGTGCTGGTCGACGATCTGGTCGATACGGCCGGTACGTTGTGCAAAGCGGCCGGTGCTTTGAAGGAACATGGTGCGGCGAAGGTTGTCGCCTACTGTACGCATGCGGTGTTGTCGGGTCCGGCGGTGACCAATATCGAATCGTCCAGTCTGGACGAGTTGGTGGTAACGTCGACCATCCCGCTGCGTGAGGAGGCGGCCAATTGCAGCAAGATCCGTCAGTTGTCGATTGCCGGTCTGTTGGCCGAGTCGATCCGTCGGATCAATAATGAGGAATCGGTCAGTTCGCTCTTTGTGGACTGACGTTAAGGAGCCCAGCTCCAAGGGTATAACGTTTGTTCGGCCTGGTCGCGGGCGTCAAACGTGTTTTTTAAACGTTATAGAGAGACGAGACATGCAAGAGAATTTCGAAATCGATGCCGTGTCCCGTGACGATCAGGGGAAGGGTGCGAGCCGCCGCCTGCGTCGTCAGGGGATGGTACCGGGCATCATCTATGGCGGAGGCAAAGATCCGCAGATGTTCGCTACCAAACACAATGAGCTGATCCAGCATCTGGATCACGAAGCCTTCTATTCTCACATACTGACTGTGAAAATCGACGGCAAGGCGCAGAAGGTCGTGTTGAAGGATTTGCAACGCCATCCGGCCAAGCCTTTTGTGACTCATATGGACCTGCTACGTGTTGCCGACAGCGATCGGATCAAAATGCACGTGCCGCTGCACTTCATCAATGAAAGCACTTCGCCCGGCGTCAAGGCCGGTGGCCAGATATCGCATACCGTTACCGACGTCGAGGTGATCTGCGCGGCCAAGGATCTGCCCGAGTTCATCGAGGTGGACATGGGCGCCATGAATGTCGGCGAGATCATTCATCTGTCGGAACTGAAGTTGCCGGAAGGGGTGACGTTGTTGGCATTGAGCCATGGCGACATCGCCGAGCACGATACCGCGGTCGTTTCGATTCATACACCCCGTGGTGGTGGTGCGGAGGCCGATGAGGAAGAAGCCGGCGAGGAATGATTGGGCTTATCCATTGCAAGTGATCGAGAACGGCGGCCTGGTGCCGCCGTTTTTCGTTGAGGAGGGCAAGGGTGTCAGCGATTCAATGCGTTGTCGGTTTGGGTAATCCGGGACCCAAGTATGAAGCAACGCGGCATAACGCGGGTTTTTGGTTTGTCGATCAGTTGGCGCGCGAAAACGGTGTCGTGCTGCGAGCCGAGAACAAGTTCTCGGGCGAATTGGCGCGGATGCGAACCGCGCAGGGCGAGTTTTGGTTGCTAAAACCGATGACCTATATGAACCATAGTGGTCGTTCAGTGGCGGCCTTGTGCAATTTTTACCGTATTCCGGCGTCTGCGTTGCTCGTGGTTTATGATGAACTCGATTTGGCACCAGGCATGATGCGGCTAAAAAAAGGCGGGGGGCATGGTGGACATAATGGTCTTCGCGATATTTGCAACGCGTTGGGAACCAAGGATTTTCCGCGATTACGAATCGGTATCGGACATCCGGGGCATAAAGACGCAGTCGTGGGTTATGTGTTGTCGCGACCGGGCAAGCAAGAACACCTTGCAGTCGAGGCCGGCATAGATGAAGCGCTGCGATACTGGGATCTCATCCAGGGCGGCGAGATGCAAAAGGCGATGAACGTATTACATGCCGCTACCTGATCGTCCGCCTGAACCGTCGTTTGTATTAGCGCTGGAACACATACTTTGGCTTGAACCACTTGATCATTAGCGGTAGCAGCATCAATGCTGTGAATACGTCGATGATCAGGGCCCAGCCGATGTAGACGCTTAATCCCCAGGTATTGGCTAGTGTGGTGCCGGCCAGCGGGATGAAGCTACCCAACAATACGATGATCGATACGATGACTGCCGAGCCCGTGGTGTTTTGTGTATTGCGCAGTGCCTCCACCCAATTGTTGCCGGTGTTCTGCATTTCTTCACGCAGACGCGAGATCATGTAGATCCCATAGTCGACTCCCAAGCCCATGGCGATGGACAACGTCACCAGCAAGTGGAAGGCGAGATTGCCCGACCAGTTTTCGACCGATGTGAAATAACCCCCCAGGCCGTATTGGGCAAACAAGGTGATGAATAAGGTTAAGGTCAGCAGTGCCGAGACCAGCACCGATCGGAACATCAGTGCCGCAATGATGAAGATCGCCAAGGCGGTTTGTAGCGGGCCGATCAACCAGTTCTCCATCGCGACCTCGCGGGTTGCCTCGGTCGCTCCGAGGAAGCCGCCGATGCCGGGTCGTACATAGTCGGGGCCTTCGGTCGACATTTCGTTGGTATCGCCGGAAGTATCGGCATTGCGCAGGCCGAAGTGGACTTTGGAGAATCCGGGTTCGTTTTTGTGATCCTCGATGTATTGCTGGATGTCCATCGTAACCTCGTGGGTCTCGACGGGGTGCATGGTGTTGATGAACCCGAGCACGACGCCTTCGTTCCAGCTTTCGGTGTCGACAAAAGAGTCCATGTCACCGGCCGAGGTCATGGCCTCCAGTAGGCCGTTGTACATTTGTACGATCTCGTTCGGGCTGCGATCGTCGTCCGGATCGATGGCTAACAGGTAGTCTTTGTTCGGTACCGTGAGATCTTTGAGGTTCGGTTGTTCGCCCGGTTCTGCGGCCAGCAACATGTTCACCAAACGAATGTACTGAGTATAGGAACCGGTGTAGCCGATGAACTCATGGGCCCGCATCCAGTTTTCCATCTTCTCCAGATCGGTGTGCAGGTCGACGTCGTTGAACACGCCCTGCGGTCCACAGGCCTCGCTGTCCCAGCAGGCGAGTTCCTTCTTGTATTTGTCGCAGGCCTGTGCTTTTTCGATCGGGTCTTCGATGTCGTAGATGTCATCGGGATAATAGGTGTCGAGGCACTCGACGAGATTGGGCTGTTTGCCTCGTATCGGTATCGCTACCGAGATAACGCCGGGCATGATTTCGTTGAGTTGAACCAAATCCTTCCATGTGTCCGACGAGCCTTTGAATGCCGCGCGGGCGTAATTGATGCCCTTTTCGACGCCCGGCATGATGTCGTTTTCTTCCACCAGTTTGACTTCGGCTGCCGGGTCGCCCTTCCAGTTCATCAGATTGGTAAAATAGACCGAGCCGACCATGACCAAAATCACCGCTGCGACCGGTATCCATTTGCCCGGGCCCGTGATCAGCCGAGTCAGGAATCCGCCGACACCCGTCTCCCAGCCATGACTTTTCATTTGCTGGCAGGATTCCTGTGAGGGTGGGAATGCAGTAAGGAGCAGTGGTATCAACGTGGTGGTGGTTAACAACAGGGTCAGCATGCCGAACATGCCGAAGTAGGCATACGCTTTGTAAAAGGAGATGTCGACCGCTGCCAATGTTGCAAAGCCCACCATGTCGGTGATGATCGAGAGCGTTGCCGGGATGATGGTGTGACGAATGGATTCACGCGCGGACAACGTGCAGTCGCCGGATCTCGCATGCTCCAGTAGAAAGCGCCGGGTGATCTGTACCGAGTGACCGATACCGATGGCCAGTAGCAGCATGGGGGTGAGCACCATCATGGTGGTGAGCTTGAATTGGGTGAAGCCCATCAGGCCCAGTGTCATCACGATGGTCATGCCGACACCGATCAATGGAAACAATGCGCCTCGCCAGGTGCGAAATTCCATCCAAAGCACGACGATGACAATGACCAGCGAAATCGCAAACAGCCACCATTTGTTCACCAGATCGGCCAGCATCCACGCCAGGAAATAGGGTTCACCGGCGACCAGTAACTCGATGCGCTCATCCTGTGCGTATTCGTCCATCATCGAACGAACTTCCCGTACCCAGGGCAGGTACGTCTCCTTCACGTCATCGGTGTAATCCGCGATGACATATGCCGCTTTTGCGATGCAGTGGTCTTTGTTGTAATCCTCGTAGGCGCAGCGATTTCCATCGGCGTCCCACATGGAAACCAGCATGGGTGCCATGACAGGGTTGTTTTTGACCCCTTCGCGTAGAAAGGCGAGTTGCTCTTTCGCAATATCGGGGTCGTCGCTGATGCCCTCGGTCGGGATCAGGCGTTTGAATACCAGGCCGTTTTCGTCGGCGCCCATGTATTTGATCTTCTGCGCGGCGATATCGATGAAGTTGGCTTCGCGTGAATGCGGCAGGGCAACCAGTTCGTTGTGAATTTTCTGGATCTTGTTGATGAACCACGGTTGCCAGATATCGCCTTCCTTTACTTTGAGGGCGAACACCATGAGGTTGCCCATGCCGAAGTTATGTTCGGCATAGAGGTTTGTTGCGACGTAGCGGTTGCTCGGTGGAAGCAGTGTGTCGGGATCGTTCCGGATATCCAACTTGTGGATCTGTAATGCGGCGACGATGGTTGCCGCAACCAGCAAGGTGACGATTACCCAGCGATAGCGGAGTACAAAGTCGGCATAGGCATTGGCCCATGCGTTCTCTTTGGTTTTCATTTTTTGTCCCTTCTGCCTTAGGGATGGGTGTAAAAAAACGGCGTTCGGCATTGGCGCCGACGCCGTTTTGTCGGGCCGGCTTGGTCGCTCATTATTCGATGATGTATTTCAGGCCGATCTGGACGTTCGACGAGTTCTCGAATTGACCGAACAGGGTCTCGTCGTCACCGAAGTAGAAATTGATCTCGCCGGATATGATCAGTTCGTCGGATACGGAATATTCCGCATCCAGTCGGTTCCAGTAGCCGCCGCCCTCTTCGTAGATGATGATGTTGTTCACGCGACCGAGCTGGTTCTCACCAAATGGCTTGGACAAAAACAGCGAGTAGAACTCTTTGTTCTCATACCCCTTCTTCAAACCATTGGTGACGCTCATGACTGCCGGGTCGCCGGTGTAGCGAGCACAGCTTGCGCTGTTGCCGGCTTGGGTAATGTAGGTACATTTGTCGTCTTGGAAGTCGAGGTTGCGGAATTGGATGAACTGCCCGCTGATCAACAGGTTGGTCAGCACGGTCGCGTCAACGCCGATTACATATTTGAAGAAGTCGTGTTCTTCGCTCTTTAGCGCCTTGACGAGGTTGCCGTCTGCGAGTGCACCACGGTCGATCACGGGCTGCATCACGTCCTTCTGATACAGAAATTCACCACGGATGACCAACGGGATGTCGCCGGCTTCTGTCGCATAGTCGAACGAGGTGCCGAGGTTGTGGATGCGATTGCGGTCTTCCACGAATACGAGTGTGGCGACGCCTCCATTGGTTACACCGCCCCCCCCGACTTCGGTCAACCCCGTTGCACCAACGCCTCCGGTGTCCGCACCGTAATACTCGGTCCCGGCGGCGTTCCTGATTTGCAGGGTCTTGATATCGCGTGTTCCGATCGGGTTGGCGCCACTCCCTGCCGGTGCAGTGACGACCTCGTCGACGAAGAGGCGCTCGCCGCGGTCGTTCTCCCAGTGCACGTTGACATGTGGATTGGCGTCATAGCCATAGAAGTAGTTGACGCTATAGTTCAATCCATTGTCGAGATAGCTTCTGAACCGTCCGCCGAAATTGGCGGCCGAAGGAATCTCATCATCATCGTATGCCCGCTCGTAGCGCGTGTTCATACCGACCATTGAATTGAACGTAAAGAAGCTAGCGTTCGGGAAGTGTTCCCATGCTGAATTGGGATCTGCAACATTCCAGCCGGTACCGTTGCCCCCGCCATCGATCGTCACGTCAATCAGGTTGGTGATGTTTTGGTTGGTCGATTCCGTGAACCGCTCGAGACAGGCGGCGCCATCCGCCGCTCCAACTCCTCCGCAGGCGGCCTGGGCGAGTGCGGACTGGGATGTCAGAGGTGTACTGACGAAGCCATCGACTGTGCCGAGCTGCCCGTTGTTTGCCACGGTAGTGAAAGCGCCGCCCGCGAAAGTGTTTGTAACCGGTCCGAATGCCGCCCCGATGTTGAAGAATCCGTTTACGCCGCCGGTGATTACGTCAACGCCGTTAAGGATGAACGGGTGGCCTCTGTCTTGCCCTTTAATCTGGTCGTTTCCGGTTAATGCGTTACGGGTGTCTCCATCCTCGACGGTCCAAAGTCCGGGCACTTTATTGGTTTCAGCTTGCGAGATAATCAGTTGAACGTTTCCACGCTCCCCGACATTGCTTTCGGCGTTGATCATCCAGATCGGGATGCGCGAGTCTTCGAAGGCGTTCTGATTGAGTTCGCTGAAGTCGGTCGGGTTGATGATATCCAGTAGCTTGATGCCGTCGGCCGTGCCCCATACGATCTGCTGCTTACCGAGACGAAGATCCCAGTCCATGAAGCCGGTATCCCAGTAGAGTTCGCGCAGGTAGTCGTTTTGCGTGTAGTTGCGGTGCCATTCGTAATCGGCGGTTTCGGCTGCTGGATTCCAGACGGGACGCAATTCGGCGTGCCAGCTGCTTTCTTCGCCGATCTCGCCGTTGATGAATATCCGCGCCGAATTCTCGAACTTCATCAGATCGCCATTCGAGTTGTCGCGTTCGTCGAGCGTGGTCTGTGCTTGGCCGGTAAGCTGACCGGACTTGGCGAAGATGGCCGTTTCGTTTTTGAGTTCCGCTGAGATTTCCAGTTCGGCCAGGGCGCAGGTAGGCGCGACCAATGAGGCGGCGACCGCCGTCCTCAACAGTAACTTGCTAAACATGTCTAGACTCCCAACGCGCGAGGCGCGTGTTTGGTGTGTCGGGGCTGAACCCCGACTACGTTATGTAATTCCCTTGAGCGATCAGCGTTTGATCTTGCGTAGTGTTTTTTCCGACCACCAATCCTTTTTGTAGGTGGCGTTGACCGCATTGACCTTGGCCGGGATGTAGGCCCAGGTCTGGTTGCCGGTAGCCAAGGTCTTGCCGTACCAGTATCCCCAGCCGACGGCGCGTGGATCGTCCGACGCACCCAACGATACCCAGTCGCGATCAATCACTTTGATTGCCTCGCCGTTTTTGAAGTATTCGGTGCGGTAGTCGGCGAAGGTCCTGGTGTCGATGTATGACACCCGCTCGTCGTACCACCAGTTTTCGAACTTGGTTGCGCTTTTGACCTTGTAGACCTCTTTGCCTTTGTGGTCGCACGAACCAGCGGTTGGTAGGTTTTTGGTGAAACGGGTGTGTTCGCCTTGTCCGAACTCTATGAATCCGAGGCAGTCGTTAAAGGTCTCCTTGCCCAGCAGTTCGTGGTTCTCGTGGAAGGGTTTGCGCAGTGTGACATCACCAAAGGTGAAGTCGGAGCCTCCCCAGGCATCGTCGTGCGCCGGTTCGGCGAACCGCCGAATCTTGCGCAATGCCGGTAACCAAATCATGTAAGACTGGCTTTTGGTGTCGTCTTCGTAGTCGGTGATCAGCATGCCGGTGCCTTTGAGTTTGCCCGACCTGAAAATCGCGAGATCCTGAGCCTTGATTACCCCGTCGTCGTAAATGTTGTTGAGATAGCGTTCAAGCGTGTTGGTGGTTGGCTTTTTGTCGCGGCTCTTGATCACCAACACGGTGATATCGCGGCCTTTCTTCGTGATGGCGTAATTGTCAAAGGCGTAGAAATGATTGACGAAATAGGTCTGCTCGATGATCTGTTCGGCGGTGAGATTGCCGTCAGTCGGGTAGGCCAAATCCTTGGATACGCCCGCAGCGGCGGACAATGAGGCGGTCAATGCCAGCGCGACGGCGGCAACGCCAGCCCGAACGGGATAACGCATAGTCGTGTTCCTCTTCACAATCAGCGATCAAAAAAAGACGAAAATGGCACCCGCGATACTGCGGCAGGTGGGTTATCCCTCCTCGGTTATTGTTGTCTTAAGACTTTCCTGATACAGGTTAAGTCTTGATCCGATGGGGATTTTTTAGAGTGATTCGTTAATTTTGGACAAGCATGCTATATCGCCGGTCGTCCGGCAATATTTTTTTAATGATAAGGATTATGTCGTTTGTGGGTTGCAAAATGTGGTTTCGCCCCTATCGGCAGGGGGCGAAACCGGGGCGTGATCACGCCGGATGACAGGGCCGCCGGCCAATGCTGTAAAGGGTCAGGCCTGCGTTGGTAACGGCTTTTGGGTCGTAGATATTGCGGCCATCGAATACGGCCGGGTGCGTGAGTTTTTCTTTGATTTCCTCGAAATCCGGGCTCCTGAACTCGATCCACTCGGTTACCACTGCCAACACGTCCGCACCTTCTAAGGTGTCGCTGGTGTTGGCACAGATTTCGAGTTCTTTACGCTCTCCATAGATACGCCGGGCTTCCTCGTGGGCGATTGGGTCGAAGGCTTTCACCCTTGCGCCGGCATCCCACAAAGACTCCATTAAGGTCCGGCTCGAAGCGGCGCGCATGTCATCGGTATTGGGCTTGAAGGCCAAGCCCCAGAGTGCAATGGTCCTGCCGGCCAGATCGCCATCGAAGTAACGGCTGATTTTGCTGAACAACAGTTCTTTCTGGCGATTATTAACCGTCTCGACTGCATGTAGGAGTTCTGGTTCATAGCCGACCCCCAGTGCGGTTTTTTCAAGTGCCTGCACGTCTTTGGGAAAACAGGAGCCGCCATAACCACAGCCGGGATAAATGAATTGAAAACCGATGCGCGGATCGGAACCGATGCCGATACGTACCTTTTCGATATCCGCATCAAGGATCTCGGCCAGGTTGGAGAGTTCGTTCATGAAGCTGATTTTTGTCGCCAACATGGCGTTGGCAGCATATTTCGTCAGTTCTGCGGAGCGAATGTCCATAAACAGCACACGCTCGTGATTACGGTTGAACGGGGCGTAGAGTTCCCGCATGACCTCAATCGAACGGGGGTTCTCGGTGCCGACCACGATGCGATCGGGTTTCATGAAATCCCCGATTGCAGCTCCTTCCTTGAGGAATTCGGGATTGGACACCACATCGAAATCGATATCCACGCCACGTTTGGCCAGTGTCTCGCGGATTCGGGCCGTCACTTTGTCGCCGGTGCCGACCGGTACGGTCGATTTGTCGACGACGACTTTGAAAGCCGTCATGTGCTCTGCGATCGACTCCGCTACCGCCAGCACGTATTGCAGATCGGCCGAGCCGTCCTCATCCGGAGGGGTGCCGACGGCGATGAACTGGACCTTGCCGAAATCGACCCCTTTCTGGGCATCCGTGGTGAACATCAGGCGGCCGGCCTCGTGGTTACGTTTGACCATATCGCTCAAGCCCGGCTCATAGATGGGCACGCTACCGCTGTTCAGCAAATCGATTTTTGCTGGATCGACGTCTACGCACATCACTTTATTGCCGACCTCGGCGAGACAAGCACCGGTTACCAGGCCAACGTAACCGCTACCGAATACAGTAATTTTCATCTTTTCAGGCTACCTGGTTTTTTTTGGGGAGTCCGTTGCGGGGATTAGCGGCGATGTCTGCAGATTATTGACCGCCAACCCGAAAGCCGGCGATGCTAGCACAGCCTCCGTAAGGTTTTGATGGCACTTCGACATCAAAGTCTTGGCCCATAGTTGACAGCAAAATCCCGTTCCCACAGAATACCGCCTCTTTTTTGGAGGGGTTCCCGAGCGGTCAAAGGGATCAGACTGTAAATCTGACGGCTCAGCCTTCGGAGGTTCGAATCCTCCCCCCTCCACCAAAAGCAGAATTTTTCCTCCAGCGCCTTGGGCGGGGGAGGATGAGAACCGACAAGAGGTTTGACGGAGGCGCGTGAGCGCCGAAGAACGCTGCGCATAGCGCAGCGGCCCGGAGGGCGGAACGCCGCAGGCGTGGAGTAATCCTTCCCCCTCCACCAAAAGCAGAATTTTTCCTCCAGCGCTCGAGCGGGCGGATGGGGGCCGGTATCGGGTTCGATGTGGATGTGGCGTGCCGGTTCGGGTTGAGGTGAGCTGGCGGCGCCTATGTAAATGATGCGGGTGTAGTTCAATGGTAGAACCTCAGCCTTCCAAGCTGATTATGTGGGTTCGATTCCCATCACCCGCTCCAGCATCGTGGTCTTTGGCTGCTCTAGCGCCGACCGCGAAACGACGGGATGTTTGCCCAGGTAGCTCAGTTGGTAGAGCACACCCTTGGTAAGGGTGAGGTCGGCAGTTCAAATCTGCTCCTGGGCTCCATTATTGCCGGCGTCAGGTGGCGACGGTTTTGTTGAACGACTGATTCATCTTCTTCTGTAGAGATCGAGCAACCATGTCCAAGGAAAAATTTGAACGCACAAAACCGCACGTTAACGTGGGCACGATCGGTCACGTTGACCACGGTAAGACGACGCTGACGGCGGCGATCACGA
>JANQLO010000031.1 GCA_028280505.1 Chromatiales bacterium | reverse complement strand
TGGAGCGGGAAACGAGACTCGAACTCGCGACCCCAACCTTGGCAAGGTTGTGCTCTACCAACTGAGCTATTCCCGCCGAACGAGCGCAGTATTCTAGGCATTTGGCGACATGTGTCAAGTTCGTTAATCGCGATTCGGATGGCCGCCAGCGGGTTGTTGTCGGCACACGCGTAATAACGCACGAATTAAAAAATGGCTGTAACGACAAGTGCTTGAACTGCCGTGTCCTTCAAGGCTCTTCGGGTAAACGCGGGCGCGTATCGCCGCCTCGCAGACTCGGCCACGCGGCACGCAGGTACAGGGTCATGGACCAGAGCGTCAGCACCACCGCGATAAACAGCAATACCAGGCCGACGGTATAGACAGGAATCCCCCAGATATCATCCCGAAAGATCAACAGCGTGATCGCCGTCATCTGGGCCGCAGTCTTAAACTTACCAATTTCGGAGACCGCGACCTGGGTACGACTACCAATCTCTGCCATCCACTCGCGCAGGGCCGAAATCGCGATTTCGCGCCCGATGATTACCGCAGCCGCGATCGCCATCGGAATACTGGGATCTGTCTGCACCAAGAGTACGAGCGCGACCGCGACCATCAGTTTGTCGGCAACCGGGTCCAGAAAGGCGCCCAAAGCGGAAACGAGCTGCATGCGTCTCGCGAGAAAACCATCCAGCCAATCGGTCACGGCCGCCAGCAAAAATACCGCCGTGGCGGCCTCTCGCGACCAATCGACAGGCAGATAGAACAGTAAGATGAATACCGGGATAAGCAGTATTCTCAATACCGTCAACAGATTGGGAAGATTATAGATCGGGTTCATTGGTTGCCGTGAAACGCCGCGTAAATCTCACGCGCCAGCTTATCGCTGATGCCCTCTACGGTCCTGATATCTTCGATGCCGGCCCGCGCGAGTCCTTGCAATCCACCGAACTGCCGTAGCAGGCGGGCACGGCGTTTCGGGCCGATACCGCTGATGTCTTCGAGCACGGATCGGGTCTTGGCCCGGGCGCGGCGCTGTCGATGGCCGGTAATTGCGAATCGGTGCGCTTCGTCGCGAATCTGCTGGACCAAGTGCAAGGCTTGCGAATCGGGTGTCAGTATAAGTGGCTCCGTGCGGCCCAACAAGAACAGTTGTTCCAGGCCTGGGCGGCGATCCGGCCCCTTCGCGACACCCAGCAGCTGAACACCCTTGATACCGAGTTCGGCGATGATATCCGACGCAGTTTTAAGCTGACCCTGCCCCCCGTCGATCAACAACAAATCGGGCAATTTGCCCTCACCCGCCAGAATACGTTTGTAACGCCGTTCCAAAGCCTGACGCATGGCGGCATAGTCGTCACCGGCCGTGATGCCGCGAATGTTGAAACGACGGTAATCGGCCTTGCTCGGTGCACCGTCTACGAAGACCACACAAGAGGCCACGGTCTGGTCACCCTGAGTATGGCTGATATCGAAGCATTCCATCCTGGCTGGCGGATCCGGCAGATTCAACGCATCTTGCAAGGCGTCCAGTCTCTGGCGTGCGTTGCCGGCGGTAGCGAGACGCGAGGCCACCGCGAGCTTGGCATTGTCGACGGCCATCTGCAGCCAACGCGCACGCTCGCCACGCGGCCGTGATTGAATAACCACCTTGCGTTCGGCTTGCCGGCTAAGCGACTCTTCGAGCACTGTCCTGTCGTCCGGCTCGTCACTGACCAAAATGAACTGCGGCACCGGCTTACCCAGGTAATGCTGGGCGATGAAGGCCGAGACGATCTCGGACGGTTCGGCGCCGTCGCCGGTTCGTGGAAACAGAGCTTTGTTGCCGAGGTTACGCCCCTGGCGGACATAAAAGAGCTGAACGCAGGCCACGCCACCCTCGGTAGCCACGGCGACGATATCCAGATCACCGCGTTCACCGCTGACATACTGTTTTTCGAGCACACGGCGCAGCGCACTGATCTGATCGCGTAGGTGTGCCGCTTCTTCGAACTCCAAGCTTTCGGCGGCGGTTTCCATCTTGTCGACCCAACGTTCGACCACGTCGGACGCCTTACCTTCAAGAAAGAGTTCGGTATCACGTACATCCAGGGCATAGACCTCTTCACTGACGAAACCCACACAAGGCGCGGTACATCGATCGATCTGATACTGCAGGCAGGGTCGTGAACGATTGCGATAATAACTGTCCTCGCATTGACGCACCGGAAACAGTTTCTGTAACAACTGCAAGGTCTCGCGTACGGCACCGGCACTGGGGTAAGGCCCGAAGTAACGTCCCTTGGCTTTGCGTGCCCCTCGATGGAAAGCCAGTCTGGGAAAGGCCTCGTCAGATAAAAACAAATAGGGGTAGCTCTTGTCGTCGCGCAAAAGCACGTTGTAACGCGGCTTCTGCTCTTTGATCAGCGTATTTTCGAGCAACAGCGCCTCGGCCTCGGTGTGGGTCGCCGTGATCTCGATATCGCGGATCTGTCCCACCATGCTGGCGATACGGCGATTGCTGGCGCGGGTAAAATAGCTGCTGACGCGTCGACGCAGATTCTTCGCCTTGCCGACGTACATCACCTCGCCTTGGGCGTTAAGCATACGGTAGACCCCGGGCCCCTGGGTCAAATTTCGTAAGAAAGTACGATGATCGAAAGTGTCTTCGGCAATGCTCACCCGGTTAGTTTACTGTCTGCCCCGTAAACTCGCACGATACGGGTTCAGTCGAGCATCGCTCTGGCACGCGCAAATACGGCTTCGAACATCTCATCGGTCAACCGCCGGGTTTGCGTGTTGTAACGGCTGCAATGATAGGAGTCGATCAGCGTAATACCGTTTTGCATCGCATGCTCAGCCGCATGTGCAAAGACAAAATCCTTCTGCCGCAAACCGAATGCCGAGACAACCGACTTATGCGCAATGGAACCTAATGCAATCACAACCCCGCCAGGACGAAACTGTTTCAACTCGACCGCCAGGAACCGTCGGCAATTATTGACTTCGGCACCTACCGGCTTGTTCTGTGGCGGCAGGCACTTTACCGCATTGGTGATCCGACAATTTACAAGTTCCAATCCGTCGTCGGCGGCAAGCGACTCCGACGCACTGGCGAAACCGAACTTGTGCAGCGTGCGGTAAAGCAAAATACCGGCGTGATCGCCCGTAAAAGGTCGCCCTGTCGCATTGGCTCCGTGCATTCCCGGTGCCAGGCCGACAACCAACAGACCGGCATCCACGGCACCGAAAGACGGCACGGGACGACAGAAGTAACCCGGATGCTGTGCTTTAACCTGATCCAAGAAGTCCGACAGACGCGGACACAAACGGCAAGATGCGTCGAAAGCGGTTTCGGTCATTAAGTGTTATCGATCAAACCGTGACGTATGCCGAAGTGCGTTAGCTCGACATCATTCGACACGTCGAGTTTTTCATACAAACGGTGTCGATAGGTGCTCACCGTTTTAGGGCTCAGAAACAGCGCATCCGAGATTTCCTGAGTGCCCTGCCCCTTGATGATCATCATCATAACCTGCATCTCCCGGGCCGAAAGCGTAGCCAATGGCGAAGACTCGCCACGATTTCGGAAATTGGCCAGCGTCAGTTTCTGCGCAACGTCACCGGAGATGAAATGTTGACCGCGCATTACCATATCGATGGCTTCCAGCATCTCTTCCAGCCCACTCCCTTTCGAGATATAGCCCCGCGCACCGGCGTCAAGCAACTGGTTCGGGAAGGGATCATCACTCAGTACGGTTACCGCGATCACTTTTACGTCAGGTGCAATCTTCAGAATCTTTCGTGTGGCTTCGATGCCCCCCATACCCGGCATGTTCACATCCATCAGGATCAGGTCGGGAGGATCGTTGCGCACGGCATTGACGACATCTTCACCGTTAGCGTATTCACCGACCACAACCAAACCTTCCTGGTTCTGCAAAATACTGCGCACCCCGGCGCGAAACAGGTCGTGGTCATCGACCAAATAGATGCGGATCATGACGAAAGCGAAGTCCCTTGTTGCTGGCCATGTTTTTGTGGGAGAGCATGCTAGCATGCAGCGCCTAACATAGGTCAATGTGCTTGCGCAGACCGCTCTCGCTTACTAGCCCGAAACCTAATTCGAATCGCCTTCAGGTTACGATATAGCGTGCACTGCGTCGGATCTTCGCGTTGTAGGCCTTCACCTGCAAAGGCGCCAATACAATACAAGCTATCCAGAACACGCCGAGTAACGGCCAATAAACGAAGCCGAGCGCAATGGCGACAAATAGGGCCAATACGGCGAGCTTCGGATTGGAATAGATCAACCCCAAAGGACCATAGATCAATGTGTAAATTGCGCCGGTAACCGGACTTTTGCTATTGGCATCCACAAAGTCGCGGATCCTCTCCCGGCGGGCGGCATTATCGTTATTTTTCATCTGAGTTCTCCACGCCGATCGCATGACCACGCTGGCGGCGTACGGTTCGGATTCGATACCAGCCTATCCAAAACCCCGTCTGAACTCAATAAACCATCCGGAAACCAATGCTTTAGAAACAAATCCCAGGAATCTAAGGCCGCCTAAATCGCCCATGCGATCGTATTTCTACAGAAATGGCGCTGACCCTCGAAATCGTACGATCCGATATTCCCCACGGTTTCACACGCTCACGTTAGCGCACCGACATAATCAATAGGATGACTAATCCAACAACCGCCGCCAGCGGCAAGATTGCCGCTTGCCAGTCGCCCTTTTCGGCTTTGGGACTGTTCGCGGACCAATGTTTGTATGCCGGCCACAGAATAAACAACATCATGATGCCGGCGATCAGCCCTAGAATCTGCATCCACTCCATCGTCAACTTTCCCCTACAAAGAAAAACCCCGGCACTCGGCCGGGGTTGTTTTGGCATGGTCTGCCGCGTTATTCGTCGCCACCCATGATGCCGAGGATCTGGAGCAAACTGATAAAGATATTGAAGATGCTCAGATACAGGCCGTAGGTCGCCATAATGTAGTTGGTCTCACCACCACGAACGATGCGGCTGGTGTCAAACAAAATGAATGCGCTCATCAGCAGGATAATGCCTCCGGACACGGCCAGCGACAACGCAGGCATCTGCAGGAAGAGGTTGGCAATCATCGCCAGAACCACCACCATCAGGCCGGCGAAGATGAAGCCGCCCATGAAGCTGAAGTCACGCTTGGAGGTGAGCGCATAACCCGACAAGCCGAGGAAAATGATTCCCGTACCGGCAAAGGCCGTCGCGATGACCTGTGGGCCGTGCGGCAACGCCAGATACAAGCTGAGGATGGATCCGAGCCCAAAACCGAGCAAACCGGTAATAAGGAAAATGACACCGATGCCCTTGCTGGAATTGGCGGTTCTCGGCAACACGAAGATGCCCAAAACGAGCGCACCGATGACCGATGCGATATACATGATCGGCGGAACCCCGATCACCATCGATACGACCGCCATCACGGCGCTGAATCCCAGGGTGGCTGACAACAACAAATAGGTGTTTTTCAGCACCTTGTTGCTGGATACCACCTCGACGCCACTGTGTGCGACAACATTTTCGTAACGGTTCATTGCAAATTGCCTCCTAGGCATTGATGCGTTGAATTCGGACCTTCAGACCGCCCTCCGGGCCGAAAGTTTCCGCAAGGATACCCTAGGAATGGGGGCATTCCAAAGACAGTTCAAGCGAAAAATAGCGTTGTTTTGTACGGAAATTCCGGTATCCTTCGCGATCTTGCCGGGCACCGGAGGGGTGGCAGAGCGGTTGAATGCAACGGTCTTGAAAACCGTCGTGGGTTAACGCCCACCGTGGGTTCGAATCCCACCCCCTCCGCCAAATACGAAAAGGTCCTCGCGTGGGGCCTTTTTGTATTTTGGACTGCGACTGGCGGATTCGGGCCCTCGTTTCAAAATGGTGGTTCGACAAGCCGACGCTTGGCGTCGGTGTAGGACGCCGGCTTGGTCGGCGCCCCGAAAGGGTGGGCTGCGGAGCAGCGAGTCAATCCCACCCCCTCCGCCATATCGCCAAAGCTTCCCACGCCGCGCGTTGACAAGTTCAGATTCCGAAACCGAATTCGATCCCTCCATGTAAAAATGCTCGTTCAATAACTCGATGCCGGCGTGGGGCTTCGAGCAAACCCGCGCCATGAGAGGCAATTCCTGAAAATACCTAAATTTATCCCGGATAAATACCTGTTCCGAATATCTCGAAAATACCGCAATTAGGTCAGACTTGCGGGGTATTCCGCCGCACGGATCGGGCGAGTCTCCGGCCAACCGCTTTGCGCAACCGAAGATTATCGGGTCGGAAGGCCCTACTGTGACCATCAGGCTAAAGACCGGGCATGTGCGGAGACGGCGCTTTTTGTAAGACGAAGTTATCGGGGAACCTCAAGACATGCCCAACGCACCACATCCGAAACTGACATCGATTGCCCCTGTTTTTCCGGTAACGGATATCCAGCATGCAAAAGACTATTATTCCGGCAAATTGTTGTTTGAAATCGCTTTTGAGTGGATGGATCAAGAGAGCGACACGGTCAACTATGTCATTTTGAGGAAAAACAATTGCGATCTGCATTTGTCCAAAAGCGAAACGGACCATAGAGCGAACGCCTACGTGTTTGTGGACGGCATTGACTGATATTACGAAACCGTTAAAGCCCACGGTGCGGAAGTGACACAAAACATCAAAAACTGGCCGTGGCAGATGCGGGAGTTTGAAGTGGCCGACCCTGATGGCAACAGGCTGATTTTCGGTCAGGCCCTATCGGATTGATACGACTGTTTCCTGATGTCGAACATTCCAAAAAACCGCGACGATCTAATCCGTCTGATTGAGGCACATTTTTCCAAACTACAAACCGAGTTGGAAAAGATCGACGAGAAAGACGCACAGCGCATGTGTGATGAGAGTTTCTCGATCAAAGATATTCTGGCGGTACGACTTTGGTGGACGCGTGCCGTCATGAACTGGGTGCAGGCAGGTCGCAATGGCGAGGTACCCAATGTTCCGGCGAGTGGATACAACTGGCGGGAGACACCCGTTTTGAACAAGAAGGTCGCCGCAGAGGCCAAAGGACGACGTTACAAACGAATCTGTGAGCAATTACGCGCCGAGCAACCCGTATTGCTCCGGTTGATCGACTCGCTGTCGGATGAAGAATTGACCGGGATCGGCATTTTCGAATGGGCCGGGAAATGGCCCGTTATGCGCTGGATTTCGATCGGCACCTCCAGTCAGTATGACGGTGCGTGCAAGCTGATCCGCAAAACGATGAAGCAGGCAGGGTAGCAAGTCCGGCAAGCACCGTGCATTCGGAACGCCTGATTCACGTGCGAAAACCGGTGCTTTGTCCCATCCCGTGATTGGACCGGAGGACAAGCGTTTACGGCGGATCCTAGTCCCTATCCATGAGCCGCGTTACGTAATCCAATACACGCTCGGCGTGCCGTCCGCGCAATTGTCCCGACATACAACGCACACCGCCGCCCATGGTGCACACATCCCGTGAGCCGACCGGCACGACCTGGCGCGTCGTCACGGCCCGCACTTGGGCCAGTGCGATCTTGTCTTCCGGCACCCCGAATTGCGGAAGATAGACCCGCTCGGGCGTAACCAAGGCATTGGTATACAGGCCACATGCGGATCCGAATCGCGAGTCGTAGATCGACGAATCGTCGTAAGGCGTCACGATCTCATGAATGCGTACATTCGGCAGACCGCGTTTCAGATCGCTGACCAACTGGCGTGCGTAATCCGGATCGTCGGGATACGTATTGACGATCAGAGTATTGGTGTCGACGAAACTGACGACACCGTCGGCATGCTCGAGTCCACCTTGCTCGTCAGCCTCGATGAATGCGACCTGATCGATATCGTCCAACGAACGCAACACACGGCGTGCCTCGTCCTCGGACAAATCGTTGTCACGCAGAAATTTCTTGCTGACGACAACGTTTCCCGCGTAGTCATCGACGAAGTTCCCTCCGTCATTCAGCAGCGCCATACCCTCGATCCGTATGCCGGCACGTTCAAGAAAGGCGGCAAAAGCCTCCTGAACCTCATCGGCGGCATCCTGGTCGCCACCCTGCCCGGCGGCCGTATACCGGAACATCATGGGATGCGTCGTGTTGGACAATGAAAAGTCGCGCATCCAGATATCGAGCATGGGTATCGGCAGCACCTTATCGCTACCGAGTACGGCCACATAATCCGCATAGGTGGATCGACCGGCCAATACAATGACGCGGTCGCCGTTGTCGATGAGCTGCTTTGCATATGCGATATGGAAGTCGAAAATTTCATCCACCACCTCGGCATAGTAATCATCGTCGTCGGGCGGCGACGCAAGCACGATGAGCTCGGCACCCGGTGCGCTAGTCATACACAGGGTGCCGATGAGAAACAGAAGACATAAAACCGGCTGGCGCACCGTCGATTGCTGGCCTCGTTCGGCCCGTTGCCACTCCGAGATGCCCGGCGTCATGACGGACCGATGGATTCGACGCCACCCATATAGCCATGAAGTGCCTTCGGTATCGTAATGCTGCCGTCGGCCTGCTGATAGTTCTCCAGCACCGCGACCAAGGTACGACCGACGGCCAATCCCGAGCCGTTCAGCGTATGCACCAACTCAGGTTTGCCCGTTTCGGGATTGCGCCAGCGGGCCTGCATACGTCGCGCCTGGAAATCGCCCATGTTCGAACAAGACGAGATCTCACGGTACTTCTCCTGCCCGGGCAGCCAGACCTCCAAATCGTAAGTTTTAGTTGCCGAAAAACCCATGTCGCCGGTACATAGTGTGACGACCCGATAGGGCAGCTCCAGCTTTTGCAAAATGGCCTCGGCGTGTCCCGTAAGGGCTTCCAATGCGGCATCGGATTCGTCCGGCCGCACCACATGAACCAGTTCGACCTTGTCGAACTGGTGCTGGCGAATCATCCCCCGGGTGTCCTTGCCATAGGCACCCGCCTCGGATCGAAAGCACGGCGTGTGGGCCACATAGCGCCGCGGCATATAACCACCGTCGACGATGACGTCACGCACCAGGTTGGTCAGCGGCACCTCGGCCGTCGGTATCAGATGGAAGTCGGTGCCCTCCAAACGGAACAGATCCTCGGCGAATTTGGGTAGCTGTCCGGTACCGTAAAGGCTGTCTGCGTTAACCATATAGGGCACATAGGCCTCGGTATAGCCGTGTTCCTGGGTGTGTACATCCAGCATGAACTGGGCGAGCGCGCGATGCAGACGCGCCAAGGCCCCGCTCATGACGACGAAACGCGAACCGGTCAACTTGGCGGCCGCATCGAAATCGAGCATGCCGAATCCGTCACCCAGGTCGACATGATCCTTCGGTTCGAAATCGAAGCTCGGCGGCTCACCCCAACGACGTTCCTCGCGGTTGTCGTTCTCGTCCGCCCCATCGGGTACGCTCGGATGCGGCAGATTGGGTATGCCTGACGCGATGTCGGCAATTTGCGTCTGCACCTCCGCCAGGCCGTCGTTAGCTGCCTTGAGTCGGTCACCCAGCGTCGCGACCTCGTCCAACAGCGGTTGGATGTCTTCGCCGGCAGCTTTGGCCTTGCCGATACTTTTCGACTTGGTGTTACGTTCGTTCTGCAGTTCCTGCGACTCGACCTGCAATTGCTTACGTCTCGCCTCGAGTTCGGCAAGACGATGGGGGTCCAAGGTGAAGCCGCGGCGAGCGAGCAACTCGGCGACCCGTTCCAAATCGGTACGCAATAGTTTGGGATCCAGCATGTGTTATTCCAGATTCGCTTGCGCCGGCCAGGATACGATGTGTCCCGGTCCGACAAGTTCATTCAATTCGGGCAATACGGCGGCGACCTTATCCGGTCGGTCGAAAAACTCGATCACCACGGGGAGATCCAATGATACGTCGATAAGGCTCGCATCGTGCATGCGACCGGATTTGCCGAAACCCGCGATACCGCGAAACGCGGTGACTCCGGCAACCCTATGTTCGCGATGCAAACGCTCGATAATCGCCTGGTGACGATGGTCCTTGTCACTGCAATAGACCCTCACCATGATGACGTCCGTCTGCTTCATAGCTGCCTCGCCATAAGCACGCCGATAAAGGCCGCGGCGATACAGGCCACCACGCTGAACAATATATTGGCCATCGCTTTGCCGTAATTAGCCTGTTCGAGCAATGTCAGGGTCTCAATCGAAAAAGCCGAAAAGGTGGTGAAAGCGCCCAACAGCCCGACCAACGCAAAGCCGCGCCACTCGGCGCCAAGCGACAGCCGTTCGATCATCACAATATAGAGAAAGCCCATCAGCAGCGACCCGAGCACATTCACCGCCAGCGTGCCGTAAGGAAATCCACGCCCCAGCAAGGCGTAAATGCCGTTCGACATCCAGAAACGCAATAATGCGCCTACCGCACCGCCGGCGGCTATGGCGAGGGTCTGATTCAACGCGGTTTCCCGACGATAAAAGCCGACATTCTACAAAAAGCGCTCACCCGGCGACAAAGGAATCCCCGATCTCAATCATCGCGGTGCATCGCTTGGCGGGCGTTGTCATCGAGCTCGCACAACTTCGCCAGTTTCTCGGCGATCTTGATTTCCAGTCCGCGGTCGGTCGGCGCATAGAAACGGATATCGCCCAAGTCGTCCGGCAGGTATTGTTCCCCGGCGGCATAGGCACCGGGCTCGTCATGCGCATACCGGTAAGCCTTGCCGTAGCCCAGTTCTTTCATCAGCCGGGTCGGTGCGTTGCGCAAATGTATCGGCACTTCGAGCGACCCCGACTGCCTGGCAACCGCCATTGCCTGGTTGAACGCTTGGTAGACTGCATTGCTTTTCGCGGCACAGGCGAGATAAACGACCGCCTGCGCGATCGCCAGCTCGCCCTCCGGGCTGCCGAGACGTTCTTGCACCTGCCATGCGTTCAAGGCCATTTCCAAACCACGAGGATCGGCATTGCCGATATCCTCCGACGCCATACGCACGACCCGGCGAGCGATGTACAGAGGATCACAACCCCCGTCGAGCATGCGACATAGCCAGTACAGCGCGCCATCCGGCGATGAGCCACGCACCGATTTGTGTAGCGCCGAGATCTGATCGTAGAAGACTTCGCCACCTTTGTCGAAACGCCGCACTTGACCGGCTGCCACCTCTTGAATGACCTCTCCGGGGACGATTCCGTCTTCCGCCAGATCGGCAGCGATTTCGAGCAGATTCAATGCCCGACGCGCATCGCCGTCGGCCGCCTCGGCCAACAAATCCAACCCGTCATCGCTTATCGCCAAATTCCGTTCGCCAAGCCCCGACTCCTTGTCGTCAAGCGCGCGCGTTAGCAAGATTTTGATCGCATCTTGATGCAAAGATTTGAGCACGTAGACACGCGCCCGCGACAACAATGCATTGTTGAGCTCGAACGACGGATTCTCTGTAGTGGCACCCACGAACAACAAGGTGCCGTCTTCCACATGAGGCAAAAAAGCGTCTTGCTGGCTTTTATTGAAACGGTGGACCTCGTCGATGAACAATAAGGTGCCGCGCCCATCTTGCGCTCTGGCATGCTTGGCATTGTCGACGGCGGCACGAATGTCCTTGACGCCGGCCAGCACCGCTGACAAAGTCTGGAACGCGTAACCCGAGCGCCCCGCGAGCAGGCGTGCCAAGGTGGTCTTACCCGTGCCCGGCGGCCCCCAGAAGATCATCGAATGCAATCGACCATGCTCGATAGCGTGGCGCAGCGGTTTGCCCGGGCCAAGCAGGTGTTCCTGCCCCATGTAATCGGCGAGTGACATAGGGCGCATACGATCGGCAAGAGGACGTGCCGCCCACTCGTCGTTTGCGAAAAGATCTTCGGTTCTCATGATGAGCATTGTATCCGGCCGCGTACCTTTTTATCTCTCTTGGCGTGCGCCAAGCACCCCGTATCGCCCGCATTGACCAGGTTGGATTGATTCGTCAACAAAGCCCAACGGCGCGCGTCGCTATGGACAGCGCACACACATAGCCCATTTGCAGCAACAGGAGAAATCGTTATGACACCTGAACAAAAACAGCTGGTAAAGGAATCCTGGGACAAGGTTCTGCCGATTCAGGAAGCTGCCGCCGAACTCTTCTATGGCCGCCTTTTCGAGACTTACCCCGAAGTCAAACCGCTGTTCAAGGGCGACATGAAGGAACAAGGCAAAAAACTGATGACCATGCTCAACATGGCGATCAACGGTCTCGATAACCTGGACGCTTTGGTCAAACCGCTGGAGCAATCCGGTAAGGCACATAAACGCTATGGTGTGAAAGCCGAGGACTACGACAAGGTTGCCGATGCCTTTCTGTGGACCCTCGGCCAAGGCCTCGGCGATGCCTTCACCGACGAGGTCAAGGAGGCCTGGGTCGTGACTTATACGACAGTTGCCGGTGTGATGATCGAAGGCGCGGGATACGAGAAGACGGAAAACTAAATTGACGACGGAGCTGATAGGGACCGATACAAACAGCTTTCCGGCATGACACTAGTGACTGCGCAACACGTCCCATTCGTCACGCTGGTCGAAAACGAACAGAATCGGATCGATGGACACATTGCGTTCGATTTCGAAAAATCGAAAGCGCGAGACCTGACCGAACTTATCGTTCAATTCCATATGTCGCAGTTCGTCACCGACGAAAGCCAACAGCACGCGATTGAGATCGCTCTCGGGATCACGCGGGATCAGCTCCAGCCACTGCATGCCCAAGCGTTCTCCGATTTCGATAATCTCAAAGTCCTTTTCGACCGATTCATCGGCGACCAGAAAGGCCGCCGGCGTACCTTTGAGCGCCCAAGGCTGGTAGTGCTGGGTGACCTGTTTGAGGTCTTCTTCGATGATCCAGACATCGCGTCCGTCTGCAAGAATGACCTGCTTGCGCGGCGAAACATAGTCCCAGCGGAAACGTCCCGGGCGTTCGAGCAAGAAAAGTCCGTGCATCAGGCCCGTCGCGGCATTCTCGGTGTCGAGCACGGACTGTTCGAATTTGGCCTGAAGCGTAACCAAGCCATCGAGAAACTTGTCCAGAGCCTCTCGGCCCGGGCCGGCGAAGGCAACGCTCTGTGCAATACACAGCAACGCACCGATAAACGTTCTCAACACAGTCAATCCTTCACTGGCGGTGGAGCCAGAACTTCACGGTTACCCCGTTCGTCGGCCATGCTGACGATGCCGATACGCTCCATCTCCTCGACCAGACGTGCCGCACGGTTGTAACCGATTTTCAAACGACGTTGAACGCCGGAAATCGAGCCCCGACGCGATTCGGTAACGATCTTCACGGCCTCGTCGAACAAAGGATCCTGATCCTCGGTATCGACACCGGAAGCCTCGGGCGATAGACCGGGGATCGCCTCGGTTGGTTCCTGCAGAATCTCGTCGACATAGTCCGGTTCGCCGCTTTGCTTCAAATGACTGACCACGCGGTGCACTTCGTGATCGTCGACGAAGGCGCCATGGGTACGACGGGGAATACTGGTACCGGGCGGCAGATACAGCATGTCGCCGTGCCCCAGCAGCGCCTCGGCACCCATCTGATCGAGGATGGTGCGCGAATCGACCCGCGACGAAACCTGGAACGCAATCCGCGACGGGATATTGGCCTTGATGAGACCGGTAATCACGTCAACCGACGGCCGCTGGGTCGCCAATAGCAAATGAATACCGGCGGCACGCGCCTTTTGCGCCAAACGCGCGATCAATTCCTCGACCTTTTTACCGACCACCATCATCATGTCGGCGAACTCGTCGACCACGACGACGATATAGGGCATGCGCTTGAGATCCGGCACCGCCGGCAGATCGCCGGTAATGGGGTCGGGCTCGGGTTTGAACAAGGGATCTTTGATCGGCTCGCCCGCCTTGAGTGCGTCCTTAACCTTTTTGTTGTAGCCGGCGATGTTACGTACACCCAACGCGGCCATCAGTCGATAACGACGTTCCATCTCCGCGACACACCAGCGCAAGGCGTTGGCCGCCTCCTTCATGTCGGTTACGACTGGCGTGAGCAAATGCGGTATCCCCTCGTACACCGACAATTCGAGCATCTTGGGGTCGATCATGATCAGCCGGATGTCTTCCGCCGTCGCCTTGTACAGCAGGCTCAGGATCATGGCGTTGACCGCAACCGACTTACCCGAGCCGGTCGTGCCGGCGATCAGCACATGCGGCATCTTGGCCAGATCGGCAACCACCGGCTCACCCACGATGTCCTTACCGAGCGCCAGCGTCAGCGGCGACTTCGAGCGATCATAGGCCTCCGAGCGCAGGGTTTCACTGAGGTACACGATCTCCCGATGCTCGTTCGGTATTTCCAGGCCGATCACGGTCTTGCCCGGAATCACCTCGACCACCCTGACGGATACCGTCGACAACGCGCGTGCCAGATCTTTCGACAGATTAGTGACCTTGCTGACTTTGGTGCCGGCCGCGAGTTGGATCTCGAACAACGTGACAACAGGCCCCGGATGCACCGCCGTCACTTCGGCAGTCACACCGAAGTCCGCCAGTTTGCGCTCGACTTGACCGGACAAGGCCTGCAGTGCCTCGGTCGATAGACCTTTACCGCTTTTCTGTGCCGGATCCAGTAGCCCGAGGGGCGGCAGTTCGGTATTCGGTTCCGGATCGAGCAGCGTCATCTGACGCTCCTTCTCCACCCTCACGCTGGTTTTGATGGTGGGTTCGGTTTTTTCGATCACCGGCGGCGGCTTATTACGGGTTCGCGCCTTTTCCTTTTTCATTACGTCCTGGCGTTCCTGCTTCATACGACTTGCCTGACGCTTCTCGGACAACTCGCCGATCAACATGACCGCCTGCCGCCACGCGTTCAGGAGGAAGCCCCCGAGGCCGTCCATAACCGCGAACCAGGACACACCGGTGAACAAGGTAAAACCGATCAACAAAAGGGCCAGCAACAACAGGCTGGCGCCACCCGAATTCAGTACCGCCTTGCCGGAACCGCTGATGACACTGCCGGCAATCCCTCCCGGACCTTCCGGCAGACCGTCAATGGCACCGAAATGCATCGACGCAAGTGCCGCCGCCGCCAATACCGTGAGGAAAAAACCGATCCAGCGAGCGACCCTCAGATAAACGCTGTGCGTAACCTCATCGCGCTCACGAAACATCAACCAACCGCCCCAGGCGATCATCAATGGGAAGACGTAGGCAACCTGACCAAAAAAGGCCAACAACACACTTGCGACCCAGGCACCAAACACACCGCCGGCATTGGTGGCATGGGTCTGCGAGCCCTGGTGGGTCCAACTCGGATCATTGGCCGAATAGGACAGCAGGGCCATCAGGAAATAGGCTCCGATCGTCAGGAGGAGCAGAAATCCCCCCTCTTTCAATCGTTTGCTCAGCGAACTATGCATTTCAAAATCGAGATTAATTAACTTAAACAGCCAGTTACTGAATGATTTAAACGTAATTTGGCAATTATTGCACAGGCGGAGCCGCACCAACAATCGGATCGGTAGCACTCATGGGCAACGTCGACGACTCACCGAAAATCCTCGGCAGTTAACGCAATACTGCGCCAGCACTCGAAGATACGGCAATATGCATTTCACATTTCGGTCATGCACCAATCGCGAGACGTCATTGGGACAGGCCAGCCATCATAAATCGTCGACCGAGCGATCATGCGGGGCCTGGTCGGCATCGTCTGGGCCAGCGCAATCCGCTTCCACCTCCCCAGATAACCAAACGGCCCTATAAATCGACTTGATTTCTTTCGATATGCCCTTATTTATCTTCAAGACGTTACCTTCAGACCGGGTATTCAGCTAAAACCCTTCTCCCGACGCGATCGTGCACGAATCGCCGGAAGTGCCCTATAGTATGGCCCGCCCAAGCCACCCGCCGCCCCAACGACAACCGGTCCGGGACGGCGATCCGAAGTAAGACAGGAGACTTTCTGCATGAGCGATACCAAACACTGCCGACTGCTGATCCTGGGTTCCGGCCCGGCCGGCTATGCTGCCGCAGTCTACGCCGCCCGCGCCAACCTCAACCCGGTATTGATCACCGGCATGGAGCAAGGTGGACAGCTCATGACCACGACGGATGTCGACAACTGGCCGGGCGACAACGACGGCGTTCAAGGTCCCGATCTGATGGCTCGCATGCAGGCGCATGCCGAACGCTTCGAGACCGAAATCATTTTCGACTACATCAGCGAGGTCGATCTCGGCCAACGTCCATTCCGACTCAAGGGCGACAGCCAGCAGTACACCAGCGATGCCCTGATTATCTCAACCGGCGCCTCGGCCCAGTATCTCGGGTTGCCGTCGGAAGAGGCCTTCAAAGGCAAAGGCGTCTCGGCCTGCGCCACCTGTGACGGCTTTTTCTACCGTAACCAGAAAGTCGCGGTTATTGGCGGAGGCAACACCGCCGTCGAAGAGGCCTTGTATCTCTCGAATATCGCGTCCGAAGTGACCCTGGTACATCGACGTGATGCGCTAAGGGCCGAAAAAATTCTGCAAAAGCAGTTATTCGACAAGGCTGAGAACGGCAATGTCACAATCGCGTGGGACAACACCCTGGATGAAGTACTCGGCGACAATAGCGGCGTGACCGGTATCCGGATCAAAAGCACGAAAGACGACAGCACGCGCGATATCGATGTACACGGTTTGTTCATCGCCATCGGCCACAAACCGAACACCGACATCTTCGCCGGACAACTCGACATGGAAAGCGGCTATATAAAGGTCAGAAGCGGTACCGAAGGCAATGCCACCGCGACTTCCGTACCCGGGGTATTCGCCGCCGGCGATGTCATGGACCATGTCTACCGTCAGGCGATCACATCAGCAGGCAGCGGCTGCATGGCGGCACTCGATGCCGAAAAATACCTCGACGCACTGGAAAAAACGAACTGATTGGCTCTCGGGTCGTGTTCGTCACGACCCAGGATGCTTCATCGCTTAGGCGCCAGTCATATCCTGCAGTACGCGATGATTAACCCAGGCGTGGAGCAAAACCTGCTGGTAACGATTCAGTGCGCGGAATTGGATACCGACGGTATGTGGCCCGTCATTCGTATGACCCTCGAGCTCGGACCGCTCGGTGGTATTGCGTATATCACCCAACAGCATCAGATCCTCGCGGACGCCCCCGACCACAACCGAGAATTTAAGGTGCAACATCTCACCGGGTTTACCAAGATGCATGGTGCTGCCGATCTTGGCCCCGGTTTCACTGAGATCGATGATTATCGCGGGGTGAAAACTCTCTTCCTGATCGGGCTGCTCGGTATTGCGTACCAAAACCGGGATATCACTACTCACCCGCGATGCATTGCGAACCACGATTTGTTCGAATTCGGTAGGATACTCGAGATGCAAATGTGCATAGGGTTTCAGGGACACATGCAGCACCTGGGCGATAAAGCCCACAATGCGCTCACCCTTTAGCACGCGCACGGCAAAACGCTGCCCCTCGCGCACCAACTGAACCTTGCCGTCATGCATCGGCGCGGTGACCACCAGACTGGCGCCGGGAAGTTGGCCGATCAGACGCACCGAATAGCGCGGCGCATTATCCGGAACGGTCGCCTGGACCTGAAGCGCAGTACCTGCCGGCAATTCGAGTAGCTCAGTTCGCTTGTTCACCGCCCCACCCGTTCATGCCAATCGCCGATTACCCCGAGGCTTTGTGTTGTTGACCACGACCGTCACCGATCATAACGTTTTCGGCATGATCGCCTCCACCGCCATCGCTGGGCACACCCTGCGTATTCGTGTGTTCGATGCTATTAGCGGCATTGACGCGAATGACTGGAATGCCCTAGGGGTAACACCCTTCCCGTTTTTACGTCACGAGTTCCTATCGGCTCTCGAGGTCGAAGACTGTCTGGGTGAACGCTTTGGGTGGTTACCGCGCCACCTTACCGCATGGGACGAACGGGGCCGTCTGGTCGGCGCAGTACCCCTGTATCTGAAGTTCAACTCTTACGGCGAGTTCGTATTCGACTGGGCATGGGCCGACGCCTACGAACGTCACGGACTGAACTACTACCCAAAGTTGGTCAGCGCTTCGCCCTATACCCCGGCAACAGGCCCCAAGTTGTTACTGGCACCTCAAGCACCCCCCGAAACCCGCGACTTCTTGATCGCAGCCGCCATGGCATTGGCCAAGCAACTCGACGTATCGTCGTTACATTGGCTGTTTACATTGCCGGACGAAACGAAAGCGCTCGAAACGGCCGGGTTGATGCGGCGGGTCGGTTGTCAGTTCCATTGGGAAAATGCCGGCTATCCCGATTTCGATGCCTTTCTCGCGACCCTGACGTCAAGCAAGCGCAAGAACATTCGCAAGGAACGACGCCGGGTTGCCGATGCGGGTGTCCGGTTCCGTCTACTCGACGGCGGGACCGCAGCCGAGCGGGATTGGGTCGTTTTCCACCAGCTCTACGAATCGACTTTTCATCGACGCGGCGGCATTCCGACACTGTCGCTCGGTTTTTTTCGTTCGATTGCCGAATCCATGCCCGAGGCGGTATTGCTGATTCTGGCGGAACATGAGAAGCGACCTGTCGCCGCCGCCTTCTGCCTGGTCGGCCACGACACGCTATACGGACGGCATTGGGGGTGTAGCGCGCATTTCGACAAACTGCATTTCGAGGCCTGCTATTATCAGGGCCTGGCGTACGCCATCGAACATGGTCTGGCCCGCTTCGAGCCCGGCGCACAAGGTGAACACAAGATCACGCGTGGTTTTTTGCCTACCGCCACTTTGTCCGCGCACTGGTTGGCCGACGAACGTTTTTCGCAGGCCGTTGCCAAACACCTCGACTACGAGCGTCACGGCATGCAGGATTACATGCGGGAAATGCGCGCGCGCAGCCCTTACCGGGAAACTCACCCCCCCGCATAATAGACGCGTGCTTCGACAGCGGATGGAGATATGATGCCTGCACGCCAGTAGGATTCAAATCGCCAACATCGGATTTATGAACGAGCCGTGATCTTCGATTTGGATGGTACATCGCCGGACGCCGGCTTTCCGGATACCGAACTGGCCGAATCCGATCCCAACGGCCTGCTGGCGATCGGTGGCGACCTGTCACAAGCGCGCCTTCTGCATGCCTATCGCAACGGTATTTTTCCTTGGTTCAGTGTTGGCCAGCCGATACTCTGGTGGAGCCCGGCGCCGCGTATGGTGCTGAACCCAAGCGAACTGCATATCTCCCGCAGTCTGCGTAAGTCCATCCGCAATGGCGCATTCCAGATCAGCGTCAACGTCGCCTTCGAGGCGGTGATCCGCGCCTGTGCGGCGCCGCGTGACGGCCATGAAGGCACCTGGCTGGTTCCGGAAATGATCAATGCTTATGTCGCACTGCATCAGGCGGGATACGCCCATTCGTTCGAGGTCTGGCACGCCTATGAGCTGGTTGGCGGCCTGTACGGGGTCGCTATTGATCAAGCATTTTTCGGCGAATCGATGTTCAGCCATCGCCGCGATGCCTCCAAGATTGCCATGGCATTGCTTGCCCAAATCGCATTGGAACTGCCGTATCAAATGATCGATTGCCAGATCTATACCGACCACCTTGCGAGTATGGGCGCACGCGAGATCAGCCGCCGGCAATTCCATGAGCGGCTCGAACGCGCTATCGACACACCGGCGAGGGCCTTACTGAGGCAGGCCCCCCAACCGGCGGCTGAACTAATATCCTGGAAATGAAAAGCAGCGGGCGACAACTCGCGCTGTATCTGTCTGCACCACACAAGTGCAGCTATCTGCCTGAGCGCCAAAGCAATACGCTGTTCGTCGACCCCGAGGCCGGCATGGACATGGCGAGTTACGGCGAAATGCTGCGGTTCGGTTTTCGGCGCAGTGGGCGAATCGTCTATAGCCCACGCTGCGAATTCTGTAGCCAATGCGTCTCGGTTCGCGTCCCGGTCACAGCGTTTACCCCGCGCCGCAATCAACGACGTATTGCGCAACGCAATGCCGACATCGCGATACGCGAGCACCCGCCAGCGTTCGATCCCGGGCATTTCCGATTGTATCAGCGCTACACCCGAGCCCGTCACGACGACGGCGACATGGCCGACGCCTCGCCCGAGGAATATCTGTCGTTTCTGAGCGCCCCTTGGTGCGACACCCTCTTCCTCGAGTTTTGGCTCGAGCAAAATCTGGTCGGCGTCGCGGTGACCGATGTTACGGAGGACGGCCTGTCCGCAGTCTACACTTTCTTCGATCCGGACCTCTCCGCACGCTCGCTCGGCACCCTGGCGATCCTGCGCCAGATAGAGCTCGCACGCACACTCGGGCTGGACCACCTGTATCTGGGTTATTGGATTCGAGACAGCCGAAAAATGGCCTATAAAATCAATTTTCGTCCCATCGAGCTATGGCGTGCCGGCGGCTGGAAACGGCTCGCCCCCGGCGTCGATCCCGACTGAACCAGAGATTCCGCATATTACCCCGGCCATTTGCTATAATACGGCGCCTCGCGAATATCGCGCCCTTGGGTGCGGAAGGACTGGACAGGTTTAAATGGCGAAAGAAGACGTAATCGAGATGGAAGGCACGGTGGTGGACACGCTGCCCAACACCATGTTTCGGGTCGAACTCGAGAATGGACATATAGTCACGGCTCACATTTCCGGCAAAATGCGTAAACACTACATCCGCATTCTCACCGGCGATAAAGTGAAAGTGGAACTCACGCCCTACGACCTGAGCAAAGGACGTATTGTCTATCGGGAACGCTGATCGCCAATCCTTTTCGCGTCGGGAATGGAAAACCCGACGGCCGCCGCTCAATGCACCGAAACGCTTTCGAATGTAAACGACAACTCGTCGTCTACCACGCCGACCTTTACCGTACCGCCCTGAGCGAGACGCCCGAACAGTAGTTCCTCGGCCAGCGCTTTCTTGATCTTCTCCTGAATCACTCGCGCCATCGGCCGAGCACCCATCTGAGGATCATAGCCATGGCCGGCGAGCCACTCTTTCACCTCTGGATCCACCACAAGACTGACGTTCTTTTCTTCCAGCTGACCTTCGAGTTCGAACAGGAATTTGTCGACCACATTGAGAATGGTCTTTTTGTCCAGACCGTTGAACTGAATGATCGCATCCAAGCGATTGCGGAATTCCGGCGTGAACAGCTTGCGAATGGCCGCCATGGCGTCGCTACTGTGGTCCTGAGGGGTGAAGCCGATCGATGCCCTGCTCGCCTCGCTGGCGCCGGCATTGGTCGTCATCACGATAATCACGTTTCGAAAATCGGCCTTGCGCCCATTGTTGTCGGTCAAGGTGCCATGATCCATCACTTGCAACAACAAGTTGAATACATCGGGATGTGCCTTTTCGATCTCGTCGAGCAACAGCACCGAATGCGGGTGCTTGTTGATCTCTTCGGTCAATAAACCACCTTGATCAAATCCGACATATCCCGGCGGCGCGCCGATCAGGCGTGAGACCGTATGGCGCTCCATGTATTCGGACATGTCGAAGCGGATAAGCTCCAACCCCAATATCCGGGCCAATTGTCGCGTCACCTCGGTTTTGCCGACACCTGTCGGGCCGGCAAACAGGAAGCTGCCGACGGGCTTTTGTTCGGTTCCGAGCCCGGAACGATTCATACGGATCGACGAACTCAAGGCATCGATCGCTTCATCCTGACCGAATACGACCATTTCCAGGTCACGCTTCAGGTTGCGTAGCGACTCGGTATCGCTGGTCGAAACCTTGCGCGGCGGGATACGTGCGATCTTGGCGACGATATTTTCGATATCGGTGACCGAAACGCCCTTCTTGCGTTTGGATACCGCCAGTAGCTGGTTTGCGGCACCCGCCTCGTCGATGACGTCGATCGCCTTGTCCGGCATATGACGATCGTTGATGTATTTGTCGGCCAATTCAGCCGCGGCGCGCAACGCCTTGGTCGAATAGCGCACCTCGTGATGCTCTTCGAACCGGGTTTTCAGGCCCTTGAGTATCTGGAAAGTCTCATCGACGGTCGGCTCGTCGATATCGATCTTCTGGAAACGCCGGGCAAGTGCGCGATCCTTTTCGAAAATGCCGCGATACTCCTGGTAGGTTGTCGAACCGATACAACGCAGGTCACCCGAGGCGAGCACCGGCTTGATCAGGTTCGACGCATCCATCACGCCACCCGACGCCGCACCCGCACCGATCACGGTATGGATCTCATCAATGAACAAGACGGCTTCCGGCTGTCGCTTGAGATCGGCCAATACCGCCTTGAGGCGCTTTTCGAAATCGCCTCGATACTTGGTACCGGCCACCAGCCCCCCCATATCGAGCGCATAAATGGTGCTCTGCTTGAGGACGTCGGGCACATCGTCATCAACGATTTTCTTCGCCAGACCTTCGGCGATTGCCGTCTTGCCAACACCGGCCTCTCCAACAAACAAAGGATTGTTTTTGCGTCGACGGCAAAGGATCTGGACGGTGCGCTCAACCTCGGACTGGCGGCCGATCAACGGATCGATTTTGCCGTTACGCGCCATATCGTTGAGGTTGCTGGCATAAGTATCGAGTGCGCTTTCCTGGCGCTCTTCACTGCTTTCGGTCTCCGCTTCGGTCGACTCGGCATCGTGCGAACTGGCATCGTCACTCGACACCTTGGAAATCCCGTGAGAAATGTAATTGACGACATCCAGTCGCGTAATGCTCTGGCGGTCGAGAAAAAACACCGCCTGGGACTCTTGCTCGCTGAAGATCGCGACCAGCACGTTGGCGCCTGTCACCTCCTTCTTTTCCGATGACTGGACGTGGAAAACCGCACGTTGCAAAACACGCTGGAAACCCAAGGTCGGCTGGGTTTCGCGACCCTCGTCGTCCATGATCAGCGGTGTGGTTTCCTCAAGAAAACCATCGATGTCTCGGCGCAAGGCTTCAATATCCGCTCCGCATGCACGCAGGACCTGGGCAGCGGCCGGATTGTCCAACAACGCCAGCAGCAAATGTTCAATCGTCATGAACTCATGCTGCTTTTCCCGGGCGCTCTTGAACGCCTGATTCAGGGTGAATTCCAGCTCTTTACTCAACATGGTCTGCTTTCCGTTTACTACGTTTCGCTATTGCGTCAGATCACCGGACGTTTCGCAGGGTTCCCTCCCTCAATCATGCCTCTTCCAGAGTGCACAGCAACGGATGCTGATTGGCACGTGAATGATCATTTACCTGGGCTACTTTGGTCTCCGCGATATCCTTCGAGTAGACCCCGCAAACACCCATGCCGCGTGTATGAACATGCAGCATGACTTGGGTCGCCCGTTCGCGGTCCATACCGAAAAACTGCTCCAGCACATGGACGACAAATTCCATGGGAGTGTAGTCGTCATTCAACAACAACACCTTGTACAAGGGTGGACGCTTGAGTTTCGGTTTAGCCCGCTCGACGGCGAGATCACCGTCGCGCTGTTCTCTTTCGTCACTCATCTATTCAGGTACTGACTCAAATACTAGTTCAACCCCAGTGTCTGGATTCTAGCAGTGCTGTGGAGGCAAACCTTCCGCAGGTACACCAAGGTTATGCCACTGGCAGGAAGGGATAATTGGGGGTACCGAAATGGGTTTCAAGTGCCGGGAAACCGCCTAAATCGAAAACATCACCATCGACAACCCTGCATATTGCGCACGAACAGGAAGCGCGACATTAAGCGCGTCGCCAGAGAATATACTTTCACTATCATCTATAACTAACTGAATATTAAGCTTATTAAGTATATTTTTATCACCTATAATAGTAAATAAGCCTGACCTCTAATTGACCATTCCTTTCCCCTATATATACTCCAAGTTGGTGCACAATATTCATCACCCCAGTAATAACCTTCGCGTAAGCGGCGCTGGGATAAGGAAATAAGCACCAAAGTTGGACAGACATTTTTGGAGGAGTGCTTATGGCCACGGGTATCGTTAAGTGGTTCAACAATGCCAAGGGGTACGGCTTTGTGACCCCGGATGATGGCGACCAGGACGTTTTCGTTCATTTTTCCGCCATCGATATGGAAGGGTACAGAACACTGAAGGAAGGTCAGCGGGTCGAGTTCGAAGTAGAACAAGGTCCTAAAGGTTTACATGCGCAAAACCTTCATACCGCCGCCCCGGCGATGTAAAGTCAGCGCCGAAAAAAGCAAAAAATAAAAGCCTGTCGCGTCGTCGGCAGGCTTTTTTCTTGTGCGGCATACATCGTCGCCGCCCAAACGGCGAGGCCTACATGTGACTGATCATCGCATCGCCGAATTCAGAGCAACTGAGCAGCGTCGCATTATCCATCAGACGCTCGAAATCATAGGTCACTGTCTTCGCGCCAATCGATTTTTCCATTGACGTGATAATCAGATCGGCAGCCTCCGTCCAGCCCATGTGACGCAACATCATCTCAGCGGACAGGATGAGTGAACCCGGATTGACCTTGTCCTGGCCGGCATACTTCGGAGCGGTGCCATGAGTCGCTTCGAACATCGCTACAGAATCGGACAGATTGGCACCCGGGGCAATCCCGATGCCCCCAACCTGTGCGGCCAAGGCATCGGATACGTAATCACCGTTCAAATTCAATGTTGCGATCACATCGTATTCCCTTGGACGCAGCAGGATTTGTTGCAAAAACGCATCGGCAATGACGTCTTTGATCACGATATCCTTACCACTCTTGGGGTTCTTGAAGGTACACCAAGGACCACCATCCAATTCGACCGCGCCAAACTCTTCTTTGGCGAGCTCGTAGCCCCATTCTTTAAACGCGCCTTCGGTGAATTTCATGATGTTGCCCTTATGCACCAGGGTCACCGAATCGCGATCGTTGTCGATTGCGTATTGAATTGCCTTACGCACCAATCGCTTTGTGCCTTCACTCGACACCGGCTTGACACCGATACCCGAAGTTTCGGGGAAACGGATCTTCGTAACCCCCATCTCGTTGATAAGAAAATCAATAACCTTCTTCACTTCAGCGCTTCCCGACTGCCATTCGACACCGGCGTAGATGTCTTCGGAATTCTCGCGGAAAATCACCATATCGGTATATTCAGGATGTACTAGCGGACTCGGTGTGCCGGTGAAGTAACGCACCGGGCGTAAACAGACGTAGAGATCCAACTCCTGGCGCAGCGTCACATTAAGCGAGCGGATACCGCCACCGACCGGCGTGGTCAGCGGACCTTTGATCGAAACCACATAATCTTTGACCGCAGCCAGGGTCTCGTCAGGTAACCACATCCCTTCGCCGTAGATCCGGGTCGACTTCTCGCCGGCGTAAATTTCCATCCAGGAGATCTGACGTTTGTCGCCATAGGCCTTGGAAATCGCGGCATCAACGACCTTGATCATGACCGGACTGATGTCCATGCCGATGCCATCTCCCTCGATGAAAGGGATAATCGGGTTATCGGGGACGTTCAGTGAGTTATCCGCGTTGACCGTTATTTTTTCGCCGTTTGCCGGGATTTCGATCTTGTCAAATGCCATGGGGTAGCAACCATCCGCTTAAGGTGTTGAGAAACTCGAATATTAGCATCCGTAAAGTATCCGGCTTCATTTTATGGCTCAATTAATACTGTTTAACAAACCCTACAACGTGCTATCACAATTCACCGACCGTACTGGCCGCCCTACCCTGGCCGACTACATCGACAGAGAGGCCATATATCCCGCCGGGCGACTCGACCGCGACAGCGAAGGACTGCTTTTATTGACCGATGACGGCGGCTTGGCCCATCAGCTCACCTCACCCAAAAAGCACACATGGAAGACCTATTGGGCGCAGGTCGAACAAATACCCGGGGAAAACGACCTGGAAAAGCTTCGCAATGGCCTGGTACTCAAGGACGGACCGACGTTATCCGCAAAGGCCCGGCTGATCGATCCACCGACATTATGGCCTCGCGATCCGCCGATCAGATTCCGCGCTGATATTCCTACCCAATGGCTTGAACTGAGCATCCGGGAAGGTCGTAATCGACAAGTCAGACGTATGACCGCCGCAATCGGGTTTCCAACCCTGCGCTTGGTGCGATGGACGATCGGCGACTGGCATCTCGACAATTTACAGCCTGGCGAATGGCGTCTTGTCGACCATCCGAACACCGTGCCCAAAAAGCCCCACCCACGCAGACAAGGCACCAGGCGGCGCACCGCCAAACAATCGCGAAATGGTAGAATGCGTTGATGTCCTGGGCGCCCCATGTCACCGTCGCTGCCGTCATCCGCCGCGGCGATCGCTATCTGATGGTCGAAGAATCGCCGGACGGCACACCGGTCATCAATCAACCGGCCGGCCATCTCGAATATGGCGAAACCTTGCGCGATGCCATCGTCCGTGAAGTACTCGAGGAGACATGTCGCACTTTCTCGCCTACCGGCCTGGTAGGCGTCTATCAATGGAATCTGCCGGACAGTGCCAAAACTTACATACGCTTTTGCTTCTGTGGAGAAGTCGGCGAACCTTTGGCAGGCTATACGCTCGACCCGGATATCCACACCAACCATTGGCTGACTTGCGAGCAGATATGCAGCAATGCCTTCACCGTGCGTAGCCCGCTGGTATTGCAATGTATCGACGACGCCGACAGCGGCCCACAGCTCAGCCTGGAGATTTTACGTGCGATTGCTTAGCCTGTTACTGTTCGCGTTGGTCGGTATGTCGCCTGCGTTCGCTGCTACTGAGGCATACGAGCGTCTCTATCGACTGTACGATATCCCCCGAGAGCTCACTCGGAATCAAGTACCGGTGTGTTATCACCACGGCTGCGAAAGTGTCGCACGTATCGAACTCGATGATACGTTGTGGCAACGCGTTATCCGCCATTTCGCACCGCCGGCCGCAGACGCCGCAGCAGAACGCGAGCAGATTCGTCGTGCCATCGCCGAAATGGAACACATTACCGGCGAACTCGTCGGCACAGCCAACGATCGCGCCGGCGACATGCAAGGCATCGGCACCTTAGACCCGCAACTCGATTGCATTGACGAATCAACCAACACCACCGTCTACCTCACATTGTTCGAGCAGGCGGACTTGCTACGTTGGCATCGGGTCGAACCGACCGCACACCGGGGCTATCTGTTTTTTGGCGGCTGGCCGCACTACACCGCGGTTGTCAGCGAGACGGCAAATGGTGAGCGCTGGGTGATCGATTCTTGGTTCCGAGACAATGGCGAACTACCTGACGTATTGGATCTAAAGACCTGGAAGGACGGTTGGAAGCCGGAAGGCTTCTTCTTTTAAGTCCGACGTATACGCCATGTCCTGTCACAACGCCGTAAATCCGTTTACATGGCCTTTGGCCTGCGCCGTCCGTATATGAGCACAGGCCGCGTCATCGTAGGCCTATCGGGCGGTGTCGATTCCTCGGTCGCCGCGCTACGCCTGCTTGAACAGGGCTGGCAAGTCGAGGCGCTGTTCATGAAGAACTGGGAGGAAGACGACGATGCCGAATACTGCCACGCGGCAGAGGATCTCGCCGACGCCCAAGCCGTCGCAGACCGTCTGGGCATTCGCCTGCACACCATCAATTTCGCCACCGAATACTGGGATCGGGTTTTCAGCTATTTTCTCGATGAGTATCGTGCGGGCCGCACACCGAATCCCGATGTCTTGTGCAATCGCGAAATAAAGTTCAAGGCTTTCCTGGATCACGCATTGGACCTGGGTGCCGACAAGATAGCGACCGGTCATTACGCGGGATTACGCTCAACCGGTAACAGTTGGCAACTGTTACGCGCGAACGACGAGGCGAAAGACCAGACCTATTTTCTATACCTGCTCGGTCAACGCGCACTGGGCCACGCCCTGTTTCCACTGTACGACATCGACAAAGGCGAAGTACGCCGGCTCGCCGAACAGGCAGGATTTCCCAATCATAAAAAGAAAGACAGCACCGGCATCTGCTTCATCGGCGAACGCCGCTTTCGCGATTTTCTCGCACGTTACTTGCCTGCCGATCCGGGGAGAATCGAAACGGTCGACGGAAAAGCCATCGGCGATCATCAGGGACTTATGTACTACACCATCGGCCAGCGCCAGGGACTCGGGATCGGTGGAGTCGCCAAGGCGTCCGAGCAACCCTGGTTCGTCATCGCCAAAGATCTCGATCGAAACGTGTTGACGGTTGCCCAAGGACACGACCACCCTCGACTACTGCGTGATCGGCTGACCGCAAGTCAGGCGCACTGGGTAGCGGGACACGCACCCGCATCAACGCTGCGATGTATGGCGCGTTGCCGTCACCGCCAAGCTCTGCAGTCTTGTGAAATCGAAGTTGATAGCGACAAGCTCTCGGTCGTCTTTGATCAACCACAGCGTGCGCTTACGCCAGGCCAATCCATCGTGCTGTACGATGGCGATGTTTGCCTCGGCGGTGGCGTCATAGATTGAGTATTCCATGACACGCTACTCCGAAACCGATCGCGTCATCGCCTTGGGCGGCATATTTCAAGCGGCACAGCTTGCCCGTGATATCGCCCGCAAAGGTATCTGCGACGCCGCGGCGTTCGAGGCCAGCCGCGAAGCCTTGTTCGCCTTTGAGCCCGAATCCGTCGAGGCGGTATTCTCCGGCCGCCAAGGCATCGTGTCCGGTTTGCGGGCTCTGCTGCGCCAACTGCAGAATACGACTCAGCGCGATATCGAAGTATCGCGCTATGTCATTTCGCTACTGTATCTTGGGGACAGGTTGCTGCGCGATTCGCAAAGTACGCAGAGCTTGCGTGACGATTTGAGCGCACTTTATCGTCGGCGCGATCATTTCGATCTCGACGATTCAGTGTTACACGAACAGCTCGCGAGTATTTATCAGGAACGAATAAGCCTACTCGGTCCACGCATCATGATTCGTGGCGAACCTGTTTATCTACAGAACCCCGACAATGCCGCACGCATCCGCGTCGGCTTGCTCAGCGGCATTCGCTCCGCGGTGTTATGGCGACAGGCCGGCGGTAAAAAATGGCGGCTGTTGTTGTTCCGACGGGCAATCGTCTCGACAGCACGTGACATAGTCGACAAAACTGTCGGCTAACCCCTATTGCGGCATACGATTCGCGATGATTGACTTGCAAACACCTTAACCATTGATGTGCCGGAGAACAAAATGAAACTGTTGAAAATTACCCTACTCACGATGCCACTGATGCTCGCGGGATGTTCCCCATCTGCCGACGAGCAGGCCGGTGCCGGCCAGAGCGGCGGGACCGACTCGGGCGGTAACAGCCTGACGGAGCAGGCCAAAACCTGGACCGAAGAGACCAAAAAACTCGGCGAGGCAGCTTGGGATTCCACCAAAGAGGCCGCCGGCGACGCGGCCGACAAAGGCAAGGAATACTACGAGAGCGCAAAGGATAAAACCGGGGAGATGATCGACGCCACAAAGGAAAGGAGCGCGGAGCTGTATGAATCGGCCAAGGAGAAAGGATCCGAAATGATCGATGCTACCAAGGAAACGACCGGCCAGGCCTATGAGGCGACCAAAGAAGCCGCATCCGAGGCCTATGAATCAGCCAAGCAGAAGGGCAGCGAGGCTTGGGAGCAGGCACAAAGGGAACAACGGGCCAGCGACGGCCTGCCGAAACCGATAGAGAATTGATTCGTATTGCCGCTCGCGAGGCCCGGCCAAAACGGTCGGGCTTTTTTGTGTCCGCCACTCCCGGGTGCGCTAACACACCCACGCCTCATGGGCACCTCTCATTGTTATGGATAGCCAGATTGGGCGACATCGTTCGCCAGATCACACGGCGAAGATCGCGCGTCATGGCCCGGCTTCAATACAGCGAGGGTGAATGCCGTGGTTCAAAATGCGTGTTCACGAATATTTGGGGGTGCCCTTATAATTAACGGTTTGATTCTGACTCGGAGGCCGCATTCCATGCAGCTCAGCAGCCTGACGGCAATCTCTCCAATCGACGGCCGCTACGGCGACAAAACCACCGATCTGCGCCCGATATTCAGTGAATATGGATTGATTCGACAACGCGTCACCGTAGAGATCCGCTGGCTACAATCCCTGGCCGCCCACACCGACATCACCGAAGTACCGGCATTCAGTGTGACCACTCAGACGGATTTGGACCAACTCCTTGCCGATTTCTCCGAGGACGACGCAGCGCGGGTGAAAGATATCGAACGCACGACCAATCACGACGTCAAAGCGGTCGAATACCTGATCAAAGAGAAGACTCAGAATAATACCGAGCTGGAAAAGGTAAGCGAATTCGTCCATTTCGCCTGCACCTCGGAAGACATCAATAATCTGTCACACGCCCTAATGCTTATGGAAGGCCGGCAGCAACTGCTGATGCTGGCGGGCCGCGTAATAGACGCCATACGCGAACTCGCACACGCCCATGCCGAGTTGCCGATGTTGTCACGCACTCACGGCCAGCCCGCCTCGCCGACCACGCTGGGTAAGGAAATGGCGAATGTCGTCGCCCGTCTCGAGCGACAACGCACACAAATCGCGTCAGTCGCGCTGCTCGGCAAAATCAACGGCGCGGTCGGAAACTACAACGCCCATCTCAGTGCCTACCCCGAGGTTGACTGGCCGGCACATGCGCAAACCTTTGTCGAATCACTCGGCCTGACCTGGAACCCTTACACGACCCAAATCGAGCCGCACGACTACATGGCCGAACTGTTCGACGCAGTGGCCCGTTTCAATACGGTGCTAATCGATTTTTGCCGCGACATCTGGAGCTATATCTCCATCGGCTATTTCAAGCAAAAGACCGTGGCTGGCGAAATTGGCTCGTCGACCATGCCGCACAAAGTCAACCCGATCGATTTCGAAAACGCCGAAGGCAATCTGGGTATCGCCAATGCATTATTCGACCATCTGGCGGCGAAACTACCTGTATCGCGCTGGCAGCGCGATCTCACCGACTCCACGGTACTGCGCAACATGGGTGTTGGCTTCGCGTATTCCGCGATCGCCTTGCAATCAGCGCTGCGCGGCATCGGCAAACTGGAGGCCGACCCTGCCCGCCTGGCCGCCGACCTGGACGACAACTGGGAGGTGCTCGCGGAGCCTATCCAGACCGTGATGCGACGTTACGGCATCGAGCAGCCCTACGAAAAACTCAAAGCGCTAACCCGTGGACAACGGGTCGATCGCGAAGGTATGCGAGCCTTTATCGACGGCCTCGATCTGCCTGATGCCGTGAAGAGCGAACTCAAACAACTGACGCCGGCCACTTACCTGGGCAATGCCGCAATCCAGGCCAAAACGATTTAATCCGAGAACAAAAAAGCCGCACCATCGGATGCGGCTTTTTCATCGACGCCAGACGCGCGATTACTTGGTGACGACCTCGACCCGACGGTTCATCGCCCGACCTTCGCTGGTGCCATTGTCCGCAACGGGCACGCTCTCACCCATGCCTTTGACGGTGATGCGCGAACCATTGAGGCCCTGATCAATCAGATAATCCGCAGCCGCCTGAGCGCGACGCTCTGACAAACCTTGGTTGTACGCATCGGGACCGGTGCTGTCCGTGTGGCCGATGACTTCCAACATTTCATCACCGCGCGATGCCTGGACCTTGTTGACGACGGTATCGAGTTCCGCCTTCATCTTGGGCTTCAGCACCGCACTGTCGAAATCAAAGTGATCGGCTGTGGTATTGATGACCATATTGGCCATGATCTGACAGCCCTTTGGATCGACCTTGGCACCGGCAGGGGTACCGGGGCAGTTGTCTTTATAATCGGGTACGCCGTCACCGTCCGAATCCCTTGGACAACCGTCGGCATCGACCAAAACGCCCCGCGGCGTATTGGGGCAGCGATCTTTACTATCCGGCACACCATCGCCGTCGGCATCGCCGTCCATCATCTTGGCCGGTGCAGCATCGCCGCAGTTGCCGGCACCCGTGCCGCCGATACCACGCCAACATTCACCATAGCCGGTCTTGACGCCTTCACCACTTGAGCTCGTGACGTATTTTGCATGGCCGTCTGCATGTGCGCTACCGGCGGCCAAGCCAACCAGCAATCCCACAGGCACCAGAATTGAAGCAATTTTATTTTTACCCGCTTTGTCAAACATGGTTTTCCTCCCCAGCTTGTCGAAATTGTCGCGGAACTTTGTTGGGTAGCGGAACTAGCCGGCGCCTGGAAATCAGCACGTCACCAAATCAGCTAATCCTCGGTCGCCATTAAACCAGCTATCAAGCGAACTGCAAGCCCCGAAACCCAATTTCGGCGACTTTGTCAGGGTATTGCCATCGTAGCGCCACTTTTACTCAAGGCGCGTAACCATGCATGATGTGGCGCTCGGTAACATGTGAATCGACCCTTTACGGCACCCCCCGTTGAATCAGCACAAGTTCGTATCCGGCGCGCTATATATTGTCGCTGCCGAGTTAATGTTCGCCTGTATGGGGGCGAGTATTCGGCACGTGTCGGCCGACATGAACAACGGCATGGTGGTGTTTGCGCGCAATCTCATTGGGCTGATTCTGCTTATTGGTATTACCAGCCATCCGAATTTCCGTGGTCTAAGGACGCAGGTTCCGCATCTTCACTTGCTACGTGCCGCTGCCGGGCTCGGGGCCATGTACTGTTTCTTTTACGCCATCGCACATATGCCGCTGGCCGATGCGATGCTGCTGAAGCTGAGCGCGCCTTTGTTCATGCCGCTGGTCGCGCTGCTTTGGCTGGGCGAGCGATTTACCTGGCATGTCGTTGCGGCGCTCGCCATAGGCTTCGGCGGAGTCAGTGTGATCCTGGTACCGGATCTCGACAGCATGGCCGGGGTTGCATTCATCGCGCTGCTTGGCGGTGCGCTGGCCGCCGTGGCGAAAGTGACCGTGCGCAGGCTATCGGTCACCGAGCCCGCTTCACGCACGGTGTTCTATTTTGCGGCGATCGGTACGCTGGTATCGCTGCTACCGCTGGCATGGCTCTGGCAGACACCAACGCCGGAGCAGATCAAATGGCTGCTACTACTCGGCATGTTCGCCACCGCCGGGCAGTTGCTGCTCACCCGTGGCATGGGCTGCGCCCCGGCAGCCCGACTCGGACCCTTTGCATTTTTCTCCGTGGTGTTCGGCGCCGGGCTCGGTTGGCTGTTCTGGGACGAAATACTGAGCTTGACCACCGTAGCGGGCACTTTATTGGTCCTGTTATCGGCTATGCTGGTCGGACGCGGCATGCCGCACAGCACACCGCCGGAACAAGACACTGTGACACAACCCTCAGTTTCCCAGCGCCAATGACACTAGCCTTGATATCGAAGCGTGCAACGCCTGCCTGCCCGTTTGACTGTGACGAAGGCGATGTTGCGTGGAACTCCCGTGCGGACTGGCTCCACTCCGCGAGCCAGTCCGATTTTTTTTCAATCGCAAAGCGCCGGCAATGAAGACTCGTTTGCTTCGGTTTCCGCCGGAAATCGATCGCCAGGTCTTTTTGCGCGACTACTGGCAAAAACGCCCATTATTGATTCGCCGGGCCCTTCCACCCGACGCCTTCCCGCTGACCGCAGACGAATTGGCCGGCCTGGCATGCGAACCCGAGTTCGAGTCGCGCTTGATTATCGAAAACACAGCCAACGACTGGAGCCTGCGGCAAGGCCCTTTCGCAGAAGAAGATTTTTCAGAACTACCGGATGACCACTGGACGCTTCTGATTCAAGACGTCGATAAATTCATCCCCGAAGTCGCCGAACTATTCGACTATTTTGATTTTGTCCCTGCTTGGCGTGTCGACGACATCATGATCAGTTATGCCAGCGACCAAGGCGGCGTCGGCCCCCATAGCGACAATTACGATGTCTTTCTCATGCAGGCGAAAGGCCGGCGACGTTGGCGTTTGAGTTACCGCGACTATGGTGACGAGGATCTGCTTCCCGGCTTGGAACAACGCATTCTCGCGTACTTCGATACCGATGAGGAATGGGTATTGGAACCCGGCGATGTGCTCTATCTTCCGCCAGGCCTCGCGCATTGGGGCATTGCCGAAGGCGAATGCATGACGTATTCACTCGGTTTTCGCGCACCCAACCAACAGGAGATTGCGGCAGAATGGTTTCAGCACCTTATCGGCTGTACCGACAATCGCGCACTACGTGATCCCGATGATCTCGATCCCGACAACCTGGGAGAAATAACCCAGGGCGCACATACTCAAGCGGCCAACCTCGTTTCGGTTTTGCCGAGTGAGCGTTCAACCGTGTTCCGCCACTGGCTGGGACGGTATCTGACCGAACCGAAATCGCAATTTCAGCTCGAACCCCCGGACAGGCTGTGGCAATCGAAAGATATCACCGAGCATCTGTCGCGACGACGCGACCTGATCCGGCACCCGTTCGCACGTTTCGGCTGGTCGCAGGTCGATGAAGCAACGATCGCACTTTTTCATAATGGTGAAGCAACACTCGTTGCTATCACCCTGCGTCCGCTGGTCAAAATTATCGCCGAACAACGCAGACTACGGGCCGAGTGTCTCATACCCTTCATCGATACCGATGACGAAGCGGCCGATCTGCTGACCGAGCTGCACAATCTCGGCGCCTTGGAGCCACAAAACACGTGACGGACATCCGGATCGCACAAGTCGACTGGCGCCACCATAGCGGGCAGCTGCTCGGCATCCGCGATAAGGTGTTCATCGAAGAACAAGGCGTCCCCCGCGAACTCGAACACGATGCCCACGACGCCGAAGCCATCCATCTGCTGGCGATCAGCCCGACAGGTGAGGCGGTGGCGACCGCCCGGCTACTTGCCGACGGCCACATCGGACGCATGGCGGTTCTGATCCCATGGCGCAATCGGGGCATCGGTACCGCGCTGCTGCGGCGTTTGCTCGACATCGCCACGCTAGAACGTATGCCGGGCGTGTTTCTCCACGCACAGTGTCGGGCAGTTCCCTTTTACGAGCGTCTGGGCTTCGTCGCCACGGGTACGGTTTTCAAAGATGCCGGTATCGATCATCAAGCAATGCAGATCACCCTGCAGCCGAAGCCAAGCTAGAATTGGTTTTATAAAGTATCGGAGCGCCACCATGAGCCATCGACACCAAAGAGGGTCGTATCTCCACTTTCTACTGGGGATAGCGCTTCTATCGATCGCATTCGCTAGTGCGGCTCAGGAAAGGGAAGCCACGGTGATTCAGATCATGAGCCGCCCGGCCGCAGCCATGATCGAAAGTGTTCGACCATTACTGAGTGAAGGCAGCGGGGTTTCCGCCTTCCATGACAAACTCATCATCAATGCCTACCCGCAGGAAATCGCGACCGTTCGTCAGATGCTGGCGCAAATCGATCGCCCGGCCCGCCGGCTGATCATCGAGGTGCGTGATGCGGCTAATGCGACCCTGTCCACCCGAGGCTTCGGTTACGGCGTGGATACCGGCAGTGTTCGCCTCGGCCGTACGCCACCCGGTAGCAAAGGACAGATCACTTACTATGATGCCCAAACCCGCGGCCAAGGCGACAGCCTGCAACGTGTCCAAGCACTCGATGGCCGTCCGGCCCTAATCCGCAGCGGCCAGTCGGTACCGGTCTATCAGGTACATCAAGGGGTTGTCGGTAGTACCGTCGTACAGGGGTTCGACGTTCGCTACCGTGATTCCCTGAGCGGTTTCTTCGCGCTACCCCGAGTGCATGGCGATCAGGTTACCGTCGAAATCTATCAACAAAGCGATCGCCCTGCCGGTAACGGCTACTTCAATATCCAACAAGCCTCGACGGTGCTGCGCGGCGGTCTTGGCCAATGGTTGACACTCGGTTCAATCGGCGGCAACGATGCTAACGAACGCGATCGGTTCGGCCGTCATGTGCAGACTCAACGATCGCAAGACCGACTGTTGGAACTGCGCGTCATCGCCGTCGAGCCGTAATCGGCTGCTAGCAGGCTGTTGAAAATCCCCACCTGATTGGGAAGATACCGATAACGAAGCGAGGACGACAAACAAGACGATGCGCGGCCCCGATATCCAGCAAGA
>JANQLO010000029.1 GCA_028280505.1 Chromatiales bacterium | reverse complement strand
TCTTGCTGGATATCGGGGCCGCGCATCGTCTTGTTTGTCGTCCTCGCTTCGTTATCGGTATCTTCCCAATCAGGTGGGGATTTTCAACAGCCTGTTAGTTGTGTTAGCGACGAATTCTTTTGCCAACACTTTTGGCGTTCAAGATACGAATATTGTTCGTTTGTTCAGTCAAGGGCTCGAAAGCGAAGCTCACGCGATATTCATTGATAAAGCTGTTGACGCTACATGTATCAATAACGCTTTGTATATCGATTTTGCAGATAAAGAAATATATTCTCATACATTGGCTAGCTACACCGCAGGAAAGATGGTTAATGTGATGTATAGAATCGGTAATCCGCAAAAGCATATTGCTGGACATTTTTTTTGCAACTTGCAAAATAATCAGTGTTTTTTGAGTGCGGAGCATCGGTTTTTTACTGGGAGGCCGTTCTGTAAAAAGTATTGTGCGTGTATCGTCCATTTGGTGATTTTCCGATAATGGTGTTTACAGCACTCGCTTGAGAGTGCGGCCATGTCTCATCAATGATTGGGTTGCCGAATTTCAGTCAACTTATCTGCAAGCCAACTGACGGCTTTGAGAAATTATATGATTTTTATTAGATATAAAAATTATATTTTTTGTGTCGTCCATTGATTGGGATGAGCATTGACGGAAGATTTTTCGACTTACCTATTAAAGTTGTCAAATCGAAGTATAGCTATACTCGATTGAGGGTGTACTATGGAGGTTGATATGTCTAGAATTTTGGTGGCGGTTTTGTTGATGAGTGCGTCGATTTGCGCCTCAGCTGCTGACGTCGTTTATGGGGGTGTTAACAATCTACACATTAATGAGCAAGGTCTGATTTTGTTTAAGCTGGCACCGGATCCAGGCAGCTTGGCCTACCCTGCATCAGACTGCGGTATTGCCGAAGCTGATATGTGGCACTTCAAGATCGAGTCGAGCAACGGCTTTTATAAAGAGTTTTACAGTACGCTGTTGACCGCAATGGCAGCTAATCGTTCTATTTATGTCGGCCACAACGCAGCTTGTGGCGCTGGTACGCCAGCGGTAATCGCGACGTATCTCTATTTTAAAGATCAAGCTCAGCTTTAGATATCCGAATTTTCGCTTATCTGTTGGCCAGCTGTACTGCGGTTCAAATGATAATTTGACGTATGACGCATGAGTCAACAAAGGCATACTACGGAATTTGCGTTGTCCGTGAGGTGGCTGGTGTTTTTAGAATTCTAAGGTTGTTTGATCCGTTCTTACTGGAATTTTTCAATGGGTAGAACCTTTTTTGTCGTTATTGTGTTGTGCTTTTCGGCTTTTTCCTTTGCGGGTTCGAGTTTCAATGGGACGGTACGGGCAGTAGCGTGCTCCGATCCGACGACGTCACCTTTATGCCTGGTGCAGGTGAACGGGGCCGTGGCAAATGAAACATGCACAAGCTCTTCACCGCGGAAGTATGTTTTTGACGGCACTTCGCCTGAAGGAAGGAATATGTTGTCGATTCTCCTTGCGGCGCAGATGGCCTCTAAAAATGTGGAGATGGTAGGGCTGGGGTGTTCCGGCGGTCGATCATCCGAGGATTTAAGGCATGTGTATATTTTTACGCCCTAAAACGTCCGGCTCTAGCTTGGAGTAGGGCACAGTTAAATCCAGCTAGTCGATAACACTCTTGTTTCGGAAGAAAGCGAGGGACAAACCACAATGCTTGGGAAGCCAGTGGTTCGCCCGGAGGCTGTGTCACGCATATTCAGTGCGTTGGCCGCATACCGTTGGGTGTACGGTGAGTCGTGTTCACCGCGTGTATTGTATTTGGAATTGGGGAATACGCCGTCGAAATGACAGGCGTGTTATCGGAAGCTTTTCCGTCATCATGTCGATGACGAGCTTTTATCAGACATCCGACGTACTTCGCGAAAGGATTGGTGTTAGGCCATAGCGTTTCGCCGAAGAACTGGAGTGCTTGCATGGTGTTGCATGCCGTGGGAAAAGCGGGAGCGCACGCCAACTTCCCTTTAAATTGACGCTGAGATTAGTGTTGGCGCCGCTCGTAACCCAAACCGCTATTTTCTTTTGGCGGCCTTTTTCCCGGCCCGCCCGGCCTTCTGGACCAACCCGAGCACGCAGTGCATATGCTCGATTCTACTGAGCGGCTTGATTTGTTGTTTGCCTTGCTCGGCCAGGCTTTCGAATATGATGCGTTTTCTTTCCTTGCGCACCAGCTTGATGAGGTCTTTCGAGCCGTCCTGGTATTGGATCCACATTTCGTAGCCCGGTGACGGTTTCACCGATGGCGAGATCAGGATGACCTCGCCGTCACCATAGCGGGGCGCCCATCGATCGCCTTTGATGAGCAGCGCATAGAGATCGCCGGGGTCGACGATAACCTCGCCCATGGCCTTTTCTTTCGCCGCATCGTCACCCGTCGTGCCTCGCACCGGGAGCGAGCAGGGGGAGTTGCCCGACACATGGTAAGGCGAGCCGGCTTCCTGCACCTTGCCGCCACCGAAGATCAGCCAGCAGGGATCGACCTGCAGCTCGGTGGCAATGAGTTCCAGTTGATCGAGGGTCGGGGATCGCCTGCCGGACAGGTAATGGCCGACGGCACCACGCGTACACGCCAAGACCTTCGCCATTCTTTCCTGGGAAAGGCCGAGTACCTGCATGCGCTCCCGTGCGCGATGAGTCCATGGGTGTTGCTCCATAATGAAATGATACGCCCCGTATCAAATAATTTAAAGCTACGATTTGTAGCCGGAATTGTTTGCAGATACAATGCGTACCTGCGCGAAGCCCTTAAACGCCAGGACTCTCTGAAAATGGACTTGCGGAGCTACATTAATTCATTCTCCCGCTACGAGCGAAAGAAAATACGCGAGGCCTTGGCGCAGGCGCACGAGGTGTCGGAAGTGACCGTTCGGTCCTGGGCGAACGGCAACCGGAAGCATCCCTGCACGCTGTGTGCCATCGAGATTACCGAGCGATTTACGAAACATCAGGTGACGCGGTTCGATCTGCGCCCCGATGTGTTCGGGTCGCGGGCCGATTAGCGCGTGACGGATCGATGCTCGTGTCCTGTCCGCTTAACCCGTTGAACGTCAGTGTCGGCCAAATGGACCGGGGCAAGGCGCGGTTCGCGGGGAATGGTCCGCCTTTTCCAAGCACCGCGACGCCGGATCGGCCCTTTTGCGGGGCGCGCTTCGGGCGCGTCGGTACGGGCTTTCGGCGTTGTTGTGCGCGCTCGAACGGGCAACGCGCGTTCCGCACGCGTACGCCTGGCCGAGAGGCCCGTACCGGTGCGCTGATGTGCAATGAGTTAACCGGATAGGACACTGGGCCGTGAAGGAGTGCATCGGCATTTTGCTTGGGCAGGGAGACCCGCTGGTCGGTTCGGCCAGGGCCGCCATCGGCGTCAGATGGGCCTTGCTGTTTCCCTTCATCGCGGCGGTGATCATCGGTGTCTTTCTGATCGCTTTTCCGTCGACGCTCGCGTTGGGTCCTTTTCTGGTGACCATGGCCACGTTTTCGCTGGCTGCCTATGCGCTCACTTTCATGCCCTTGTCCTACGCGAGTCTTAGGATATTCATCTATCCGGCATCCATCATTGCCGGCATTGTGTTGTTTTGGTTGTTGCGCGATGCCTCCCGTGGCCATGAGGTGATCTACTACGTTACGGTTTCGCAATTGATACTCTGGGGCTACACGCTTGTCAGAACCGATTTCTGCACCGTATTGATTGCCTGCCTGACGCTGTCTTTTATCGCATTGCTCATTGCCCAGATGCCCCCCCATTTGCCGACCGGGACGGATCTTGTCGGGATTACCTTGCTCATCGCCGTCAATCTTCTGGGTTTTTACATCATTCACAGTACGCGGCGACTGACCGGGCTGGTGCATTCGCTGTCGCATAAGGCGAATACCGATGAGGTGACCGGTGTGGCGAACCGTCATTACATTACCGAATTGATGCAACGCGAATGCATCAGAGCGAAAAGGGCGAAGCGGCCGTTCTCCTTGTTGCTCATCGATATCGATCATTTCAAGGGCATCAATGACCACTATGGCCATCCGGCCGGCGACGCCGTATTGCGTACGCTCACCAACTGCATCAAGCGGACGATTCGCGGGTGCGATATCTGCGGCCGATACGGCGGTGACGAGTTCGCCGTGTTGCTCACGGATTCCCCGCCCGCCGGTGCACGCCTGACCGCGCAACGTATTGTGACGGCGATTACCGAATCGACCACGATGGACCATGGTCGCAGAATCGATTTCAACATCAGTATCGGTATCGCGAGCTGTCAGCTCACGCAGGATCACTCGTTGGACGCTTTGATTCGGGCGGCCGACGAGGCTCTGTATCAGGCCAAGCAGGAGGGCCGAAACCGTATTCATTCGGCACACGACGGCGAGCGCGAAACGCCGGCGGCATCGCCACCCGTGATTCCGGCGACAAAGGGAACCGAACCGGACTGATCGGCCGAGCGATTTGCCGTCGCTAAAGGTTTGCGATCGCCTGTCCCATGCGCACCGTACTGCCGCTATCGAGCGCGTCCAGCCATTGGGCCGATTGCTTCGGCAACAACAGGATGACCGTCGAACCCATATTGAATCGACCGATTTCGTCACCGGTAGCGAACGGTCGGCGGTCTTCGCCACGGTAGCGCCATTTGGTCGGTTCGCCGCGCCCGGCACGGACCTCGCCATGCCAAACGGTCTCCATGCTGCCGACGAAAATGGCGCCGACCAGGATGACCGCCATCGGGCCGAGTGGCGTAGAAAAATGGCAAATGACGCGTTCGTTGCGCGCGAACAGATCGGGCACGAGTTGGGTGGTCGCATCGCTCACGCTGAACAGGTCGCCGGGTACGAAAATCATGGATTCGAGCGTGCCGTCCAGCGGCATATGCACGCGATGGTAATCCTTGGGCGAGAGATAGATGGTCGCGAACAAACCGTCGTGGAAGGTTTCGGCCATGCGTTTGTCGCCGGCGAGCAGCGCCAATAGATCGAAGTCGTGATCTTTGGCCTGTATCAAGCGGTCGCCGTCGATGCTGCCGATCCGGCTGATGGTGCCGTCGGCCGGCGAGACCAGGGCGTCGCCGGCGATCGCTCTGGCATCGGCCTTGAGTGCCCGTGTGAAAAAGGCGTTGAAGTTGGGGTAGACGCTCGGATCGGACTGCTCGGCCTCGCTCATGTCGACGCCATAGCGTTGACTGATTTTTCGAATCAGTAAGTCTTTCAGCCAAGGCGTTTCCGCACGCATCAGGCGATACATGCCGGCGGCGAGCAGGTGTTGCGGCAGGATGCGTAACAGCGTGGTGGACAGGCGGTCGAGCAGGGTCGGCGGGCTGGGCTGCGGCATGGTGCGGCTTACTCTACGAACTCGATGACGGTACGAACGTTGTGCGCCATGATAGCCGCTTGCTCATGCGGAATCAGCGCCCAACGGCGTCGATCCGGAGCGACCAGTATCGCGTTGGCCTCGATGGGCTCGCACCAGTTGTCGGTGAGTGGTGCTATCCCCAGATCTTGTGCCAATGCGTCGAGCATCTTCGGCTCGGCACTGATGACTTCGACCCAATCACGTTGGGCGCGAAATGCTTCAATGGATGCTTGCGAAGGCGTATCGAATGCCAGTGTCGTGAGCCGCAGGTTTTGCTGGATTTGCGGGTAGGCCGCCAGGCGGTTGATCACCAGCGTGTAGTGGCGCAACAGGTTTTCGCATGCCGACTGCCGCGTATCGACACTGACGAACAATCGCCAACAACAGGCCCCGTCGTTTGGCGCCGGCAGGCCCGACCCGGTCGGGTAATCCAGCTTGCTCCCGTCCGGGTAGACCACCGCCGAAAGATCGTGCAGCGGTTGGCGTTGCCAATACTGTCCGAGGTAATAGCCGACGATGAGCGTGGCGAGCGCGACCAGCGTCAACAACAAGCGGGTTTGCGGGCGATGACCCGGCACGGCCGACTCCCTGTCTTTTGATTCTAGGCAGCGAGCACTTTTTCCGCGGCCGGCAATGCGGCGCCGTGGTTGACCGGCGCACCGAGGTCGGCGAGCACGCCGTCCAGCGCAGCCAGGCATTGGGTGATGTTCTCGATCCGGCTGCTGTAGCCCATCAGGCCGATGCGCCAGACCTTGCCGGCGAGATCGCCCAGGCCGGCACCGATTTCGATGTGGTGTTCCTGCAGCAGGCGGGTGCGTACCGCGGCGTCGTCGACACCATCGGGAATCGCGACCGCATTGAGTTGCGGAAGGCGGTGATCTCGGTCGACGATAAAGCGCAGGCCCATGGCCTCCAGCCCGGCCTTGAGTGCCTCGTGATTGCGTCGGTGGCGCAGCCAGGCATTCTCCAGGCCTTCTTCGTGCACCATCAGCAGGGCCTCGTGCAGGGCATACATGGCGTTGACCGGTGCGGTGTGATGGTACGCGCGCCGTGCGCCCTGGCCCCAGTAACCCATCACCAGATTCATATCGAGGAACCAGCTTTGCGGCTTGTGGCGGCGATTGCCGATTTTGTGTTGGGCGCGTTCGTTGAAGCTGACCGGCGCGATGCCCGGCACACAGGAAAGGCATTTCTGCGTGCCGGAATAGATGGCGTCGATGTGCCATTCGTCCACCTTGACCGGCGTGCCGGCCAGCGAGGTCACGGCATCGACAATCGTCAGACAATCGTGGCGGTGGGCGATTTCGACCAGGGTCTTGGCATCGGACTGCGCACCGGTCGAGGTTTCGGCATGCACGAAGGCGACGACGCCGGCGTCCGGATGGGCCTTGAGTGCGTCTTCCAGCTTTTGCGGGTCGACCGGGCTGCCCCAGGCGTCCTGTACCATCACGGCCTCGCCGCCGCAGCGCTCGACGTTTTCTTTCATGCGGCCGCCGAAGACCCCGTTCTGGCAAACGATCACCTTGTCGCCGGGTTCGACCAGGTTGACGAAGCAGCATTCCATACCGGCCGAGCCCGGTGCCGACACGGGCATGGTCAAAGGGTTTTCGGTCTGCATGACGTATTGCAGTAGGGACTTGACCTGATCCATCAGGTCGATGAACCGGGGATCGAGATGGCCGATGGTCGGTCGGCCCAACGCCTCCAGGATCCGCGGCGGCACATCGGAGGGGCCGGGGCCCATCAGGGTGCGAACAGGCGGATGAAAAGCGTTGTACGTCATGATGAAATCCAGTGAATACGTATATTGATCGGGCTCGGGAGTATAGCCCGCCTATTGCACGAAGGCGGAGCCGGAATGATCGAAAAAACCCGGGTTATCAAAAAATCGTACATCGCTTTGCTCTCGATGGCGCAGATAGGCTTTGTCCTAT
>JANQLO010000021.1 GCA_028280505.1 Chromatiales bacterium | reverse complement strand
CAACGAGCAACGCCGAGTGGCGCTTTTTCAGGCGCAACCCGCAGGGCCGGCGCCCTTTTTCCGCCTGACGGCGTTATCAGTCGTTCGTTTAGCGACACTGAACGTCTCTCCTTCTGCCTTGTCAGCCGAAAAAAGGACCGACGGCAGCAATGTTTCAGTTTGTATTAACAGGCCCTAGCGTTGTTGCGCTGGACTCGCTTGCAGTCAAGTTGCCACCAGCTCTTACCCAAATCGGTCGATGTTTGCCATTGGGAAGTCATTGATCTCAGCGATCAACTACGCTTGCTGATACGTGTGTCGACAACCGGTCGGCACCTGAGAGGAGGGAAACAGTATGAGTAAATCGATAACTGATGAATTCCTTGAAAACAACAAGCGCTATGCCGGTGGCGAGTCGCTACACAAGCCGGCCCACCCGGGCCAGCAGGCAATACAACCCTCAAAGCGCGTTGCCGTCGTTGCATGTATGGATGCGCGTATCGATGTGGAAGACCTGCTCGGACTGCAAACCGGTGAAGCCCATATCATCCGAAATGCGGGGGGCGTAGTCACTGACGACGCCATACGCTGCCTGATCATTTCTCATCATCTGCTAAACACCAACGAGTTCATCCTGATCCATCACACGCGCTGCGGGATGTTGGCGTTCACGGACGACCTGCTCAAATCAGGCTTGGAAGGTGACGCAGCGGCAGAGGAATTATTGGGTAAAGCAACCAGTCGCGAGTTTGTGTCGTGCAAAGCGTCATCGTCCACACCGTCCGCGTTCCATGCCTTCCGTGGCCCGCTGGAAGCGCTGGATTCACCACGGGACGACAAGAACATGGAAAGGCTGAGTTGGGACGTGCGTCGTTCTATAGCCAACATTCTGAACCACCCGTGGATTCCAACCGAAGGACCGGACGCCATAACCGTACGCGGTTTCATCTATGACGTAGATACCGGCGCGTTGGAGGAAGTCAGTTACCCGGGCAACATGGGTACTTTTAGCTGAATGGATTCATACAAGTGTGCTGGTTAGATTAAAAGGCCGCCATCCAAGACGGCCTTTTTGTTTAATGACAAAGAAACGACCAAGAGTAAACAAGGGAGCAGCGCCACCTTCGGTCGCAGAGACGTAATGGTCAGCCGTTGAAGTTCGCGCCAGCCGATTCATCCGTTCCGAAGGACAGAGGGTGCTAGCATGTTCTTTTGCGTACTGCCTATTGAGGACGATTCAAATGGCCGACAAACAATTCACGCCACTCTATAAAGTGGCCGATCAGTTCATCTCTCAAGCAAATGAACTCTCCGAAAGTACAGACCGCGCGACACTTGCCGCAGGGCTACGATACGCCGCGGCCCGTTTTGCCGCGTTCGAAGCATCGCTGCGTACCGACGACCTTCATCGCGACAAAGCAGAAGCGCTGGACGCCTACCTCAACGAATTCCGAGCAATGCTTGACGAAAACCTCGAGCAATACATCGAGCAGCAATCGAAGACATGAATTGGAGGAATCAGTTTCGGTGAAAAAGTGGTCTGCACCTTGAGCGACGCCCCAAGTTGCCGGCAATCAAAACCTAAGCTCGAGCACAACTCAAAATCATAGGGCCCGAAGGATAAATGGCCTAAACACACTTGCAACACGGTCTCTAGAAGCAGGTTCACATCCGATCTGCAACGCTAGGCGATGCAGTCCCCTGCAAGTTTTGACTCGGAAACCCTTTTCGCAAACGGCTCGAGTGCCGCACTTAACAGTAACCGAGGCCCTGATGGCAAGGGGCCATGCGATCCGCTTATCTTCGCTAATGTCAGCGAGCAAAAAGTAATCTGGGTTAACTTTCGAAACCACATGCGCTGCCATCGGCGTATGGGAACACGACACAAGACAATAAAAATGTCATTCGATAGACACTGCGTGCCTACCTGATTGATTCAGCTCAACAATCACTGTCGGCTAATGTGTTCCACTGCGCTTCGCGTGCACTCAGGGAACCACCGGTACAGTCTCCACCCTTCTCACGACGGACCAGGATGGATTGTGCATGCTTTGCCGTTTGCGATGACCCGGATTAGCCGCCGGCCGTTCTCGTAGCAGTAGCGGAAGTATCTTAAAAGCTAGCAACTGACCGGGAACAGGAAAGGAATGTCTAAAAATAAGTTCGTGTCGCCTATTGGGTTACTGATTGTCATTCTTTGCCTGTTCGGATCGCTTTCGACGCACGCGATGCAGCTCGACACTGCGTCGGCTTCGATGTTCAGCGACATACCGGAGGATCAAGAAGGTGAGGAACTTCCCTTTACGTTCGACCCGGAGACCGGCAAACGTGTCATACCCGACTCGCGCTGCCTCGATTGTCACGGCGACGAAAATGAAAAGACCGATGTCCGTGATGACGGCACACCGGTAACCATTTACGTCGAACACGAACAGCTGAAAGCCAGCGTTCACGGGGAGCAGCGCTGCACCCATTGCCATACGACGATCGAACGCGTCCCCCATCGAAAAGCACCGCATGTGGCCGTGGGATGTGTCGACTGCCACGAAACCACCTGGGAAGAGTCGAAGAACAATCCGGAAATCGAGTCCGAGCGCCTTGAAGTCGTACTCGAACAAATCCACGGCTACATGGATTCCGTGCATGCATTGCCATACAAGCATGACCAGTCTCGTACCAATGCCACCTGCTACGACTGCCACGAAGCCCATAACATCGGTGAACTCGGCAGCATTCAACGCAAAGAACAAAGGCTGAAGAACCCGGAAATCTGCGGCCGATGCCACGAAAAAGAACTCGAGGACTACCGTGATTCAGATCATGGCGAGGCCGTCCTCGAACATGGCGACACCGATGCAGCCGTGTGCTCGGATTGTCATACCACTCACGAGATCGAGTCGCCTGGCAAAGATAAGGTCAAGCTGGCGATTACCGAGAACTGCGGCGATTGCCACGAGGATGCCCAACGAACCTATTTCGCCTCTTATCACGGACAGGTCCACCGCCTCGGCTATACCAATACGGCCAAGTGTTATGACTGCCACGGTAGCCACAAGATCAAGGGGGAAGACGATCCGACATCGGAGATACACGCTAGCAACCGACTGGAGAACTGCCGTACCTGTCACGAGAATGCGAACGACAACTTCCTGAGCTTCTGGCCGCATGGCGATGCCGACGATAGGGAGAACTACCCCGGACTTTGGTTCTTCAAGATCTTCATGCAATTGCTGATCGTCTCGGTCATGGCATTCTTCTGGGTTCACGTACTGATGTGGCTCTATCGCGAGGTGATCGATCGGATCGAGGGCAAGGGCCTCATCGAAGATCTGGATAATCCCGAGGTCGTCTACTTCCGACGATTCCCTGTCGTGTGGCGTTGGATTCATGCACTGTTCGCCATTGCGACCATGGTCCTCATCCTTACCGGAACGACACTGTTGTTCTCGCACACCGACTGGGCCAAGTCAGTCGTGCGATTCCTCGGCGGCCCCGAAATGGAAGGCATCATCCACCGCACGGCAGCCGTCATCTGGCTGGGCATCTTCGCTGCCCACCTGGCAATAGCCATCAATAACATCTGGACAAACCGCGCCACATTCAAATGGTTTGGCAGCACTTCCATGCTTCCTAACTGGAAGGACTGGGATGACCTGAAGGGGATGTTCAAATGGTTCGTGGGCCGCGGTGAGCGTCCCGAGTTCAATCACTGGACCTACTGGCAAAAGTTCGACTACTGGGCACCTTTCTGGGGCGCCGGTGTCATCGGTTCGTCCGGCATCATGCTGTTCGCACCGGAAACGACGGCCATACTGCTGCCGGGCTGGATGTTCAACATTGCGACCCTGGTGCATGCCGAAGAGGCGCTGTTGGCGGCGATCTTCCTGAACTCGGTGCACTTCTTCAACGTTCACTTCCGCCCGGAGCGCTTCCCGATGAGTACCACCATCTTTACCGGTGCCATCCCCATAGAGGAGTTCAAGCACGATCACCGCCTCGAGTATGACCGGCTCATGGCCGACGGCAGCCTGGACAAGCACCTGGTCAAGCGGCCTTCGCGCCGCGCCGATCTGGCGGCTTCGTTCATCACCAGCGTTCTGATCATCGCCGGTCTCACCTTGCTGACCCTAGTGCTGTACGGCGTTGTGACCATGCCGAGCTGATCAAGGAGAGAGACGACACCATGAAGACAATCGTTCGCAATCTGCTTCTGACCCTGCTCGTGCTGATCCCCGCCGCTCAGGCGACTGGGCCGTCGCCTTCGGCGCAGGCGTTGGCCTTTACCTGCGCCGGATGCCATGGCACCGATGGCTCCAGCGTCGGCCCTTCCAGCCCGTCAATCGCGGGCATGGATCCGGACGTGTTCGTCGATGCCATGTTGGATTACAAAAACGACAGACGCAGTTCGACGATCATGAAGCGCATTGCACTCGGCTATACCGACGAGCAAATTCGTGAAATGGGGTTTTTCTTTTATCGCCAACAACTGCGCAATCGTCCGCAGGTCACCGACCCGGAGTTGGTCGCACTGGGTAGGAAACTGCATGACGCACATTGCGAAAAGTGCCATGAAGGGGGCGGACGCCCAGGTGACGCCGGTACGCTGGCCGGCCAGTGGATGCCCTATCTCGAACACGCCATGAGCGACTACCTCAACGACGAACGCCCCTGGCCGCGCAAGATGGAGCGCAAAGTCAAAGACGCAATCAAGGCTGAAGGCGAGCGAGCTATTCCGGCATTGATTCACTACTACGGCAGCCAACAGTAAATCACCGAGGACACTGATCATGACCCGCATCAATCGACGCGACTTTCTGCGCCTGGCCGGCGGATCAGCCATGGCTGCCGGTGTCTCCGGATTCCCCGGTTTATTACTCGCCAGCACGCGCAAGGTGGTGATCGTCGGGGGTGGCGTGGGAGGCTGTACCGCTGCCAAGTACCTACGCAAGCTGGATCCGACGCTGGATGTCACGCTGGTCGAAGCCAAGACACATTACACATCGTGTTTCATGAGTAACGAGGTGCTCAGCGGCGACCGCAACATCGAATCCATCACGTTTAGCTATGACGATCTCAAACACCGATACGGTGTGAACGTTGTCATCGACAACGCCATCGACATCGATCCGGCCGGCAAACAGGTTCGGACCGCGGGTGGGGCTCATCTGTCCTACGACGCGTGTATCGTGTCACCCGGCGTGGATTTCAAGTGGGAGACCATCGACGGTTACGACGCCCGAATCGCCGAATCGGTACCCCATGCCTGGTTCGCCGGACCGCAGACCGTCACGTTACGCAAACAGTTGCTGGCAATGCCGGATGGAGGACGCGTCGTAATCGTCGCACCACCGAACCAGTACAAGTGCCCACCAGGGCCTTACGAGCGTGCCTCGCAAATCGCGATGTATTGTAAACACCATAAACCGAAGTCGAAGATTCTCATCCTCGATCCGAAGCCCAAGTTCTCCAAGGCCCGGCTTTTCAGACAGGGTTGGTCGCAGCATTACGGTTTCGGCACCGACGATTCGATGATCGAGTGGATCGGCGGGAAGCAAGGTGGCGCAGTCAGTGCGCTAGACGCCACATCGGGTACACTAAAGACCGAAGGTGGGGACATCCAAGGCGATGTCATCAACATCATTCCGGCGCAAAAAGCCGGCAAGATCGCGTATGCGGCGGACCTCGTCGCTGATGATTGGTGCCCGGTGGACAAGCGTACCTTCGAGTCGGCACGCCACCCGGGTATCTATGTGCTTGGCGACGCCTCATCGGCCGAGAAAATGCCCAAGTCGGCCTATGCGGCGAATTCCCAGGCCAAAGTCGCGGTGGCCGCGATTCTGGCCCGGTTTGCCGGCGAGGAACCGGGAGAACCAACCTACGTCAATACCTGTTACAGCATCATCGCCGAGGAACATGGTATTTCCGTCGCGGCCGTCTATCGACTCAACGACGATGGCGACATGATCACCAAGATCAAAGGCTCGGGCGGATTGTCACCGATGAATGCAAGCGCGGAACACCGTAAACGCGAAGTAACCTATGCCCACAGTTGGTTCCAAAACGTCATCGACGACATGATGCAGTAATTACTCGACGCGCAGTTGCTCTTTATTTAAAAAGTGCTAATGTACTAATCATTGTATTCGACATAATACCCCGACAAACGCAGCCGGGAACACCAACGTCGATCATGATTTTGTCGTCGCTTCCCAACCGGAGGTTGTTATGAGCTGGTTGACCGCCGTACTTATTGTCGCGGCTGGCACTGTTGCCACACTTCTAGGACTTGCACTCACCGCAGTGATCGCTTTGTTGGTCAGAGCAGCATTGATTAGCACGTTCCAAATCTTGTTTCGTCGGGTGAAACCGCCGCGCCTGGTCAGCTAGGCCTGGACACAACGCGCAACCGAATCGTATGCGAGGTCTGCGGGCACCTTAGACCTGCTGGTAAAGGGTTGCCGATGTCGGGGCAAGTCAGTCAGCGCCTTTTCGCGCGCTTTCGCTATTAGTCAGCATCGCCGTCCACCGCACATGCAAACGCTGGCTGACGATCTCGCTGCTCAGGACGCGATGATGCGAGCAGCCAGAAAGAGTAAAGAATTCCGACAGCCTCAGACAGTGCCGTCGTTATGACCGGTCATAGCCAGAGGCTGCCGGTAGTAGTGGGTCCCGCATAGCGGCCATTCGCCCAACACATATTTATCCAGCGACCGCTTTCGGTGAAAACTGCGGACCGCAGTTCTCGGCCTGAAGCCGAACCGCCCAAACCTCCGCCGAAGCGAGGCACGGACGCTTCTCAGCCGGAACAGACCGCCTGGATGGACATCTTGCAACCGATCGCGCGCTCCCTCGGCGTACAACCATCGTATAACACCAATACTACGTTTAACTGAAAATTCACTGAAGCCATGATTCACTTCACGTAAAAAAAGACCAGATGAGTGTGGCCAGGGAGGGCCTTGTTTGCCCTCCGTACCGTCACATTTGGTTGACTGCATTGTTCTCGAACGGTTCGTAGCAATCGACCGCCGAGTTCGTTAACGGAGGAAGAATCATGGAAGTTTTTCGCATTCCTGACGGACGCAATTCCTGTCACTTCACGACGCCAAAGTCGGTCTATCGAGTAGCAAGTTATCTTGGTCTGATCGCATTTTTTCTATGCGCTCTGTTTTCTTCGCCGGCTGTTTCGAATACTGGTCTTGCATATGACGTGTTCGGAATCGTCCCGGAATATAACGGCAGTAGCACAGAAGTGACCGGAATCAATGAGCGCGGTCAGATGGTTGGCAACGTTGGCGGGCCAATGGCACCCGAGCAGGCATTCCTTTGGACACCAAGTAACCAAAATGGGACAAGCGGTGTGTTAACAGATCTCCATCCAAACAGCACAATCCGCAGCCAAGCGCGCGCTATCAATGAACTTGGTCAGGTCGCCGGGCAGTATCGTTACAACAGTGGCGGGGTGAAGACGACCACGTGGCGCTGGGATCCAACAGTAACAAACGGCACGTCAGGCTCACTGCACAATCTTGGCACACTGCTCGGAGGTCGCTCGAGCCAAGGCAGCGACATTAATGATTCCGGCCAAGTGGCGGGCTTTTCGCACATCAACGGTTGTTGTGATAACGGCGGATTTCTCACACAACCTAACCAAAACATCAACGACGCAGATCGCATCCCTGACCCTTCCGGATTGCGCGAGCTCGGCGCCTTTGGCGTGAACAACCTGGGACACGCGACTGGCGATCTTCGTGTGGCATCAGGCAAAGAGCATCTTTTTCTTTTTGATGGTACGAATACGCACGATCTAGGCTCTTTAGGGGGATCACTCACTCGAGGCAATGCTATCAACGACAGCGGTGTCATCGCGGGAACGGGAAATACTGTCAGCGGCGAAGAACGTGCATTTATCTGGACGCCATCTATAGCCAACGGCATTACGGGGTCGCTGACCAGCCTTGGAACCTTGGGTGGCGACCTCTCCAATGCCGACGACATAAATGAAATGGGGTTTGTCGTAGGATCATCGCGGACGACTGACGGAGAAATGGCCGGGTTTGTATTCGATGGTTTGTCTATGATCAATCTAAATGATGTGATCGATCCCTCGGATGGGTGGTTCATCCAGCGGGCAGGTGCAATCAATGACCTCGGACAAATCGGGGCAACAGCCATCAATGCTGATGGGCAACGCTGGGCAGTATTGCTTCAACCGACTACCGTTGTGCCCGTGCCCACTGCAGCCTGGCTGTTCGGCAGTGCGCTATTGGGACTGCTGAGCTTGGTCTGTCGCAGAGCTTGACCGCTTCATTTTCAAAACTAATCGAAGAAAGACCCCGCTTCGGCGGGGCTTCTGGCCACATTCAGGTGCGATCAGTCGGATGTTCAGAACGCCCGGCAAGATTGCTTTTGACCCAAAGCCGAAATAAGTCATGAAATCATCCGGCAGTCACTGTCCGACCAGATCTCATTTACAAACCTGATATCCAACCCGGCTCAGCAGATCCTCGGCAACGGATCGTCTTCCAACTCTTCGAGGATACGCTCGCCGCCGAGCTCGGTGACCAGAATCACCCGCTGGCGATCCTCGACCACGCTGCCGACGATTGCCGCGCCCTCGCCTTCGGGCAAGGCCTGCCAGGCGGCGAGTGCCTGCTCGGCGTCTTCGGGCGCGACCACGGCCACCACCCGCCCCTCACAGGCCAGATAGAGCGGGTCGTAACCCAACATCTCACACACCGACACGACCGGATCGCGTACCGGTACACTGAGCTGTTCCAGACGCATCTGCAAGCCGGTCACATGCATGAGTTCGTGCATCACGGTCGCCAAACCACCGCGCGTGGGATCGCGCATGAAACGCAAACCGGGCATGTCGCGTATCGCCAAAGTAAGCGGCAGTACGCTGGCGGCATCCGATGCGAGATCGCCGCGCATACCGAACTCCTCGCGTGCCAACATTACCGCGATACCGTGATCACCGACGGGTCCGCTGACCAGGATGCGGTCGCCGGGGCGAATGCGATCCATACCGAGTTCGAGTTGCGGCGGCGCGACACCGACGCCGGTGGTCGCGAAATAAACACCACCGCCCTCGCCGCGTCGCAACACTTTGGTGTCACCGGCCACCACCGCCACGCCGGACTCGGCCGCCGAACGTGCGATCGATGCGACCAGACGATCGAGTTGTTCGACCGACAAGCCTTCTTCGATAAAGGCATTCAATGTCAGTGCGTAAGGTGTCGCGCCGGACACCGCGAGATCGTTACAGGTGCCGTGGACCGCCAAAGTACCGATATCGCCGCCGGGAAACTCCAAGGGCTGCACGGTGAAACCGTCAGTGGTCATCAATTGACGACCGGGCGGCAACTCGATCACTGCGGCGTCGGCCTGGACATCCAGGCGATCGCTGGCCAGATGGCGTGCGAAGATCTCGTCGATCAGTTCGCGCATCAAACGCCCGCCATTGCCGTGGGCGAGACTGATATGGGTATCCTGCAACAGGGTTCTCCTGGTTCACATGGAGAGCAATCGGCGAAGCATAACCGCTTGCGGCGCCGTGCTGAACGATCCGCCTCAAGAAATGCGTTGTCGCTACCTTGCCGATCGACCGGGTTCCGGGGCATCTCCAATGATTCCGGGTACATCGGATTGGGCGTTCCAATACGGGCTATCAAGGCACAAATCACACGTAACAGCAGGCTGTTGCAAAGATTTGTAACGCCGATAGCACGCATTCGAGTGTCCAAGATGCATACTCATGAGTTGTTGGCGGTGCCCTTCAGTAAAACGACGGGTCATCCCGATTCGGCCGGTTCCGGAAACGCCGGTGTATCCACAGATACTGTTCCGGATACTGACGCACCCAGCTTTCGATCATCTCATTGAGTCTAAGGGAATCCGCCTCGATGCTGTCCCCGGGAAAATCTTCCAATGCCGGCAGGATAAACAGGTCGTAACCGTCACCATCCGCACGACGAACGCCATAGAAGGGCACGAGCTTCGCCCCCGTCATCCTGGCCAGCCTGGATGCCGCCGTGTTCGTCGACGCCATCTGCCCGAAGAATTCCACAAAAACGGCCTGGCTGCGTTTGGTGTTGCGATCGGAGGCATACCAGACCGCCTTGCCCTGCCTGAGCGCCTTTATCATGGCGCGTATGTTATTGCTTTGAATCGCGCCCGTCGTATGCCGATCGCGTGAGCGCCCCATGACGTATTCGACCACCGGATTTTCGTTTTTTCGATACATGGCGCAGAAATCGGCATAGAGCAACAACAGGCGCCCGGTGATATCCACGCTCGTAAAGTGCGCGGACATCAAAATAACGCCTTTCCCGACAGCGCGCGCCTGCTCTAGATTTTCCAGGCCATGGACGTGCCCGAGCGGTTTCAATACCCGGTCCGGTTTCCACCAGGCTATCCCGGCCTCGAACAAACCGGCGCCGAGGGATTCGAAATGCCGGGTGATGAGTTCGTCGCGCTGCTGCTGGTTCCATTCGGGAAAGCATGCACGAAGATTGGTGTCGGCGATCTTGCGCCTCGAGGCTATCAAACGCTCCCCGGCTCGACCGACTGCCCGCCCGAGACGCATCAGCCATGCGTAGGGCAGCAACATGATCAAACGTAAGACGCCGAAACCGAACCAGGCTGGCCAATAGACAGGCGACCATGGGTTTTTCTTGACTTTTTTCTTTGCCATGGTCGAACAACACGCGGTGGGCGTTTCACGATCTCGACCCCAAGCGCGCCGATGCACCGCAAAACAACAAACAAACTCGCCGGAACAACTCCGAAAACCCGCCGAAGCTTACTGAATCCGACGCAAATAAACTACAGCCCACTACCCGAGCGCACCGGCTTTTCAGCCGGCAGGTTTCGCGCCAACGACAGTCGTCACGCCAAACACGCGGAATATGGACATCGTGCACCAGAGGACGTTGCGATCGAAATCGAACTGGGCGGACGCCATTGCGCCGCCCCCGGCGACCCGACCCTCGGGGACGGGATTTAAAGGAACGAACCAGTACATTATCCGCCCGACGGGCCGATATGATCTTAACAGAGGGAATAAGCAATGGATCGCTTGGCTGACAAGGAAAGATCCCATATCGCCGGTATTTTGTACAAGGCGATACGGGATAACGATCAAAACGCGATACTCGCTCATGCGCCAAAGCACCGACTGCGGTGGATACACCATCGCGGCCGTTCCATGCTCGCGTGGGCGTGTTGCCACGGCCGCACGAAGATTGCACTCTGGCTAATCGAACAAGGCGCAGACCCCTCTGCCGTCGATGCCTGCGGCTGGTCGGTACTCAAACAGGCCGTACATCGTGGCGACGCCTTTCTTGTCAAGACATTGATCGATGCGGGCGGCGACCCGCACGATGGCCGTTTGCTCTGGGCCGCATGGCTGGAAGGGCATGTGGACGTTTACCGCACACTCGTCGAATATGGCGTTCACGACCCATCGATACCGCTAGCGGATCACGAACATCTTTTGCAGGGCAAACCCATCTTGCGCGGCGGCGGACCGCTCACCAGTCCCCCCGTTCCGCTTTATGCGCCGGTCACCCGCTTGAGCTACCTTCGTGCAGCGATCCGCTTGATCGTACAGAGTACGACACCACGCCATGTGTTGACGCGGCTCCGGCAATGGCTTGTGCATCGGTCACGGGGACACCGCACGGCGCACGGCATGTAATACAGACGCTGACCCTGCCCGACCACGCGCTGTCGGCCTCAAACAAAAAAGCCGCCGCCGCATCACTCGGACACGACGGCGGCCATTCGACTGCGGATCAGCGCACTTTGACCTGCAGCATTTCCTCGCCTTCGGCATCGGTCAGATGGACCGCGCAGGCGAGACAGGGATCGAAGCTATGGATGGTACGCAGGATCTCTACCGGCTGCTGTGGATCGTGCAACTCATGCTCGTCCTGCAACGCCGCCTCGTAGGCACCGGCCTGGTTCTGCGAATCGCGTGGCCCGGCATTCCAGGTGGAAGGGACAACGGCCTGATAGTTGTCGATCTTTTCGTCCTTGATGACGATGTAATGCGCCAGACCGCCGCGTGGCGCCTCCATGAAACCCACGCCACGCGCCTCGCTCGGCCAACTCGACGGCTCCCACTGCCGCTCGTTGAAGGTGCGGGTTTCACCGGCCTTGATGTTGGCCATCAGGCTGTCCATCCAGCTCTGCATCTTATCCGCGATCAGCTTGGTTTCCAGCGTACGCGCCGCGGTACGGCCCAGCGTCGAGAACAGGGCCCGCTTGTCGAGCTCGAGCTTGCTCAGCGTCGAATCGACCAAGGCCTGGGTCGCTTCATCACCCTTGGCATAAAGCAAGAGCACGCGGGCCAACGGGCCGACTTCGACCGCCTTGCCCTTCCAGCGCGGGGCCTTCAGCCAGGTATAACCGTCGTCGACGTTGAGTTGCTTGTAAGGGGTGGCCGGACCGCCGCGTCCTTCGTAATCGAGATTGGTCTCGCCTTCCCAGGGATGCAGGCCCTGGTCTTTGCCGACGCTGTAGTCGTACCAGCTGTGCGAGATGAACTCCTGCACATGGCTCGGGTCACGCAAATCGACATCGTGAATTTCGTTGAGGTTGCGATCGAGAATCACACCCGACGGAATCCACCAACTGCTGGTGTCGCGCATGTCCGCGCCGCTGTCGGCCGACGGGAAATCGCCATAGACCATGAAGTTGCCCAGGCCCTCGCCGCGATAGAACCAGTCTTTGTAGAAACCGGCGACCGCGACGGTGTCCGGTACATAAACTTGGTCGACGAAAGACCGCATCTTTTCGATGATCGCCTGCACCTGCGACAACTTCTTCGCATTGACCGCCGAATCCGAATCGAGATCGATCGGGTTCGGCGTACCGCCGACCAACAGCATCGGGTGCGGGTTCTTCCCGCCGAAGATGGCGTGCAGCTTGGCCACGTCGCGCTGCCATTCCAAGGCCTCGATGTAATGCGCGACCGCCATCAGGTTGGCCTCGGGCGGCAGCTTGTAGGCCGGATGGCCCCAATAGGCCTTGGCGAAGATGCCCAACTGGCCGGCATCGACGAAAGTCTTGAGCTTCTTCTTCATGTCGGCGAAATAGCCGGGCGACGACTTCGGCCAGTTCGACAGGCTTTGCGCCAACTCCGACGTGGCTTTGGGATCGGCTTCGAGTGCCGATACCACATCGACCCAGTCGAGCGCATGCAGATGGTAGAAATGCATCACATGGTCGTGCACATATTGCGCGGCAATCATGAGATTACGGATCAACTGCGCATTGGCCGGAATCTCGTACTGCAAGGCGTCTTCCACCGCACGCACGGATGCCATGCCATGCACCAGAGTGCAGACACCGCAGATCCGTTGGACAAAGGCCCAAGCGTCACGCGGATCGCGACCACGCATGATGACCTCGATACCGCGGACCGAGGTGCCGGAAGAATAGGCGGACTCGATCTTATTACCGTTCATCTGCGCCTCGATGCGCAAATGCCCTTCGATGCGGGTTATCGGATCGACAACGACGCGTTCACTCATGTCATTATCCTCGTGCGTCCAAATAGGTTTTCAGGATGTCGTATTGGGCGTGGCTTTCGCGATCGTGCGAGTCCTCCTCGCTGTCCGCGGCAAGACAGGTACGCGCCATACGGGCGCTCATCGCCGCCTTCCATGCCGGCCCTTTGCCCTCACGCGCACTTACTTCCACGCATGCCTCGGCGGCACGCGCCACGAAATAGCCGGCCTGGTCGGTCCATTCGCCGTCCGCCCCGCAACGGGTATGCGCCTCGAGGCTGGCTGCCTTGGCGTTGCGCCGCACCAGAGTCATCGCATCCTCGGCGATCTCGGGATTTTTCGCTGCGTTCAACGCCTGGCCGACACGTTGGTCGTCGCTCAGGTCGAGCACGTTCTCGACGAACATGGCGCCGACCATGCGCTGCTGCTCGAACGGTAGCGAGCTCAACGCATCACGAAACTCACTGTCATTGGTGATCGCGGACATCAGGCTTCCTCCTTCTTGTCTTCAACAAGGTACTCGGCCAGCATCTCGGTCAGGCCGACGATCGGCATATCCATCTCGTTCTCTTCGAGTCCTTCCTCGAGCGTGAGACGGCAGTTGGCGCAGGCGGTTACCAGGGTGTCGACCCCGAGCGCCTGCAGTTGCGACTTCTTCTTGTTGAAGGCGGTCAACTTGACCTCGTCGGCCCGTTCATTGGCACTCACGCCACCGCCGCCGCCGCAGCACCAGTTCATTTCACCGCCGTCTTCCATCTCGACGAAGTTGTTCGCGATCTTGTTCAGCAGGTTACGCGGCTGTTTCACCACGCCGCCTTTACGCGCGATCTGGCAAGGATCGTGATACGTGACCTTGGCGTCCTCCTTGCCCTCGGTCTTGATCAGACCCTGCTCGACGAACTCGTCCAACACCTCGAGGATATGTTTCACCTCGAAGTTGTAGGGCCGACCGATCAGGTTGGCGCCGTCCCAACGAATCGCCGTAAAGGCATGGCCGCACTCCGGGCTGATGACCGTTTTAACGCCCAGCTCCTCGGCCGCATCGACTATTCGGCTAACCAGCACCTTGGCGATATCGGATACACCGATCTGGATACCGCTGTTGGTCGCTTCGAAGGCCTTGCTGGCGATAGTCCAGGTCTTGCCGGCCTGCTTCATGATCCGGGCAATGGCTTCCAGATACTCGGGGAAGTTCATGATCTCCATGGACGACAGCAGCACCATGTACTCGGCGCCCTTGACGTCGAGCGGCGCGTCCAGGCCGGTATCCTGCTGCAGGTGTTTGATCTGTGCCTTCACCGCCGGCAGCTTTACGCCCATCGGGCTGCCGATCTCGACCGCACGTGTGCTGGCGCCAATCAGGCCCTCGGGTGCATGCCCGGCGGCGGCGAAACCTTCCCGGACCTTACGGATCATGCCGGAGATGTCGTTACCCACCGGGCAAACCAGGGAGCAACGCCCGCACAAGGTGCAACCGTCGTAGACCAGCGTCTCCCACTCGGCGAAGGTCGCTTCGTCAACCTTTTCGCCCATGCCGAGCATCGACTTGAGTTTGCCGAACAGGGTGAACTCGCTTTCCCAGATACGCCGCATCGGTTCGACCTTGTTGATCGGCGTGTACTTGGGATCGCCCGTCTCGGTGAAGAACAGGCAGGCCTCGGCGCATAGTCCACAGTGCACGCAGGCACTGAAGAAACTGGCGACGGGTGCGTCGATCTGCCCCTTGATGAACTGAATACCTTTCTCGACAGAGGGCGCACTCATGATTCCACTCCTCTACGACCGGCCTGGTAACCCTGGTACCAGCGGGCCATCGCAAAACTGAACATATGGGTTAGCTTGGTGAAAGGCGCCACCACCAACAGCAGTTCGACCGAGAGCAGATGCAGCGCCAGCATCAGCGTGTACGGCAACAGCAAGTGGTTGTATGCCAGGTATCCGGTCAACACCGGCAACAACGTGACTGCCCAAGCGATGTAATCGCCCGGCGTGCTCAGAAAACGCATCACATTGTTGTTCATTCGGAAGACCAGTGCGGCAATCAGCGACAGTATGGTGATCGCACTGATTGCATCGACGATGCCCGACGGCAGGGCCGGCCAACCGAAACCCAGGAAGGATTCGAAGAAGGCGATATGCGGTCCGTACAGGAACAGCACGATGAAGAAGCCGATGTGCAGCACATAACCATTGATGATGCGCAACGGTTCTTTATCGAACACGGTTTTGCGTGGCAGCGTGCGGGCGATCAAGGTGCGAACCGCACCTTCGGGCCCGCTACCACGGGGTGCGGAAAGGTCGGGCTTCTTGCCCAAGGCCAGGACTTCCAACAACCGAAGCAACATGCCGACCACGAAGATGGTCAGAGCGATATCGAACCCCGGACCCCGAGCCCAGATGAGTAGCTCATTGGCATCCATGGTTAAGACTCCTTACTCAGATCTTTGATGGTGATGGTTTCGCGGTTTGCAACAGCCGCACCCTTGGTCTTTTTGTTCAGCACCGCCGCTGCCGCGCCGACCGCCAGACCCGCCGCACCGGCGGTAAGAATGGTCGAGCCGACATCGCTGGTCGGTACCGAAAGGGCCTGGTAGAAACCGCCGGCATCCCAGAAGCGCGGTTCGGAACAACCGATACAGCCGTGACCGGCCTCGACCGGCCAACTGGTGCCTTCATTCCATTTCGCCGTTGCGCAGGCGTTATAGGTGGTCGGTCCTTTACAGCCGAGCTTGTAAAGACACCAGCCTTTGCGTGCACCTTCATCATCGAAAGTTTCGGCGAACTCGCCACGCTCGTAGAACGGACGGCGATAACAGCGGTCGTGAATGTTTTGACCGTAGAACACCTTCGGGCGTTTGAGATGATCCAGCTCGGGCAGTCGACCGAAGGTCAGAAAGTGCGCCAAAACACCGGTCATCACGGTCGGGATCGGCGGGCACCCCGGCACATTCACGATCGGCTTGTCGGTAACCAAGTCTTCCACCGAAACGGCGTCGGTCGGGTTGGGATCGGCCATCGGCAGACCGCCGTAGGCCGCACAGGTACCCACGGCGATAATCGCCGCTGCGCCTTCGGCGACCTCGTGCATCGTGTCCACATTGCTGTGACCGGCAACCGTCGAGTAGGCGCCGTTCGCACCCATGGGGATCGAGCCATCGACCACCACCAGGTACTTGCCCCAGTGCTCCTTCATCGCCTCTTCGCGCGCATGCTCCGCGGCATGGCCCGCGGCAGCCTGCAGCGTGTGGTGATAGTCGAGCGAGATATGATCGAAAATCAGGCCCTCGATCGACGGGGCATGACTACGGGTCAGCGATTCGGTACAGGCCGTACACTCCTGAAAGGAAAGCCAGATGACCGACGGCTTTTTAGCCTGCTCCAAGGCTGCGGCGACCTTGGGAATCATCATCGGCGGCAAGGCCATCATCGAAGCCGTGGCCGCACAAAACTTCATGAAGCCACGACGGGATACACCGCGTTGCCGCAGGCGTTCACCGAGAGTTAGATCGTTCACCTTTGAGTACTCCTCATTCTTGGCGACTTGGTGATATTTCTTAAAACGAGTCAGACTCGTTTTTATGCAGCCAGCCGTCGCCCCAAAGCGTGTGCAGCGTCTTACGCATCCGCTTACGCGACTTTCGGCTGGTAGGGCAATCGCGCGATTTCGGGGTGCCTGGCCGTGAACCCACCGAATGGCGGGCGCCGTTCGACGAGCCAAGTACCGCGATGGGCGATTTCCCGAATACATGACGACTCAAACACGCTGATCGGCGCGCCGATTCTTCCTTTGCCCGGAATTTCAAAAAGGCATGGCTCGGTATCCGCCCGCGTTGACGTCAACGACATATCAGATGTCGTCGACTCGCCAGAATTCGCGAGTCTTTTTGAGGCGTAACGGACCTCGTGCAGCAGCGAACCCGCGTGATACATCGAATCAAGCGGAAACCCTGTGCCTTCGGCTGGGATTTCGAAATGATTCAGATCCGACACGATACCGCTCCATATGGCCGTTTCATCGGTATTCCCGATTAACGACATAGTAGTCCTGATGGCCGAATAGGAATCTGACCTGTATCAGTTATTGATTAAATAGCAAAAAAAGACTTTGCCAACGGGCCATTATTAAACGCACAAATTAGTCGTTTATCGGCCGACGTTTTGTCATCTTGAGCGATTTTCGATGACATTTTGATGACAAGGTCGCGGTCGGGCATTTTTGCCCGCCCACGACCCGGGAGGATGGTGCGAACAACATCGGAAGCGACGCCGCGCTTCCGATATCAGCGGCTTCGACTCAGCCGCAACTTCTGCCGACCGGCGCCGGCAGTCCCGCATAACGGCAGGCCGATTTCGCGCCGCCCGGAAACAGCGACTTGATGTAACGACGCGTCCAACGGCAATCTTGATGATCCTTGCAAAGATTACGCGCCAGAACCGGTATCTCCGGAGCGATCTGGTACTCGGCATAGAAACGATTCAGGAAATCGATCAGCAACCAGTGATCGTCCCCCAGCTCGACGCCGTCCAACTCGGCCATGTAGACCGCAACCGCCGGTTCCCAATCGGCGGGGTCAATCAGAAATCCTCCGCTGTCAATTTCGATGTAACGCCCCTCGACTTCGAGTACGGCATTTTCCCGGGGCGGTAATGGCTTGGCACTTTGGCCAGGTACTTCTTCCTTCCTCATGGTGCGCCTCCCGCTTCTGCGAGCAGTGAGTTAAAAGTCCCTACGAATCCTAGGGAGAACCGTAACAGCATGCGGCAACCGAAAGTCGGGCATTACCGGGAAATTAATCGGATTTGTTTGATCTGAGGACAATAAAATCGGATTAGATTAGAAGAATTTCTTTAATTTTCTAATATAAACAGACATTTAATGACGAGATTATGCTGAATGCCAAGGCCTTGACGTTCGTGAAACCGGATGTCACTGCAACGCATCACCGTCGTCGGATGCCGACAACGAGGCCTGAAGACCGGCCAATCCCTCGCGTAAATCGTCGGCCGGTGTCACCATGATCGCGGGTACCCGGGCGACTTCCAGGTGCAGCGTCAGACGTCTGCCCTCGGCATCTTTGTGTTCGACCCACCAAACGCCGGGCACACCGGTTTCCTCGATCGAGGTCGGGCCGAAGGCATTCATGGTCGCGATCACCTCGCCCGATCCCAGATAACTTTTGAGGTCCTGTTCGTCTTGCGCGCTGAACGGCATTGCAGCGAGATCGATAACGGTCTCTTTGGCGTCGTCGATCAACTCACGCAGAGCCTGTTCGATCTCGCGTAACAGTGGTTTGAGGTTTTCCGTGCGACTGCCTTCGGCGACGACCGGAATCGAATCAAGCCCACTCATATCTTTACTACCTCATTGGATTTCAATCGTCGGTGACCTTGACACGGCCTGGGCGGCACATGATGCAGGTCAAGGGTTTGGTGACGTTACTGGGCAATAATTATTGGCGCCACTGCTGCGCCAGGGCAAGTGCCTCGGCGGCAGCCTTTGCAATTGTGGGCGCCACCGTGGCGCTGGGATAATCGCCCCAACCGAGGGATTCAGGCTCTACCCCGATCAATGCACGATGTTCGGGAAAAGTACCGGATAAACGGGAGATATCGAACAGGTCCATGAGGCCGACCTCATGTACGCTGGCCCGATTGCCGGTCAGATAGCGATCCATCTCGTCGCCTTCGAGGCAACGCAGGGTACCCGGCGGTTCGCCAAATCGGGCCGCATCGACGACAATGAGATTGTCGTGATCGGCAATCGGCTCGGCAAGCGTGAAGCTCAGCGTGCCACCGTCGAGATAACTGATACCCGGTTGGTCCGGGTGGTGTTCTTCGAGGTAGCGGATAACGTGCACGCCAATCCCCTCATCGGTGAGGAGATTGTTGCCGATACCGAGTATGAGCGTTGTGTGCATGGACTGGGTCACCTACTGCTGACGAAGTTAACTGAGAGGCTAAAGTAACAGATCATGTGTCTTGGTATCCCGATGCAAATCAAAACGATCGACGGCTTCAACGCACGCTGCGAGGCGAAAGGCGTGGAGCGCGACGTGAGTCTGTTCATGTTGCAGCATGAACCGTTGGCGACCGGCGACTTCGTGGTTGTCCATGTCGGCTATGCGATTCAGAAGGTGACCGCCGAAGAAGCGGAAACGGCCTGGCAGATCTATGACGAAATGCTCGCGCCGGAGGCCGGGCGGGATGCATGAACTGGCGGTATGCCAGGGCCTGATGTCGCAGGTCGAGCAAATCGCCGCACGCGAGCAGGCGGACTGCGTCACCCTGATTCGCCTGAGTATCGGTCCTTTGTCCGGCGTCGAGGCACAACTGCTCGAGGATGCCTTCCCCATCGCCGCGGCCGGTACGGTCGCCGAAGGCGCGACCCTGCAGATCGATCAACTCGGCGTCAGAGTCAGATGCCTTACCTGCGGCGAAGAAAGCGATGCCAAGGCCAACCGGCTGTTATGCGGTGCCTGTGGTGACTACCGAACCCAATTGGTGAGCGGCGATGAAATGTTGCTCATGAGTGTTGAGCTGGAAAGGCGCGAGAACGCCTGAGGAGCCCGGTGATGTGTGATACCTGCGGATGTAATGTGACCGACGGCAACCGTCACTTGCTCGAAGGCGACGGCAAATTGGCGAAGACCGAATCCGGTCGCGAGGCCATCTCGGTGCTTCAGGGACTTCTGACCGAAAACGACCATATCGCCGCGCATAATCGCGAGCATTTCGGTCAACACAAGGTGCTGGCCTTGAACCTGATGTCATCGCCCGGCTCGGGCAAAACCCGCCTGCTCGAAGAGACCATCGGCGCATTGGGCGATGAACTGCGGGTCGCCGTCGTCGAAGGCGATCTGGAGACCGAGAACGATGCCCAACGCATTCGCGACAAAGGCGTGCCGGCCGTGCAGATCACCACCGGCACGGCCTGTCATCTGGATGCGCATATGGTGCATAAGGCGCTGCACGATCTGAATCTGGACGATATCGATATTCTGTTCATCGAAAACGTCGGCAACCTGGTCTGTCCGGCCAGCTTCGATCTCGGTCAGCATCGCAACGTAACGCTGTTGTCGGTCACCGAGGGCGACGACAAACCGGCCAAGTATCCGGTGATGTTCCGTGCCGCCGATCTGATGCTGATCAGCAAATCCGATCTGTTGGCGATGCTCGACGACTTCTCGCCGGAAAACGCCGAACGGCATCTGCGAGAGCTGGCCAACCAGGCACCGGTACATACCCTGTCCGCGCGTAGCGGCGACGGCATGCAGGCCTGGCTCGACTGGCTGCGCCGGGAGCACACGGCGATGCTCGATCGCATCGAACGCGGCGAAACGCTGAAACCGGCCATCCAGCCGGACGGCCAGTTGATGCACGAGGCACATGCCCACATCCACCGGCATACCCACGGACATTCCCATGACTGACGCGACGGGCTGGCTCGAAAAAATCAAGGCGCTCCCGCTGCAAGACAACGTGCGGGTCATGAATGTCTGCGGCGGTCACGAACGCTCGGTGACGCTGTCGGGCATGCGCACCGCCCTGCCGGACGCTATCGAACTCATCCCCGGTCCCGGCTGCCCGGTTTGCGTCTGCCCGGAAGAAGACATCTACCAGGCCATCCAACTCGCCGTGGAAGACGGCGTCATCCTGGTTGCCTTCGGCGATATGCTGCGGGTACCGGTCAATGTCGCCAAAAACAGCATTCGCTCGCTGGCCGAGGCCCGTGCCGCCGGCGCCGACGTGCGGCCGATCGCCTCGCCGACCGAGGCCCGTGAGATTGCCGATCAACACCCGGACCGCCAGGTGGTGTTTTTCGCGGCCGGTTTCGAAACCACGACCGCACCGGTTGCGGCCATGTTGGTCGAAGGCATTCCGGACAATCTATCGGTGTTGCTGTCCGGCCGACTGACCTGGCCCGCGGTCGCGATGTTGCTGGATTCCGAGGATGCCGGCTTTGATTGCCTGATCGCGCCCGGGCACGTCTCGACGGTGATGGGCCCGGAAGAATGGGCATTCGTCACCGACAAACACGGCATTCCGGCCGCGGTCGCCGGCTTCGATCCCTCGAGCCTGCTCGCCGCGACCTACTCGGTGCTACGCCAGCATCTCGAAGGCAAGACCTTTCTGGACAATTGTTACCAGGGCGTCGTCCGCCCCGGCGGCAACCCCGACGCGCGCAAGCAACTCGATACCGCACTGTTTGTCGACAAGGCCAATTGGCGCGGCATCGGCGAGATACCGGCATCCGGCTTTTCCATCCACCCCGACTACGCGCAACACGATGCCCGCCTGCGCTTCACCGATTACACCGCCGACGAACGCCGGCGTGCCGGGCAAATGCCGCCCGGCTGCGATTGCGCACGTGTGGTGCTGGGCAAGATCTACCCCAATCAGTGCAAGCTGTACGGTACCGCCTGCACACCGCGCACGCCGGTCGGGCCCTGCATGGTCTCGGACGAAGGCGCCTGCCGAATCTGGCTGTCCAGCGGTGTCGAATACGCCGCTTGACAACACCAAACACAGGAAACCCCGATGAGCAACGAACGTGAATTCGTCCCCCTTAAGCTGGCTCTGCTGACCGTCTCCGATACCCGTACCGAGGCCGACGACAAGTCCGGCGCCACGTTGAAAAAACTGGCGACCGAGGGCGGTCACGAGGTGTTCGAACAGACCATCGTCAAAGACGATGCCTACCAGATCCGCGCGGTCGTCTCACGTTGGATTGCCGACCCGGATGTCCAGGTCGTGATCACTACCGGCGGCACCGGCCTCACCGGTCGCGACGGCACACCCGAGGCGGTACAGCCTTTGCTCGATAAGATCATCGAAGGCTTCGGCGAGATGTTCCGTTCGCTGTCCTACGACATCATCGGCACCTCGACCATGCAGTCGCGCGCCATTGCCGGCGTCGCGAACGGCACCTTCGTGTTCTGTCTGCCGGGGTCGACCGGGGCCTGTAAGGATGGCTGGACCAAGCTGATTTCACATCAACTCGATTACCGCACCCGTCCGTGCAATCTGGTCGAGCTGATGCCTCGCCTGCTCGAGACCTGAAAGGCAGGCGGCGACTTTCCCCTGCTTCCCGATGAATCGATACCCCCTATCGACCCGCCAAAAAGCCGGGTTATGCCGTCACCATGTTGTAACATCATGGTTTGAATCCCTGGCATACAAACCGATTAGTTATCGAACGAACAATACGCGAGCAGTCCCGATGATCTCAAAAGAAATGGCCGCCGCCATAAACGCACAAATCAACCGCGAGTTCTTTTCCGCCTATTACTACCTCGGTCTCTCCGCCAAGGCAGAGGACGCCAACCTCAAAGGCACCGCCGCATGGTTTCTCGCCAAGCATGGCGAGGAAATGGGGCACGCACTCAAGATGTATCACTATCTCATCGACCAGGAGGCGCCGGTGGAACTGTCCACAGTCGATGCACCGCCGGCCGGTACGCAAAACGTGGTGGAAATGTTCGAGAGCACACTGCATCACGAGCGCGGCGTAACCCGGGCGATCAACGATTTGGTCGACCAGGCCTTATCCGAAAAGGACCATGCCACGAATGTATTCCTGCAATGGTTCATCACCGAACAGATCGAGGAAGAAGCGACGGTAAGCGACATCCTGGGCCGCCTGAAACTGTTCGGCGATCAAGGCCAGGGGCTGTTGTTGATCGACAATGAACTGGCGCAGCTTGCGCAGGGCATGAACACCACCATCGATGCGGCGACCACGGGTCCCTGACCGCTTGGCTGCGGATTTGCGTTAATGGGAAAGAAATCGGGCAAAAAGTGCTGTAAGAAGTACAAAAAGGGTAAACGTTGCAAGAATTGCCCTAAAAGTACGGTAAAGATCACCTGCATCAATGGTCTTGAGTTCTGCTGTGCTTGACCCGGCTCTTCATCTAACGATTCAGCGCCACACGCCACAAAAAGCCATCTTAGGGATCCATAAGGTGATGGATTATCTTCCGATCAATAACTTCTATACGCCTTATTTAACTTGATCTAATTTTACATAAAAATATGGATGCGGCGAGCCACCCCATGGATAACTCTTATTCTCGTAAATCGATATTAAATCGCTAGGCTCACAAAGCTCATCCGTAATTTTTTTAATGCCTCTTAAAATTATCGAGGATGTTTTTTTTATATCATCATCCAAGACAGATATATCTTCATAGCCTTTGAGATCAAAAAATCTGTCAAAATAAGCTTCTTGTCGAGGAAATATGCTGCTTAACTTAATCTGGAGTATCGCATGATCACTATTTAATGGTTTTTCCGCATACTTGTTATATCTTTCAACAAGCTGGGGTGACGTCACTCCAAGAAAAGATACAATACCATAATAGGTTGGCAACATTCTTTCTACTGGATTAATAACTATCTTGTATACCATTCCTACTTCAGTTTTCTTTACCCAAGCCCAATCACTGCATTTATTATATAAGTGCTCACTAAATACACCACTCATAATTTCTTGCATATGAGGTCGGACAAATTTTATGTCGACACCATTGCACCTATCATGAGAGCTAACTGGGACAGAAACTCCAATTAACTTCTTTTTAAATTTATACAAACCATCTAACAACTGGTCCGCATATGATTTAATCATTTAGAGTAAACATTTGACATCATATTGTTATTTGGTCTACTAGGATATAAGACATACCCACCACTGGCGCCCGCTGAATTATACCCTCCCGAAGCCGTAATCGCGGGTAATGCACTATCCAAAGCCCTAACCGTATCCCATGGTGTGAACAACATATTCTCTACTCGAGATACGCTAGCCCCTAACAAATCAACCGATTCACCTTTAATAATCTGATTTGCGGCACCCGCGTTAATTAAAGGATAGCCCGCTCGCTGTGCAGGCGTAAAACTCCACGTCGGATTCCAAAGACTTCGTGACATTTTTGCCTCTATACCAAAAATATCATCCCCAGCACCAACAATAAAATCCGCGACCGGTTTGCGACGCGTGCCTTGCACCGCCATCTGCATTTCAACTCCCAACAATGAATATCCTGCATTGTCAATATTCTGGAGGGCCAATTGATTACCAATTCGACCAACGTCGTTAATGTTACCTATTTTACTTATGTTTCTGGCTTGATTCCACGCACCTAATGGACCGGTGACAGCACCTATTCCACCATCAACAAGCATCGAATTAGTATCAAAGGCTGCATCCAATACATCCTCGCCCTGGTATGCCGCCACACCACCACGAATAGCTGCTCCAGTTGCAACACTCACCCCAGCACCAATACCTATAGCCTTAAGGGCTGGCGGTACCAGCGGAGCTAAGCACGGTAAACAAATCTTACCCGATGGATCATTGAAGTTAACGGGATTGTTGTCGACATAAGCATAGAAGTTAATCCCCGCCTCGAATCCCAACGGATCTTCCGAGATGAACCGACCGATCTCCGGATCGTAGTAACGCGCCCGGTAGTAGTACAGCCCGGTATC
>JANQLO010000017.1 GCA_028280505.1 Chromatiales bacterium | reverse complement strand
CCCAGGACTGCCAGTTCGGCGACCTTGACCCGCAAAACCTCGCGTGCCTTATTGGTTTCCTGCTCGATCTCTGCCTGGGCGGCGGCCAATTGCCGATTACCCTCTTCCTTGGCTTTGTCGCGAGCTTCTTCAATGATCATCACGGCCTGCTTTTCGGCAGCGGATTTGATCTCGGCAGCCTGCTGTTTGGCTTCTAGCATGGTGTCTTTCGCATGCTTTTTGGCCAGTTCCTGTTCATGCTGACCACGTTCAGCAGCGGCCAGACCGTCGGCGATGCGCGTTTTGCGCTCTTCCATGGCCTTGACGATCGGTGGCCACACGAACTTCATCGTGAACCACACGAATACCGCGAACGCCAACATCTGACCGAACAGAGTGAGATTGATATTCATCTGTTTGCCTCTTTATGAATCGAGAGGGAGGTACACGGCCTATGGCCGAACGTCGTCAGACAGCGAACATCAAGTACAGACCCATCGCGATCGAGATAACCGGCAGTGCGTCGGTCAGACCCATCACGATGAAGAACTGAGTGCGCAGCATGGGGATGAGCTCGGGTTGACGAGCCGCACCTTCGAGGAAGCGACCGCCCAAGACACCGATACCGACTGCCGCACCCAGCGCGCCGAGGCCAAGCATCAGACCGGCGGCGATGTACAGAATGGCATTAGCGAGTTCCATGATTTACTCCCGTGTTGGTAAGTTTCAAAAGCGTTACAAAGACCGAAATTAGTGACTTTCCTGATGCGCCATATCGAGATATACGATGGTCAACACCATGAAGATGAAGGCCTGCAGCGTAATGATCAGGATATGGAATACCGCCCAGATGAATTGCAATACGCCACCGGCCGCGCCAAGGATGATGCCGCCACTGTACATCAGCGCGATCAGAATGAAGATCATCTCACCGGCGTAAAGATTGCCGAACAGACGCAGTGACAAAGACACCGGCTTGGCGAGCAGGTTGATGCCTTCCAATAGCAAGTTGGCGGGCATGCCCCATTTCCCGAACGGATGCAACGTCAGCTCACCGGCAAATCCGCCGAAGCCTTTAATCTTGATGCTGTAGTAGATGATCAGCGCGAACACCATCAGCGACATGCCGAAGGTCGCGTTCGGATCGGTGGTCGGCACGATCTTCAGGAAGTGAATGCCGAGCAGCGAGGCCAGATAAGGCACCAAATCGACAGGCACCAGGTCCATCAGGTTCATCAGGAAGACCCAGATGAAAATGGTCAGCCCCAGCGGGGCGACCAAGGGATTCTTTTCACAGGCCGTGCCGCTCACGTTGTCCTGCACGAAACCGACGATGGCCTCGACCATGTTTTGTGCCTTGCCAGGCACTCCGGTGGTCGCGTTTTTACCAACCTTGTAGAAGAAATAGAGGAACACCGCGCCGAGCATGATGGAGAAAAACATCGTGTCGAGATGGATTGCCCAGAAGCCCATTTCGGCAGCCTCTTCCGAGCTGTTCGCAATACTCCAACCACGCTCCGGATGATTGCCGAAGGTAAGGTTGGTCAAGTGGTGCTTGATGTATTCTTCGGAAGTGAGCGTCTCTGAGCCAGCCATCTCAATAAATCATCTCGTTGCGATCAGGCGCCGAGGCGGTTTGCCAACAGCATCGGAATCACCTGAACAAATAAAAATCCGCCGAACAATGCCAGCGGACTCAAGGGATCGAGCCAGATGATCACCGCGGCAAACACCGCGATGACGAACGCCAGCTTAATCAGCTCGCCGCCATAAAATTGCGCCAACAACCTTCCCGGCTGGCCGGCCTGGTATCGGCCAAACACCAGATACGCGAAAAGGGCATTGGCGACGGTCGCCGTCGCACCCCCGATGAGTGCGAACAAACCCGCTCGCAGGCCGAAGATCAGCCCGATCAACGTAACGACCAGGGTAGCTACCGCTTGCGCAATCAATATTCGCTTGGCTCGACGAGCATCAGAATTCTGCATTAGCTGCATTCCGGCACTGATATCCGAGCCACACGAAGCGCGCGAAGTATAAGAATTTCGCTAAATAAGGTCAAACGATCAACCGATAAGATTTCTAATGGGTGATTAGAGGAAAATCCTATATCGCGGCCAGAAACGCGCCGTTCAGCGGATATGGTCGAGAATCCCTTCGAGCTCTTCCAGCGTGTTGTAGCTGATCACCAGCCGACCTTTACCGCCGGCTCCCTGCTGCAGGGCGACTTTGGCACCGAGTCGCTCAGTGAGATCGGAGAGCAACCGGCGCACGTCGGGATCATCGTCAGCGGTCTTATCGGCGACCGTCGTTTTCGGCTGATTCAGACGGCGTACCAAGGCCTCGGTTTCGCGTACCGACAGCCCTTTTGACGCAACCTGGTGAGCCGCCTCGGTCTGGGCGGTACCCCCAAGGGCCAGCAGGGCGCGGGCATGGCCCATTTCCAGCTCGCCGCGCTCGACCATTTGCTTGACGTCGCCGTTCAGCTCCAGCAAACGAATGAGGTTGGTCACTGTCGTGCGCGACTTACCCACCGCCTGGGCAACCTGCTGGTGAGTGAGTTCGAACTCGTTCAGCAGGCGGTGCAGGGCCGTGGCCTCTTCGAGTGGATTGAGGTCGTCACGCTGGATATTCTCAATCAGCGCCATCGCCATGACCGACTGATCGTCAGCATCGCGAACCACCACCGGCACCTCACTCAGGCCAGCCAGCTGAGCCGCACGCCAGCGTCGTTCGCCCGCGATGATTTCGTACTGCTTGTCGCCGACCGGGCGCACCACGATCGGCTGCACCATGCCCTGGGCGACAATCGAATCGGCGAGCTCGCGCAATTTGTCTTCGTCGAAATTGCGTCGCGGTTGATAACGACCACGTTGAATCAGATCGACCGCAAGGGTATTGACGGCAGACGCTGTAGCAGCATCGCCAGGTGCGGTTGCCGGTGCCTCGGCAGTATTCTGCGATGCACCCAGCAACGCATCCAATCCACGGCCGAGGCCTCTTTTCTTAACCATGTTCAGGCAGGTGCGTTGGTATTCTGCGGAAGATGGCGGCGGGTCATCTCACTGGCCAATGCCATGTAACTGATCGCACCGCGCGACGTCTTATCATACAGCATGACCGGCAGTCCATGGCTGGGCGCCTCGGCCACCCGCACATTGCGCGGAATCATGGTGCGAAACACCTTGTCGCCGAAATGCTGGATCAGCTGTGCCGAGACCTGGTTGTCGAGATTGTTGCGCGGATCGTGCATGGTTCGCACAATGCCTTCCATCTCCAGACGCGGATTACGATGGTCCTTGATCTGCTGCACGGTCGCGAGTAACGCGGAGAGGCCCTCGAGAGCGTAATATTCGGTCTGCAACGGTACCAGCACGCTGTCGGCCGCGACCAAAGCGTTTAGGGTCAACATGTTGAGCGACGGCGGACAATCGATCAGCATGTAATCGTAATCGTCGCTCACCGGTTGCAGCGCGAGCTCCAGGCGTTTCTCGCGTAACGGCGCTTCGAGCAGACGAACCTCGGCGGCCGTCAGATCGCCGTTCGACGGCAATACGTCATAACCCGCTTCGGCGGCACGTTGGATACATTCAGCGACGGGTACTTCACCCATCAGCGCATCGAGGGTCGAGCGTTCCAGTGCATGCTTGTCGACCCCGCTGCCGGTGGTCGCATTGCCCTGCGGATCGAGATCGATCAACAAAACACGACGACGCATCGCGGCGAGCGCCGCTGCGGTGTTCACCGCCGTGGTGGTCTTGCCGACGCCGCCTTTTTGATTGGCGACCGCGATAATTCTTCCCATTGGTGGTTAGCCCGGTGTTGTGAATTCGACCGGCGGGCGATGCCGGATCAATAATGATAACCACGCCCCGCGCAACAAGATAGCCTCTCGGCAACAGGTTGAAGAATTTCGGGAAACCGGCGCCATGCTGCGCCGCTCCGGTGCACCCGGCCGGGAAGGCCGGGTGCCGTCGGTCTTAGACTCGGAATTGAACGACTACTGCGTTGAGCTGACTGGCCAAGCGCGACAAATCCTCGCTGGCATGGGCGGTCTGCTCGGCACCGGTCGACGTCTGTTCCGCAATCTGGCTGATGCTGGCCACGTTGCGGTTGATCTCTTCGGTGACGGCGCTTTGTTCCTCGGCCGCACTCGCAATCTGGGTGTTCATCTCAGCGATCCGGTCGACCGCCGAGGTGATGGTCTCCAACGCAGACCCCGCCGCGGCCGCCTGTTCGACGCCAACATTGGTCTTGCTCTTGCTGGACTCCATCACGTTGACCGCCTTGTTGGCCCCGGTTTGCAAGCGGGTGATCATCTCTTCGATTTCTGCCGTAGACGCCTGCGTGCGGCCGGCCAGGGTACGTACCTCGTCGGCAACCACGGCGAAACCGCGTCCCTGTTCACCGGCACGAGCGGCTTCGATGGCGGCATTCAAGGCGAGCAGGTTGGTTTGCTCGGCGATACTTTTGATCACGTCGAGAACCGAACCGATATTCTCGCTTTCGCGTTCGAGTTCGTGGATCACCTCCGAGGCCTGTTCGACCTCCGTAGCAATCTCGCCGATCGCATCGACCGTCTTGTCGACCACCGCCTTGCCTTCGACCGACGATTGGTCGGCCTCGCGCGTGGCCTCGGCGGCATGTACCGCGTTGTGCGCCACGTCGTGCACGGTCGCATTCATCTCGTTGATCGCGGTTGCGACCTGTTCGGTCTCAGATTTCTGCTGAATGATGCCCTCGCGAGTTTGCGAGGTAACCACCGAGGTTTCTTCTGCTGCGCTGGCGAGCTGACCGGCACAACCTTGCAGCTCTCTGATCACGCCGTTGAATTTCTCCGCCATGCGATTGAAGGCCGTAGCGATATGGCCGAGTTCGTCTTTGTGGTGATAGGCGACACGGGCACCGAGATCGCCCTCGGCCAGCTCGTCGGCGGCCTTTTCCACTTCACAGACCCCGCGCGATATCCCGCTGATGATCAGATAGGCCAACACCGCACTGAAGATTGCGCCGACGATCAACGCCCCGATCATCGTGGTGACGGTGTATTCATAGTCCTGAGTGATCGCCTCGAATGTCACTTCGGCTTCATCCTCATGCAAAACCAACAGTTTTTCGAGCGTTTGACGCGTCAACTTGAAGGCCGGATTGATTACCGTCAGCAGGATCGAATTGGCGCCGATGTAATCGCCGTTTTTGATCTTGTCGATCGCAGGTACGATGCCTTTCGTCCGAAAACCTTCCTTGAGCGGAACAAAGGCATCGGCGAGCCTTTGTTCACTCGCATTTATACCGGCGGCCTCAATCATCGTCCAAAGCTCGTCGACCTTATTCAGGCTTTCGATCGAGATATTGAGATGCATGCTGACCGGGTGGTCATGCATCGATGCGAACTCGGATGAGGGATCATGTTGCAGACTCAACAGCAACTGGGTTCTGCTCTCATCGAGATACGTGATGATTTTCGAAAGCGACTGGCTTTCGACCACTCCTTGGATATACATTTCTTCCATAGCATGATTCGCTTTGCTCAGGCTTTTGACGCTTAGCAGGCCAATGATGATTGCAACGAGTAAGGTCAGTGCGGCCAAAACGATCAAGCGAACCCTGATCGGTAGGTCATGCATTGCGGGCATGGCTGTCATCCTTCATCTATCGCGGGCATTACACAGACCGCCCACGTACGTCTTTTTGATCCTTTTTCCGGAATTCCAATCCGGATTTTGACAACCTCGGCTAGGTTCTTGACATCCGGTTAATCGGCCAATAAGGCGAAGGCTTTAGGAAACAACCGGGGACTTTTGCGAGTTCATTTCTTGACGAATTTACTCGGATTTAGGGATGACGTATGCCCATCACGCGTTCGATGCCGTGGAAAACACGCCGTTGGGGCAGTACGCCGCATACCATCACGAAGCGATCCAAAGACATGATGTAAACAACGTGGCGAACTCTGTTGTTCATAGCCTTCGGCGCATATCAGACCGGACGTAAAACAATCAGGTGGCGTTGCGCCTGCTCGCCGGGTACGTCCAGCACAGCAGCCTCGTGGGTAACACCGGCGACACGGGCCGACAAGGCATTCAGTTCACCCTCGGGCATGGCACCTTTCATTGCCAACCAACGACCATCGTCAGTCAGCAGGGAACGTGTACGCTCGATTATTTCGGGCAAGGTGGAAAAGGCACGCGAAAGAATGCATGCATAGTATCCCGGTCGATCGAGCTGTTCGACACGCGCTTTGATCACCTCGACATTGGTCAGGCCCAGTTCACCGACCGCCTGTTGCACGAAACGGGTTTTCTTGCCGTTGCTGTCGAGCAGCGAAAAAATCAGATCGGGCCGCGCGATCGCCAAGGGCAAGCCCGGCAATCCGGGCCCGGTACCGACATCCAACACCGGACCGCGATCAACCCAGGGGAGAATCGACAGACTGTCAAGGAGCTGACGCCGCACCATCAGCGTCTTGTCGCGCACGGCAGTGAGGTTATAGCTGCGGTTCCACTTCGCCAGCAGCGCAAGATAACCCAGCAGGGCGTCACGCTGTCCCTGGCTCAATTCGGCCATCATCGCCGACAACCCCTGTTCAAGCTGCTGTGGCCAGGCAGGGTCGATCTCTATCCGTGTCGTCATATCGGGATTCTACCTAAGGCAAGGTGAGTCTATGATGATTTCCTGTTCCCGCAAGGTACCCCGTTATGATTAAACTTTACGGTATTACCCAATCACGCGCTTTTCGCCCGCTTTGGCTGCTCAAGGAACTCGATTTGCCGTTCGAGCATGTTCCACTCGACTTTCACGGTGATGCGCTCAAGCAAACGGAGTACCGCACCCTCAATCCGAACGGGCGGGTGCCGACCCTGGTCGACGGCAATTTGGTACTGTGGGAATCAATGGCGATCAATCTTTATCTGGCGCGACGCTATGGTGCCGACACCGGCTTGTGGCCGGACTCGGTCGAGGGCGAGGCACTCGCCTGGCAATGGTCGTTCTGGGTCATGACCGAGGTCGAGCATGCGTTATTGACCGTACTGATGCACGGGCGCGTGTTACCTGAGACCAAGCGCGACGCGGACAAAGCAAAGCGCAACCTCAACGCCCTGACCAAACCCTTTCGGGTACTCGATCAAGCCTTGGCCGAACGCGAATACTTGGTTGACGACCGCTTCTGTGTCGCCGACCTAAACGTCGCATCGGTTTTTGTCTGGTGTAAACCCGCACGCGTATCGCTTAAAGACTATCCACATTTGGCTGCCTGGCTTGAGCGCTGTTTGACTCGCCCTGCGCGTAAACAGGCACAACGGGCCTGACGACCTCGACCATGCCCAGCACGCCCGAACGCTTTCTTTGGTTGCTGAGCTTTGCCGCATCACTGGCCTTCGCCGCATGGCATACCCTACTCAACAACTTTGCGGTCGAACAAGCCGGCTTCGGCGGTGTCGAGATCGGCATCTTACAGAGCCTGCGCGAAGTACCCGGCTTTCTTGCCTTTACCACGGTCTTCCTGTTGCTGTTCATCCGCGAGCAGGCGTTTGCCATGCTCTCGATTGCCGTCCTGGGGCTCGGGGTCGCTTTTACCGGCTTTTTCCCGCAAGAGTACGCCTTCTATGCGACCACGGTGCTGATGTCGATCGGCTTCCATTATTTCTTTACGTTACAAAAATCCCTCGCCTTACAATGGGTCGAACAAGAACGGACCGCGATTACCCTGGGTCGACTGTCCGCAGCACGTTCCTATGCCGCCATCCTGGTTTTCGGCGCTATCTGGATCGGACTGGAAGTTTGGCAGATTGACTATCAGTGGTTGTTCTTGATCGCGGGCAGCGGCGCCATGCTGATCGCTTTTTGGGCATGGCGTGCCTTTCCCCGCTTTTCACATGTCGTCCCGCAACACAAGCATTTGGTGTTTCGGCAGCGTTATTGGCTGTATTACGCACTGACGCTGATGAGCGGTGCGCGACGCCAAATCTTCATCGTATTCGCCGGTTTTTTAATGGTCGAAAAATTCGGCTTTAGTGCATCCAATATCGCATTATTGTTTCTAGCCAATCATGTGATCAACACCTGGGCCGCACCACGTATCGGGCGTTTGGTGGCACATTGGGGTGAACGCCGTGCATTGACCTTCGAATACCTCGGCCTAATCGTTATCTTTATCGCCTATGCTTTTGTCGATCAGGCTTGGCTGGCCGGTTTGCTTTACGTCATCGATCACTTGTTGTTCGCCATGGCGATCGCGATAGAAAGCTACTTCAAGAAAATCGCCGACCCGCATGATATCGCGTCGACCGCCGGGGTCTCGTTTACCATCAACCATGTCGCCGCCGTGATGATCCCCGTGATTTTCGGTTTTATCTGGATTCAATGGTACGCCGCGGTATTTCTGCTGGGTGCGGCAATGGCCTTCGGTTCACTCTTGTTGGCAAGATTGATTCCCAATCAACCGCAGAGCGGCCGGGAGACCCTGTTTTCTAACGTCGCTGTCGCACGCCAGGACGCCTGACCTGCGCCGATACTCAACCATGCAGCATCGCCAGTTGCACCTTGGCACGAAAGAGGACTTGTTCGTCGGCAACCAATCCGAACACGCGATAGTTCTGCATCGCATCGACTGCCGAACCCCCGCTACTCGAGGACTCGTTCGACGGCCCGTCGATCAATAGATGCAGTCGATCGTTACTACGCAACTTTTGCTGCAAGCGACGATCGACCGAGATTTGGTGGCTGGTGTAAACCACCGGATCGGCCAGGAAATCATAACCCTGCTGCCAGGCCTGTTCGAGCAATCCGCAAGATAGCAGCGCCGCTGTGAACATCGGTGGAAACGACACGAACTCGTCGAGTTCGTCGAAATAATCCTGTTGCACCCCAAGACCGGCCAGGACGAAATTCTTACCGTTACTGGTGGTGAGAAACTTGCGTTTGAGGAAATAGGGTGTACCGTCGATGCGCCGGCGATCGGGCAAAGATGCCAATGGCGGCACATTCACCGGCACGGTATCGGCGAGAAAACGCGGTGACTCCGTTTCGCTCTGGGTACCGAGCAATACGGCTTGTCCGTCATCCTTGCGTACGATCACCCGATTGGAAAGGCCACCACCGTCAGCCGTCTTGTCGACCGTCTTGCGAATCTCGACATCGAAGCGCTCGCCCGGCAGTAGGGCACCGACAAAACGAAATTCGTAGTTACTGAAATGTAAACCGTGCTCGGTGATGCGTACATCATCGCCGCTGTCTCGACGCATGTGCGCCACCTGATCGCTAACCAAAAATTCGGTCTGAAAACCCAGCACGATAGTGGAACCGAAAGGATTGTCGCGAATCAGCTGCCAACGTTTCGGATCATGAAAGGGATTGAAATCGTCGGTAGTATTGCGCGCGACATCCACGTGCAATTGCTCAAAACAAAAAGACCCCTGTTTAGCATTCATAGCATGTCTCCACATGCATTCGGCGCATCGACTATAGCGGGTTAAAGCGACAAAAATAAATCAGGCCGATTTCTTCTTTAGATGGATCAGCAACAGTGAGACTGCAGCCGGGGTAACGCCTGGGATGCGTCCGGCTTGGCCGATGGTCTCCGGTCGATGGCGGGAGAGTTTTTCGCGTACTTCGGATGACAATCCCTTTACCTGGGTGAAATCCAATCCCTGCGGCAAACGTAAAGCCTCGTTGTTGCGGGCACGCTCGATCTCATCGCGTTGCCGATCGATATAGCCCGCGTACTTGGCCTGGATTTCGATTTGTTCGCAAACCCCAGGGTCATCGACCGCGGTCCCGACACCGGGTAATGCCGTAACGCTGGCATAGCTGGCCTGTGGCCGGGCAATCAAATCGAGCGCACGAGCCTCTTTGCGCAGCGGATCACCCAATGCGGCACACGCGGTTTGGCCATCCAACTGTGACGGCCGTACCCAAGTATCATGCAAGCGTTGGCGCTCACGCTCGATCGCCTCGCGCTTGGCATCGAACACCGCCCATTGTTCGTCACCGACCAGGCCGAGCTCGCGCCCGAGTTCGGTCAGGCGTAGATCCGCATTGTCTTCACGCAACAACAGCCGATATTCGGCGCGCGACGTAAACATGCGATAAGGTTCTTGGGTGCCACGGGTGACCAGATCGTCGACCAGAACCCCAAGATAGGCCTGATCGCGACGCGGCGACCAGGGCTCGCGCTCCTGCACCTGGCGCACGGCATTCAGGCCAGCGAGCAGGCCCTGGGCCGCAGCCTCCTCATAACCGGTGGTGCCGTTGATTTGGCCGGCGAAGAACAGGCCCCGGATGAACTTGGTCTCGAGCGAAGCCTGCAGATCGCGCGGGTCGAAGAAATCGTATTCGATCGCATAACCCGGCCGGGTGATACGGGCCTGTTCGAAACCCCGCATCGAGCGCACCATGGCCCACTGCACGTCGAACGGTAGCGAGGTCGAGATACCGTTAGGGTAGACCTCGTGGCTGTCCAGGCCCTCGGGCTCGATGAAGATCTGGTGCGAGCTCTTGTCGGCAAAGCGTACCACTTTGTCCTCGATCGACGGACAATAACGTGGACCTGTGCCTTCGATGACACCGGTATACATTGGCGAGCGCGACATACCCCCGCGAATGATCTCATGTGTCTCGACATTGGTCCGAGTGATGTGGCAAGGCACCTGACGCGGATGATCGGCACGGCTTCCCATGAAGGAAAACACGGGTTCCGGATCGTCGCCCGGCTGGACTTCCAGTTGGCCGAAATCAATAGTGCGGCAGTCGATACGCGGCGGTGTACCGGTCTTGAGACGTTCGACATTGAACGGCAATTCACGCAAGCGGCTCGCCAGCACATTGCTCGGCGGATCACCCGCCCGACCCCCGGGATAATTCTCCAGGCCGACATGGATGCGTCCACCGAGAAAGGTACCGACGGTCAGCACCACAGCGCGGGCGTGAAAGTGCAGGCCCATCTGGGTGACCACGCCGGTTACCCGCTCACCCTCGACAATGAGGTCGTCAACCGCCTGTTGGAACAGGTCCAGGTTCGGCTCGTCCTGCAAGGCGTTACGCACCGCCGCTTTGTACAAGGCCCGGTCGGCTTGGGCGCGGGTCGCCCGTACGGCCGGCCCTTTGCGCGAGTTCAGCCTGCGAAACTGAATGCCACCGCGGTCGGCCGCACGCGCCATCAGGCCGCCGAGCGCATCGACCTCCTTGACCAGATGCCCCTTACCGATACCGCCAATCGCCGGATTGCAGCTCATCGAGCCCAGCGTCTCGATACTGTGCGTGAGCAGCAAGGTGCGCGCACCCATGCGCGCAGACGCCAAAGCCGCCTCGCTGCCGGCGTGGCCTCCGCCCACCACGATCACATCGTAGCTTTGCGCATGAAACATTCGGCTAAACCTCTGAAAACTCAGCCATCCATTTTAGATCAGCCACGACAGATACGGTAAGGGCGAAATGTCACACATGGCCACACGGTCTTTGTTGGAGGCGTCATAACAGAGGATGGGACAATGATCAGGACACGCTGGCTCTTGTTCATGCTGCTGATTGCAGCCGTCGGTTGCGCGCAGTCGTTAGAGCAGCGACCGCTCCCGGCATTCACAACTGGCGACCCTGCACATTGGTTCAACAGCTCGCCGCTGACGACCCAAGAGTTGAAAGGCAAGGTTTTGCTGATCGATGTTTGGACTTTCGATTGCTGGAACTGCTATCGCTCCTTTCCTTGGTTGAAGATGCTGGAAACCGACCTCGCTGATCAGGCCTTTCAGGTGATCGGTGTCCACAGCCCCGAATTCGACCACGAGCGCGATCCCGAGCGTGTCAGGGCCAAAATTCGTGAATTCGGGTTGCAGCACCCGGTGATGATGGACAATGACTTCGCTTACTGGCAGGCGCTGGGCAATCGTTACTGGCCGGCGTTCTATCTGGTCGACAAACAAGGCATTATTCGTTATCTGCACGTGGGCGAAACCCACGCCGGTGACGCCCGCGCGCGGCGTATCGAGGAACAAATTCGCGCACTGCTTGCCGAATGAGTGTCCGGGGACTGCGGCGAACCGCGTCACAGGACGGCGGTGCGCGGCTGCAGAAACCCGCACGGGCGCCGATGAATCTCCAGTCACCGACCGTGAACGGACATACGCAATATGCAAGATGCCTTAGCAAGTACCCGGGGCGCGCCCGTCGATCACACGATGCTCGGTCAGGTGCTGGATGATGCAGGACGCCTGCTGGTCGGCAATCCACAGGCGGTACGCCTGGCGTTGACTTGTGTATTGGCCGGCGGTCATCTGTTGATTGAAGACGTTCCCGGGGTTGGCAAGACAACGCTAGCGCATGTACTGGCCCGCCTGCTCGGTTTGGATTTCCAGCGCATCCAGTTCACCGCCGACATGCTGCCCGCGGACATCCTGGGCGTGTCAATTTACGACCGCGAGGAAGGCCGATTTCATTTTCACCCGGGGCCGGTATTCGCCCAGCTCATATTGGCCGACGAAATCAATCGGGCAACGCCCAAGACCCAGAGTGCGCTGCTCGAGGCGATGGAAGAACGCCAGGTGACCGCCGATGGTGAAACCCGCGAGTTACCCGAACCATTTTTTGTTATTGCGACACAGAACCCCCGCCATCAGATCGGCACCTTTGGTCTACCCGAATCACAGCTCGACCGTTTTCTGATGCGTATCAGCATCGGCTACCCGGACGCGGCAGCCGAGCGTCACCTGCTGGCCGGCGGGGACCGCCGAACACTACTGAAGCAAGTCGTACCGCGGATCGATTCCACAACCCTGTGCGATTGGCAGGCAGCCGTCGATCATGTCCATGTTGCGCCGGCGCTACTGGACTACGTGCAGGCATTGCTGCACGCAACCCGTAACTCGCCACATTGGGAAATCGGTCTGTCGCCGCGTGCCGGACTGGCACTGTTACGTGCCGCGCGCGCCTGGGCAATGATCGAAGGCAGAGCGCAGGTTGTGCCCGAAGACATCCAGGCCGTGTTGCCTGCCGTGGCCGGGCATCGATTGAATACCCTCGATAGCGACGACGGCGATACGCTGCGGACGCTGATCGAAACGGTCGGCATTCCCTAAGCCGAGCCACGATCTGCCATGGCTTTTGCCGACTGGGTCCGGATCGAACGCGCCGACCGACAGGGTCGTGCCGCTATCGGTGCCCGCCGAATCTATATATTGCCGACCCGCTACGGTTTGGTATTCGCCGCGTTGTTGTTTCTGATGTTGCTCGGCGCTGTCAACTACGGCAACAACCCGGCGCATCTGCTGACCTTTCTGCTCGCCGGGCTCGGTGGCAATACCATCTATCTAACCTGGCGTAATCTGCGTGGACTGACATTGCGCTGCGAAGGCGCATCTCCGGTGTTTGCCGGCGATACCGTCAAGTTCATTGTGCGCTTGAATGGCGAGGGACGGGAACGCCCGGCCGTACAGCTAATGTTCGATAAAGGCGAGCCATGCATCGTCGATATACCCATCGACACCGCGGTGGACATGCAACTGCCGCTCGCCGGCCTTAACCGCGGGCAGCATCAACCGCCTCGTCTAGTATTAAGCACACGCTACCCCTTGGGCCTTTTCCGTGCTTGGTGCTATGTCATTTGTGAGAAACCGATCCTGGTCTATCCGCGAGCAGGTAAGACTTGGACACGTCCCGGCGACACGGGTGAACATACCGTCGGTGGCGAACGCGGAACCGGCAATGAAGACTTCGCCGGATTACGTGCCTATCAGCCGGGCGATCAACCGGCACGCATCGATTGGAAAAGCTATGCACGGGAACGCGATCTCAACACTCGCTTGTTCAGCGGCGAAGCGCAGGCGCCATTGTGGATCGATTGGGATCACGCGCCGGGTGAAAACACCGAAACACGCCTGTCGGCACTAACGCGCGCGATCGTCGACGCGGAAAACGATGGATTGATCTATGGTTTGCGTACCCCGACCATGACTATCGGCCCGGGAAGCGGACCCCGACAGCAACATCAATGCCTACGCCATCTGGCCTTGTATGGACAAGGTGATGATTGACGCACTGGCTACAATGCCGATTCCACGCCGGCTCCTTATTATCCTCCTGGCCGTACTGGCATTGATGATGGCGCCACATTTGGCCAACCTGCACCCGGCCGTCATGGGATTGTTCGCCATCACATTACTCTGGCGCCTGCTGGCACTCGATCAACCTAACCGTTTGCCTGGGCGAAGCGTCCTGATATTGCTGACTGTCGGTGCGGTTGTTCTGGTGATCTCCAGTACCGGCCTGCATGACGGTCGTCTGACCGGCACTGCGCTCTTGGGCAGCATGCTCGGACTGAAATTGCTGGAGCTGCGCAGCAGACGCGATGTTCATATCACTTTGTTTCTTGGTTTCTTCCTGGCACTCACCCAGTTTCTATACAACCAGTCGTTATGGTTGGCTGGGTATTTGTTGATCGGGATCACGATACTGATTGCACTGCAGCTCGGCCTGAGTCGGGTTAAAACGGATGTAAAATCTCAATTAGGCGCAGCCGGCATAATGCTGTCCGCCGCATTGCCGCTTGCACTCGTAATTTTTCTACTGTTCCCGCGCTTACATACACCTTTATGGGGTATCGATACCGAACGTGCGATCACTGGCATAAGCGGCGAAATGAACCTGGGCAGCATCGGTGAACTCAGCCGCTCGAACGCAATCGCATTTCGAGTCAGTTTTACCGATCAGGTACCGATACCGGCACAACGCTACTGGCGCGGACCGGTGCTTTGGCACACCGACGGGCAACGCTGGCAACCCGGTCAAAGACCCGTACGTTCATCACGTACCGATGAAATCAGTGCAGCACCGATAAGCTATGAGATCACTCTGGAGCCAACCGGCGAATACTGGCTGTTCGGCCTGGATACCGTAACCCAGGCACCGCCATCGAGCCATATCAACAGCAACCATGCACTGGTCGGCGCAAAACGGGTGCACCGACGGTTCAGCTATATCGCCGGCTCGGATCCGGATTATCTTCAGCTCGAACTCAGCACAATCGATCGCCAGCACGCTTTACAATTACCGGAACAGGTGTCGCCCCGCGTACGTGCGTTGGTCAACGATTGGCTGGCAGAAACCGATGCCGCTGAACCAATGCAGCTGATTCAAAAAGCACTGGACTATTTCAATCGCGAACCCTTTGTCTATACGTTATCGCCCGGACGGTTGGGTGGCGATCCCATTGATACTTTTTTGTTCGAAACCCGGCGGGGGTTTTGTGAACACTATGCAGGCAGCTTCGCATTACTGATGCGCCTGGGCGGTGTCCCATCGCGGGTGGTTATCGGGTATCAAGGCGGCGATAAGAACCCACATGCCGACCATTGGGTGGTACGACAGTCGGACGCTCATGCCTGGACCGAAGTCTGGCTGCCGGAGCTCGGCTGGTGGCGGGTCGATCCCACCGCCGCGGTTGCACCGGAACGTATTGAGCAACCGATCGATAGCGCCCTATCGCAGGATCACGATCAGATCGTTTTCCGAGCCGACGCCCGCGGTTTGTTTGGCAGCCTATGGCGCGAAGCGGTCTGGCTGGCCGATGCCGTCGATTTCGGTTGGCATCGTTGGGTGATCGGCTTCGATTTTCACCGGCAGAGACATCTGCTGAAAGATTTTGGCATCGGACACTTACGCGGCACGGATGTGGCAATCGCATTGCTTGTCGGTTGCACGCTTGCGATTGCACTGGTCTATCTGATCAGCCGCTTGCCCGCACCGAAACGCGGCGATCCGCTTCCGCGACTTTGGCATAAGTTTCGACACAAACTTCGACGTGCCGGTATGGAAGCACCGGCATGGCAGGGACCGTATGATTTATGTCAGCGCGCGGCCGACATCTTCCCGGAACAAGCGAGTGAGCTGACCGCAATCAGTCGTCTCTACGTACAGTTGCGTTACGGCCGGCACAGTGATCCTCGACAGATCGGTGCTCTACGTCAACGGATTGCGCGACTCAAGTTGAATGCGGCCTGAACCCAAGTAACCCAAAAGATGCCATTGTCCACATACTGTGGTGCACCTGGACCACCGACTCCGAAGTCGGAAAACCGGTCGCATCCAACAGGCTCATTTGCCGATACAGAAACGGCTAAAGATCTCGCCCAGCAGATCATCGGCATTGAATTCGCCGGTAATTTCAGACAATGCAAGCTGTGCCTGACGCAGATCATCAGCCAGGAGTTCGCCGGCACGGTCTTCACGCAGTGCCTTTTGCCCGTTACGCAGATCACCCAGGGCACGTTGAATGGCATCGAGATGACGACGACGCGCACTAAAGTCCCCTTCGGATGCACCATCATAGGCAACCAGAGATTTCAGATGTGCACGAAGCTCAGCCATGCCATCACCCGTTTTGGCCGATAATCGCACCTCGGGCGTACCACGACGTTTGCCGAGACCGGGTGGCTCGTTATTGAGATCAACCTTGTTACGCACCAAAGTCAACGGCAGTTCCGGTGGCAAACCGGCCTGTTCCAGACCCTCAACATCCGGATCACCATCACCGTCGTAGACCCATAAGGCATGGTCGGCTGCGGCAAGGGCATCACGCGCACGCCGCACCCCTTCACGCTCTATGGCGTCGTCGGCATCGCGCAGCCCGGCGGTATCGATCAGGTGCAAAGGCAAACCGTCGATCTCGACTTGTTCACGCAGTACGTCACGCGTCGTACCCGGGATATGGGTCACAATCGCACTATCCTGACCGGTTAATGCATTCATCAGGCTGGATTTTCCCGCGTTTGGCAATCCAGCGATAACCAATGTAAGACCGTCACGCAGTAGTCGACCGGTCGCCGCCCGATCGAGTAATGCACGAGTTTGATCGATCAGTCCTTCGAGCTGTTCGGCGACGCGTCGGTCCGCGAGGAAATCAATCTCCTCCTCGGGAAAATCGATTGCGGCCTCGACGTACATGCGCAGCTCGGTAATTACAGCAACCAGCCCTTGCACTTGTTGGGAAAAAACACCGGTCAATGAACGCATCGCAGAACGTGCAGCGGCACGAGTATGGCTATCGATCAAGTCAGCGACCGCCTCAGCTTGTGCCAAATCGAGCTTGTCGTTCAGATAGGCCCGGCGGGAGAACTCCCCCGGCTCCGCCAAACGCGCACCCAACTGCAATACCCTGCGCAACAATAAGTCCATGACGACCGGACCGCCATGTCCCTGCAATTCGAGGATATCTTCGCCGGTAAAGGACGCCGGCGCCTTGAAATAGATTGCGATACCCTCGTCGATCGCCTGGCCGTCGGCATCGGTGAAAACGACGAAAGTCGCATGGCGAACCTTGGGTAAACGGCCGATGACCGCGGCGACAATAGACGGCACCTTGGAGCCCGATACACGCACGATACCAACACCGCCACGACCGGGTGGCGTGGCGATCGCAGCAATGGTGTCGGCCGACGGATCCGCCACGCGGTTCGTCAAGCCTTGGCGCCTTCCTCGATCCGTTTGGTGATTACCCACTGCTGTGCGATGGACAACAGATTGTTGACTACCCAGTACAACACCAGACCGGACGGGAAGAAAGCGAACATCACCGTGAACACCAATGGCAATGCCATAAGAATCTTGGCCTGCATCGGGTCGGGCGGTGGTGGGTTCAGTTTTTGTTGCACGAACATGGACGCACCCATGATCAACGGCAACACGAAGTACGGGTCCTTAATCGACAAATCGTCGATCCACAAAATCCAAGGCGCTTGGCGCAGTTCCACGCTTTCCAACAATACCCAATACAAAGCGATGAAGAACGGGATCTGCACCAACATCGGCAAACAACCACCGAGTGGATTGATCTTTTCGGTCTTGTACATCTCCATCATCGCCTGTTGCATGCGCTGCTTGTCGTCGCCATAGCGATCTTTGAGTGCCTGAATGCGCGGTGTCAATTTGCGCATATTGGCCATCGATCGGTAACTGGTTTCGGATAGCTTGTAGAAAACAAGCTTTATCAAAACCGTAAAGATAATGATGGTCCAGCCCCAGTTGTGGACTACGCCCTGTATCTGATCGAGCACCCAATACATGGGTTTTGCGATGAAAACGAGCCAACCGTAATCCACGGTTAGATACAAACCTTCGGCGATCTGTTCGAGTTCTTCCTGCAACTTCGGTCCTACGAAGACTGTACCTTCGAAGGCTGCACGCTCACCCGGTGCAATACTCTTGGCAGACGTGTAAGCACCGATGACCGAGCGATTGTTGCTCACACGCTTACCGTAGAACTGTTGCTGTTCGCCGCGCGGCGGGATGTAAGCAGCGAGGAAGTAATGCTGAATCATCGACAACCAACCATCGATGACGGCTCTGTCGAGCTTACCCTCAGCCAGATCGTCAAGGTCGTACTTTTGATATTTATCCTCTTGGCTGTAAATGGCCCCACCGGTATAGGTGTACATAAAGAAGTTACCGGAATCGAGCGGTTCACCCCGTTGCAGCTGGCGATACTCACGCCCGCTCCAAGGCGTTTCGGATGCATTGTTCACCAGATGTTCAAGGCGAATCGCGTGGGTGCCACGGGTAAAGGTATATCGCTTGGTTACGCTTACCCCGTCATCAGAACGCCAGACCAGATCAACCACCAGGGTATCTTCATCATCGGCCATGACGAATTCGTTCGACGATGCAGTGAAGACTTCTTGATGGGTCGGCGCTCGCGACTGGTCTTCACCAATTCCCAATAAACCGGATTGGGCAATAAAGAAATCCGACGGCCGCTGACTGAGTAAACGATACTTCACATCCGGTTGATCGACCGCCACCGGATAGTGCATCAACCGGGTATCAACGATAGTGCCGCCACGCGTGTCGATAACCATGTCGAACATATCGGTGCGGACTTGGACCAGACTGGACCGCGCACTCCCTGAATCACCTGATTCCGTCGACGTGACGACATTCGGCATGGCATTGTCGATGTCGGCCTGTTGTGGAACAACCGGCGTGTCGCCGACTACCTGCTGTGGTTCCGTAGCCGCAGGTGAAGGTTGATCGGCCATGGTTTGCCGGGCCGGCCCATAGTCCTCCTGCCATGCTTGATAGATCAGCATGCCCAGAAACGCCAGGGCCATGAACAGAAGAAGTCTTACGTTATCCATAGATACTGCGTCGAACTCGGTCTGGTTGACAGCACGAAGGGCGGGAGTTTAACCCGTCCGGATGGCCCGCGCATGGGGCACGTAACCGTTATCTGGAATTTCAGCGCTCGAACTTGGCTGAGAGTCGTTCAAAATGCGCCTGTAATGATACGATCAACATGCTGTTATCCACGGTGGTTGCCGAACTACGTGCCATCACAACGATATCGATCTGTGACAAAGGTTGCCGACGAAAGATCTCGCGTACGAGACGTTTAAGCCGATTACGATCGACGGCACGTCGTACCTGCTTTTTGGATATCGCAAGACCCAGCCGTGCATACCGACGGGTCGTAGGAACCGCGAGCACCGTGAAATAGGCGTCAGCCGAACGCTGCGCCTGCCGAAAGACACGCTTGAAATCGGCAGCGCTCAGCAGGCGTGCCGACCTCGAAAATCGGCAATCGCGAATAACGGATCCAGACCGGTTGTTAATCCTGATCAGGGGATCAGTCGGGCGCGCCCCTTAGCGCGTCGTGCATTGAGCACCTTGCGACCACCGCGGGTCGCCATGCGTGCGCGAAATCCATGGGTGCGTACGCGCTTGATGCGGCTTGGCTGAAAAGTACGTTTCATGACCGTGTATCCGAATTGAATGAGTCGTTAACTAAAAACCCGGGATGCAGCCGTCCGGCCATGAATGATGGCGCTTCTGCAAAGGGGGCGAAAATGTAATAGATCGACATGATCCCGTCAATCCCATCAGCCGATTGTCGAGACTTGTCCCGGACAAGTGGGACATCTTCTCATTGCTTTTAGTAGTGAGCGTTCACTCTTTTTCAAAGCACCTATTTTTATATCGTCATGAGACTGAAATGCCCTGTGGATAACTGGCTCTAGAGCGATTACACTTGGCCTGTGTGAGCCGATCGTGACAAAGCATTCCGACAAGAAGCCGGACTGTCAGTGACGGACAACCTGATGCATTGCATTGCATTGCGTCTCGGATCTAAAGCAGGACGGGTAAAACAAACGCCGACAGATCTCTCACATTCAGGTTATTGCACCGAAATTTGTTCGTTTTGATATCACCCTCCCGCTATCGGGTAGGTGAGACGCTGAGTATTTTTGACAAGAATATGAACATCGATGTCTGGCAACACTGCCTCGACCGGCTCGGCAACGAGATATCCAATCAGCAATTCAATACCTGGATCAGGCCGCTGCACTGTGTGCAGGAAACCGAGCGCCTACGACTCATGGCGCCAAATGCCTTTGTTCTCGATTGGGTCAAAAAGCATTACCTGGAACGATTGCGCAGCTACATCGACGACTTGGGCAATGGCGATTCTCTGAGCATCAGTTTGGAAATCGGAAGTGCACCGCGATCGGCAGCATCTGAAAAACCGCAAACCATGGACACGCGATCACCGCAAAGGACTGCTATGCCCGCGGAACCAAGGGACTCGTTTAAATCCAATACCAATCCCGAGTTCACCTTCGACAGTTTCGTAGAGGGAAAATCGAACCAATTGGCTCGCGCTGCAAGTATGCAGATCGGTGACAACCCCGGTGCGGTGTTCAACCCGCTGTTTATCTACGGCGGTGTCGGCCTGGGCAAAACACATTTGATGCATGCCGTCGGCAATCGCATATTGGAGAACCGCCCCGATGCCAAGGTGTTGTACATGCACTCCGAGGGCTTCGTCGCCGAAATGGTCAAAGCGCTACAACATGGCACCATCGACAATTTCAAACGCAGAATGCGCTCGGTCAACGCACTTTTGATCGACGATGTGCAGTTTTTTGGCGGCAAAGAACGTTCACAGGAAGAATTTTTCCACACCTTCAACGCCTTGTTCGAATCGCAGCAGCAAATCATTTTGACCAGTGACCGATTTCCGAAGGAAGTCGACGGTCTGGAGGACCGACTCAAATCGCGTTTTGGTTGGGGATTGACGGTTGCGGTCGAACCACCGGATCTGGAAACGCGAGTAGCGATTCTTAAAAGCAAAACACAGCAACTATTCGACGTCGAACTACCGAACGAAGTCGCGTTTTTCATCGGTAAACGGGTTCGTTCAAACATCCGTGAACTCGAAGGCGCCTTGCGGCGCATCATCGCCAATTCACAATTCACTGGGCGACCCATTACTATGGAATTCGCCAAAGAGGCACTGCGCGACATGATTGCGGCGCAGGACAAACAGGTCACAATCGACAATATTCAGCGTACAGTCGGGGAATATTACAAAATCCGCACCTCGGATCTGCTGTCAGGAAAACGCAGCCGTACCATTGCCCGACCGCGACAGATCGCGATGACACTCGCAAAGGAACTGACGAACCACAGCCTACCCGAGATTGGAGAAGCTTTCGGCGGGCGGGACCACACCACGGTGCTCTATGCAACGCGTAAGATCGCAGAGTTAAAGGAGACGGACCAACGCGTCGCAGAGGATTTTAACAACCTGTTGAGAACCCTCAGCAATTGATGTTCGATACCGAGGGAGAAAAAACGAACCGGTAAAACACCGTTAAGTTATCCACAAAGGCTCTACAGGCAACCCAGTCATTGAACGCAGCTATTCGGTCCATGTAAAACGTTATAAATAATTGAAATTAAAGTTAAAATTAAAACTGCTCAAGATCTGAGCGGTACTTAATAATAATAACAAGTTTTAAATAAAAGATTTTTTGCTATTTAGATAGCGGAGAACAAGCAGAATGAAAATCAGTGCAAATCGGGACGATCTTTTGAAACCACTACAACAGGTAGTGGGAGTCGTCGAACGTCGACAGACCTTACCGATTCTGGCCAATGTGCTGATTGCAGTGAAAAACAACGCCTTGCTCTTAACGGCAACGGATCTCGAAGTCGAATTGCGTACTCAGGCACAGGTCGAGTGCAAAGGAGAACATGAGTTCACATTGCCGGCACGTAAACTCATGGATATCTGCAAAGCTTTACCGGACGGTGCTGCCTTGACTCTGGAGATAGAAGGCGAGAAAGCGGTACTGCGTTCAGGTCGAGGACGTTATACCTTGGGGATGTTGCCGGCGCAGGACTACCCAAGTATCGAGCCAAGCAACCCAAGCGAAACCTTTTCACTACCGGTTGGAGTTTTGAAGCGACTTATCGACAAGACACAGTTTGCAATGGCCCAACAGGATGTTCGTTACTATCTTAACGGTTTGTTGTTGGAACTAAGGCCGGGTCGGGTTCGAGCGGTCGCAACGGATGGCCATCGACTCGCATTGTGTGATGCTGCATTCGATGATGAAACGAGCATCGATTTGCAGGTGATATTACCGCGTAAAGCAGTTGTCGAGCTGGGCCGTTTGTTAGGTGAATCGGATCAGGAAGCGCAGTTCGAGATCAGCAATAGTCATCTTCGAGTTCACCTCGGTGATAGCAGTTTTACCAGTAAGCTGATCGATGGTCGTTTTCCCGATTACGAGCGCGTAATGCCGAATGGTGAAACGTCATTATTGCTGGGCGATAAAGACGAGTTGAAGCATGCACTGGCAAGAACAGCAATCTTGTCGAACGAAAAGTACCGTGGCATCCGTTTCAGGTTGAGTAAGGGTCTGTTACATCTTCAGGCCCACAACCCGGAACAGGATGAGGCCGAGGAAGAGATTGAGGTCGACTACCAGGGCGATGAAATGACGATAGGCTTCAACGTCGGGTACTTGCTTGATGTGCTCGGTGTGCTGGATGGCGACCAAGTTCAGATGGCCGTAATAGATTCGAATTCAAGCAGTTTGATCACCCCTAAGGATTCGACCGAATGTCGCTATGTTGTTATGCCCATGCGGTTGTGAAGCATCCTATGTACTTAGCATATACCGAGGGGGCCATTAGGCCCCTTTTTCATATGTCATTTAAAGTCGGATAGCTAATGGTTCAGATCACCAAACTGGAGGTTTCTGACTTACGCGTTATCCGCCACTTGTTGCTTCAGCCATGTACCGGAATCAATTTCATTGTTGGCAATAACGGTGCAGGTAAAACGTCTGTCTTCGAGGCACTTTATCTGGCAGGGCGTGGTCGAACTTTCCGGCATAAGGATGCGGGCCCGATGATTCGCAAGGGTGCCGATTATGCTCAAGTCGTCGTTGGAATTGACGAACCTCGTGCTGGTACTTCATCGATTTTAGGTGTTCGGCGGGAGAAGTCGAATTTGGTTTGTCGTCTGAATGGCGAGGCCGTGCAACGAAGATCTGAAATGGCCGAAACGCTTCCGATTCAGTGGATAGGGTCTCAGCCACAACAGTTTCTCGGTTTTGGGCCGGAAGTACGACGACGTTTCCTGGATATGGGTGTGTTCCACGTGGAACAGGGTTATCTGGCGATATTGGCGCAGTTTCACAAAATCCTCCGTCAACGCAATGCTGCTCTACGGGAAAAGTCAGTCGATATGGTAGCGATTTGGGATCGTGAGTTTGCCGTGTGTGCGGAGCAGATCACGGCTGCCAGACTACGATTGATTCAGGCATTAATGCCAAACGTTTCAAACTTGATAGAGAAATGGGCATGTGGTTTTTCTGTCGACCATCGTTACCGTAAAGGTTGGCAACAAAGTTCTGCAATCTCCGATCAGCTCGACAAAAAAAAGGGAACCGATCTAAAAATGGGATTTACATCGGTAGGTCCACAGCGTGCCGAGCTCGAACTTCTTGCTGATGAAGATCTTGCTGAAAAGCGCTTGTCACGTGGTCAACAAAAACTGTTGGTCCTTGCATTGAACCTTGCGCTGTTCGATCTGGTTGCGCGACAAGGAGGTCGTACGCCGGTGCTGATTATCGATGATCTTGCTGCTGAGCTAGACAATGAGAACAAGGCGCGACTCCTATACGAATTTGAGTGTCGCGACGCACAGGTGTTTTTAAGTAAAATTGAAAAGAGCGCGTTGCCCGAACCTCAAAGCGACTCTCGAACGTTCCACGTGGAACACGGTAACCTAGTGCCCCACTAAAGAATGTTATAATCACCCGATCTTCTCCAGATCGGACACCGTTGTTCGATTGTTCCCCCAAGCCTAGCGACGTATGACCGACGAATCCAAAAATCCCGAATACGACACCTCTTCAATCAAAGTACTCAAAGGCCTTGACGCCGTCCGCAAACGACCAGGTATGTACATAGGTGATACCGATGATGGAACGGGCTTGCATCATATGGTCTTCGAGGTCGTCGATAATGCTATCGATGAGGCCTTGGCCGGGCACTGTAATGAAATAAAAGTCGTGATTCACGCCGACGACTCAGTCAGCGTTCGAGATGACGGACGCGGTATTCCAGTCGGTATTCACGAAGAAGAGGGGATTTCAGCGGCTGAGGTCATCATGACCGTGTTACACGCCGGCGGAAAATTCGATGACAATTCCTACAAGGTGTCGGGTGGCTTGCACGGTGTTGGGGTTTCTGTGGTTAATGCCCTATCGGACATATTGGAGCTCACGATCTGGAGAGAAGGTAAAAAACACCGACAGATTTATCATCTGGGTGTACCCGAAGCACCATTGACAGTGGTCGGAGAAACCGAGAAAACCGGCACCGAGGTACGTTTCCATCCGAGCCCAACCATTTTTACCGATACGGAGTTCCACTACGATATTCTTGCTAAGCGATTGAGAGAACTATCTTTTTTGAATTCGGGCGTGCGTATCCACTTACGGGATGAGCGCAACGACAAAGAGGATATCTTTGAATATGAAGGTGGTATCAGGGCTTTCGTCGAACACCTCAATCGCAATAAGACACCGCTGCATCCGACGGTGTTTCATTTCAGTGCTGAGCGTAACGACGTTGGTGTCGAAGTCGCATTGCAATGGAATGAGTCATATCAAGAAAGTATTTTCTGTTTTACCAACAATATCCCGCAGCGGGATGGTGGGACTCACCTTGCCGGAATGCGCGCCGCGTTGACGCGCACGCTTAACAGTTATATCGATCAGGAAGGTTTGGCAAAAAAGCAAAAGGTTGCTACTTCCGGTGACGATGCAAGAGAGGGTCTGACGGCGGTTTTATCCGTTAAGGTTTCTGATCCGAAATTTTCGTCGCAGACCAAAGACAAGTTGGTTTCTTCAGAGGTCAAAGGTGTCGTCGAGGCCTTGCTGGCTGAAAAGCTGACAGAGTTTCTCGCCGAGAATCCGCCGGAAGCAAAGATTATCTCCGGCAAGATGATTGAAGCGGCACGTGCTCGTGAAGCGGCGCGTAAAGCCCGGGAAATGACGCGCCGCAAAGGTGTACTGGATGTTGCCGGTCTACCGGGCAAGCTTGCGGATTGTCAGGAGAAAGATCCGGCCCTGTCAGAGCTTTATCTGGTCGAGGGAGATTCGGCGGGTGGTTCGGCAAAGCAAGGCCGGGATCGTCGTACTCAGGCGATTCTGCCGCTGAAAGGGAAAATTCTTAATGTCGAGAAGGCCCGCTTCGACAAGATGTTGTCGTCAGCTGAAGTCGGCACGCTGATCACGGCGCTTGGTTGCGGTATCGGACGAGAGGAATTCGATCCCGATAAGCTGCGTTATCACCGTATCATCATCATGACCGATGCCGATGTCGACGGTGCCCACATTCGTACGCTTTTATTGACGTTTTTTTATCGTCAGATGCCGGAGTTGATCGAGCGAGGGCATATCTATATCGCCCAGCCGCCGCTCTATAAGGTTAAAAAGGGTAAGCAGGAAAACTATCTCAAAGACGATGCTGAACTGAACGCCTATTTGCTACGTACGGCCCTTGATGGTGCGAGTTTGGTGGTTAATGCCGAGGCACCGCCTTTGGCCGGTCCGGCCTTGGAGGATTTGGCAAACAAGATGGTTGTGGTGAATGCCATTATCGCTCGATTGGGTAAACGTTACGGCGCCGGTTTGCTTCAGAACCTGTTGTATATGCCAAGAGTTACCGATGAACTGGTAGCTGATACCGATGCCTGGCGGGCGTGGATCGAAGATATGCAGGGCCGCTTAAACGTCGATACCGGTGTTTCAGATCGCTATCAATTGATAGCGATTAATGGTGACGATGAGAGCGAAACAGCAGGAATCGAGATTGAGCACTGGACTCACGGCATCGCAGCTCACCGTCATCTGCCCATTGATTTTTTCCACGGTTCCGATTACCAAAAGATCGCCGAACTGGGTGAACATCTCGATGGTCTTTTGGCCGAAGATGCCCAAGTACGCCGTGGAGACAAAAGCCGACCGGTCGATTCTTTTGAAGTTGCACTGGGTTGGTTGATGGAGGAGGCTAAACGCGGTCAACATATTCAGCGCTACAAAGGATTGGGTGAAATGAATCCTGAGCAACTTTGGGAAACAACCATGGAGCCGAATAGCCGGCGTCTGTTGTGTGTCAATATCGAAGATGTGGTGGGATCGGATCAGATATTCACGACACTGATGGGCGACCATGTTGAACCGCGACGCGATTTTATAGAACGTAATGCGCTGACCGTCGAGAATTTGGACGTTTGATTTTTACAGCGTTGTCATCGGGTTCTTTTTGATTTCATCCACTACTTTATCCACAGGCTGTCACATGTCTGTGGAATATATTCTCCCCGGTTAATTACCTGATACAGATCAAGTTTGAACGCTATAGATGATTTAGTAAGTAAGCAGTCACTTACTTTTAAAGGCTTTCTGAAGCTATCTCTAGCTGTTTCGCTTCGATCCAATCTTCTACTTCAGCGATGATGTCGGCTGCTTTTTTGTCATCACTGTCAATCGGTGGGCCGATGATGACCTCAACGGTTCCGGGATACTTTTTCACACCCCGTCGGCGCCAAAAAACGCCGGCATTGTGGGCGATAGGGATGACTGTTGCGCTGCTGCGTTCGGCCAGTATTGCACCCCCGAGACCGTACTTACGACGTTGACCCGGCGCGGTACGTGTTCCTTCGGGAAAGATAATCACGATTCGCCCTTCTGCCAGGCGTTTCATACCTTCTTGGACTACTTTGAGCACGGCCCGCCTTCCGGCTGAACGATCAATGGGGATCGAATGCGCGAGGCGTAATCCGGTACCGAAAATAGGAATTTTTGTCAGTTCTTCCTTTAATACCCAAGATTGGTGCGACGGCAGGATGCCGCGAAGTCCTATGGTTTCCCAGGTCGACTGATGCTTGGCCATGACGATGAATGGACCGTCCGGTAGATTATCCAGACCTTCGACCCGGTATCGCAAACCACAAATATGTGCTTGCAGACTCAGATTGAGTCGTCCCCAACGACTCGACCATCGATCGGTGAAGGCTGTGGACCGAAAAGGCCCTACTACCGATATAAATGATCCATAGATCAAGCCGGTAAGCACCATTGCTGCGAAGTACAGCAGCGAACGCAGCAGGATCATGGTGCCCGTTGATCCTCCAAAAGATGTGCAACCGCGGTCGATAGATTATCGAACCAGGGTAGTGTGTGAAGTTCGGGATGATTCCGATAGGTCCGTTCGCCTTTGCCCGTTCGGACCATGATCGGATGCGCATTTACCGCAATCGCGGCATCTGCGTCGCGCTTACTGTCACCGATGACGGGTATTCGGTTAAGGGCAATGTTGAAACGTTGTGCGATCTCGATTAACAAACCGGGAGCCGGCTTGCGGCAATCGCATCGATCTTCCGGTTTGTGCGGGCAAAAAAATATCCCGTCGATATGGCCGCCGACCCGAGCGAGTGAGCGTTGAAATTTCGCGTGCATGAGGTTGAGATCGTCGATCGTGAATAGGCCTCTGCCGATGCCGGACTGGTTGGTCGCGACCGCGACCTTGATGTCGGCATGGTTGAGACGGGCGATTGCTTCTAGGCTGCCGTTTAGCGGAATCCACTCCTGGGGTGACTTAATGTAATCGTCGGAGTCTTCGTTGATGACACCGTCGCGATCCAGGATTACCAGTTTGGGTAAATCGATCATTGCCAAAACCTGACTCGGTTCGGGTCAGTCGACATCCCTGTACTCCAACTCGCGGATGCGGCCATTGATCACACGTGTTAGGTGCTGCGTGAGTTCATCCATTTCGAGCCGGAATGATCGTTTGAAATCCAGATCGCCCAACTTTCGCGCTTGGGTACGGTGGCTTTTTCCCTTGGATATGCAGAGTGGGATTTCACCAAGTTCATCGGTTGTCAACGTCATCGGGTAAGTGGGAGCCCTGCCGCCGTAACGCCGAACATCATGCTTCTGAACCGTCCAGGCGCTGCTTCGCGTATTCAAGGTTCTGATCATTCTTGAAGCAGAGAAACGTCGGCGACCCGCATGAACTGCTGCGACAGATTGCTAAGTAGCGCCAGGCGGTTCGCCCTGACCTGGGGTTTCTCGGCCATGACCATTACATCGTCGAAGAAACGATCCACCGCCGTTCGCAGATGACTCAGTGTCTGCAGCATCGCCCCGTAGTTAGAATCGGCTGCCATAGGTTCGATGGTTTTGTTGACGTGCGTGATCTGATCAAACAGATCTTTTTCCGCAGTCAGTTCAAATAAATCAGGATCGATTTGTGTCGCGATGTCCCCATTCGCCTTTTTGAGAATATTGCCGATTCGTTTGTTCGCGGCGGCCAGGGCTTCGGCTTCGGGTAGTGTGCGGAAGTCGGCGACCGCACGAACCCGGTGTTCGAAATCGGCAATCGAGCTCGGCTTGACTGCTGCCACGGCTTCGAAGACATCCTGCGTGGTGCCTCCCTCGGTATACAGCCCTTTCAAACGATCGAGCATGAAGTGGTATACCGCCTCGCCTGTATCGTTCTCTCGTACCCGCTCACCGAGAAGAGACAATGCTTCATCGATAAGTGTTCGCAGATCCAACGGTAGCGCGTGTTCTCTAAGAATACGTAACGCCCCAAGTGCCGCTCTGCGTAAGGCGAAAGGGTCTTTATCGCCCGTCGGGCGCATACCGATGCCGAAAATACCGACCAGGGAATCGATTTTTTCCGCGAGTGAGATCGCAATCCCGGTAGGGGTTTTCGGCAAGCGATCGCCGGAGAATCGCGGCATGTAAAATTCATCCATCGCCTGCGCCAGCTCATCGGCCTCGCCATCGCGTTGAGCCTGATAGCGGCCCATAATCCCCTGCATCTCGGGGAACTCGAACACCATTTCGGTCATTAGATCGCAACGACTGAGTTCCCCGGCGCGCTGAGCCAACTCCGGGTCACCGCCGATCCGCTGTGCGATGTGTCGGGCCAAATGGGCAACCCGTGCCGATTTGTCGGCCATGCTGCCCAAGTCTTTTTGAAACACGACACGCTGCAGCGCCTGGGTATGATCTTCGAGACGTTTTTTGCCGTCCTGCTCCCAGAAAAACATCGCATCGGCCAGACGTGGCCGGATTACGCGTTCGTTTCCTTCACGGATGAGCTCGGGTTGACGACTGTCGATATTGGCAATGGTTACGAAATTGTTGCGCAATCTGCCCTGTTCATCGAACAGCGGAAAATACTTTTGATTGCCCTTCATTGTGGCAACCAGTGCCTCTTGGGGCACGCTGAGAAAGCGCTCTTCGAATTCGCCAACGATGGGCACTGGCCATTCGTTCAGCGCCGTGACCTCGTCGAGCAGTTCGTCATCCAGATCGGCAACTGCGCCCAGGACTTTTGCGGCCTCCTCGACCTGGCCCCGAATGATTTGCCTTCGTTTGTCAAAGTGAGCAATCACTTTCCCCAAAGACTCCATCACCTCACCATAGTCTTCGGGGTTATACAGCGTGATTGCCTGTGGGTGGTGGAAGCGATGACCAAAAGTTTGGTTGCCGGCAGTGGCATCCAGCAGGGTGCAGGAAATGACTTGATCGCCGTGCATGAACACCAGCCAGTGTACGGGTCGCACGAATTGGGCTTCGGATGAACCCCAGCGCATGCGCTTGGGTATCGGCAGCTTGTTTAAAGCGTTTTCCGCGATGCCCGGTAATAACTGGCTGGCCGGTTTACCGGCTTGATGCAACTTGAAACATAGCCAGGCACCTTTATCCGTTTCTACGGTTTCGAGTTGGTCAACCGTCGTATTGCAGGATCGGGCAAAGCCTTCCGCGGCCTTGGTTGGCAACCCGGCGTCGTCATATGCGGCTTTGAGTGCGGGGCCTCGACGTTCGATCTCGCGATCGGGTTGGGTAGTCGCAACATTCTCGATCAATACAGCCAGGCGCCGGGGGGCACAGTAAGTGGTTACTTTGCCGTATGCCAATTCGGCGTCATCAAGACCCTTGATGAATTCCGAGGCCAGCGCATCCGAGAGTTTACGCAGGGCCTTTGGCGGCAACTCCTCGGTGCCGAGCTCGAACAATAGATTGGTGTGGTTCGGTGTTGCATCAACCATGTGCCACCTCCACGTCGTCGGCCGAGGCGACCATCGGAAAGCCTAGAGCCTCGCGGGCATCGTAATAGGCTTGGGCGACTGCCTGGGCCAATTTGCGTACCCGCAGGATATAGCGTTGGCGTTCGGTGACCGAAATGGCATGACGGGCATCCAGCAGATTGAAGGCGTGCGAGGCCTTCAGCACTTGTTCATAAGCCGGGAGTGGTAGACCGAGTTCGATTAAACGATTTGAGTCCTTCTCGCACTGGTCGAACAGCTGGAACAGGAAATCGACATCGGCATGTTCAAAGTTGTAGGCCGATTGTTCCACCTCGTTCTGATGGAAGACATCGCGATAGGTCACCGGACCCTGTGGGCCATAGGTCCAAATCAAATCGAAGATCGATTCGACTCCCTGTAGATACATCGCGATACGCTCTAAGCCGTAAGTGATTTCACCGGTCACCGGACGACAGTCGAGACCGCCGACCTGTTGGAAATAGGTGAACTGGGTCACCTCCATACCGTTGAGCCAAACTTCCCAGCCAAGCCCCCAAGCGCCCAGTGTCGGGGATTCCCAATTGTCCTCGACGAAACGAATGTCATGCACCAAGGGGTCCAGGCCGAGCATTGCCAGCGAGCCCAGGTAGAGTTCCTGAATGTGTTTCGGCGATGGCTTCATACCGACTTGGAATTGATAGTAGTGTTGCAGTCGATTGGGATTCTCGCCGTAGCGTCCGTCGGTTGGACGTCTTGAGGGTTGAACGAAGGCGACATTCCAAGGTTCCGGTCCGACCGCACGTAGGAAGGTTGCGGTATGGAAGGTGCCTGCACCCATTTCCATATCATAGGGTTGGAGAATGGCACAGCCTTGTTCGGCCCAGTATTGCTGCAGGGCGAAAATCAGCCCCTGAAAGGTGGATACATCCGCCGCGTTGCTCATCGTCGAGACAAAGTCCTTGGGTGCGCAGTTGTTGAAATGGTTGTCAATTATACAACCCAGTTCGGGGTCTATCTTTATAATGTCCCGTTTTTTCCGATTGATCGACGACCATGGGCGAATCACGCAAGGCCTTGTCACTTATCTCCGGTGGCCTGGACTCCTTGTTGGCGACCAAAGTGGTGCAGCAGCAAGGTATCTATGTCGAAGGAATCAACTACTTCACGGGTTTTTGCGTGGAGGGACATACTCACGCGATCCGGAAAAGGGATCGGGCACGGCCAAAACGCAACAATGCGCTATGGGTGGCGGAGCAGCTGGGAATCAAATTGCACATCGTCGATATCGTCGATGAATACAAAGACATCGTGTTCAATCCGCGCTATGGCTATGGCGCGAACCTCAATCCCTGTCTGGACTGTAAAATCTTCATGTTGCACAAGGCAGCCGAATGGATTGACGCCAATGGCTTCGATTTCGTGATAACCGGCGAGGTTGTCGGACAGCGACCGAAGTCACAACGCAAGGACACCATGCCTTTGGTTCAACGTGACTCGGGGATTGGCGACCGTCTGCTGAGACCGCTATCGGCACACAATCTGCCGCCGACTTTGCCAGAGCGAGAAGGTTGGATCGATCGCGGACGTTTATATGGGTTCTCGGGCCGTAGCCGCAAACCGCAGATGGCGTTGGCGGCGGAGTTCGGATTCGAAGATTATGCACAACCCGCAGGGGGGTGCTGTTTTCTTACCGATGCCAATTACTCGGTCAAGTTGCAGGATCTGTGGCAGTCGCGCGGAGAGCGTCGTTACGAACTCGACGACATCATGTTGCTCAAAGTCGGCCGTCACATTCGGCCTCGCTCTCACTTCAAGGTGATCGTGTCCCGTGAACAGGGTGAAGGCAACTTTCTTTCCGGATATCGCAAGCAGTATCCCAGCCTGAACATGATTAGTCATGGTGGACCGTTCGCTTTGCTCGATGGCGAAGTCGATGCCGAGGATGTCGAACTGGCTGCTCGGATTGTCGGTCGTTATAGCCAGGGGCGCGACGCAAATGAGGTCGAGCTCGAATACTGCACCCGAGACGGGAACAAAACCCCGTTGCGTGTACGTCCCATGAATGCTGACGAGATACCTGCCGAATGGTTACTTTGATCGCGTGTCTGGGCCGGATTTGTCGTGGTTCTGGTTCACGAGATGGCAATTGATCGGTGTTACCGACAACGAGGCGCTCGTCGCTGAACAACGCCTGTGCTGATTGCGGCTCTCGAAGTCGCTTCGAAACCGGCGCTATATAGGCTGCCTTCTTTGGACATGGGCCATGGGGTTTGACGCCAATGACTGAGAGCGAGGTGTCAATCGATGCCCTACAACCGCTGGGCCGGTGTGACTTCAAACGCGAATTTTTGTTCCGATCGCGTATCATGCAGCGCCTATGAACGGACGCTATGAAACCATCGATTGTCAGCGCCTACTGTGCCCCATGCCGGTGATCCGGGTACAGGATCGCGTGGAACAGTTACATGCGGGTGATCTGCTGACGGCGATCTGCACTGATCCCGGGGCGTTACAGGATATCCCCGCTTGGTGTCGTATCAATGGCCATGAAGTCGTCGAGACCGAGACCCGCGACGGCGAGTATTTGATTACCGTTCGCGTAGGGACGGGCTGATGATACGGGCTCACGGTGATACGGCGGCTGAACTCCATGTGCAGCGTATGGTGCGTGGCCGCGAGACGCGCAAGGTTGCGCTCGTCAGCGGCATGGTCAATTTCTGCTTGTCCATCGTTCAGATCGTCGTCGGCCTGATCGCCAATTCTGCGGCTTTGGTTGCCGACGGTATTCATTCGGCGTCGGATCTTTTTTCCGACGTGTTGGTATGGTTTGCTGCCCGTCACGCCGCTCAAGCACCGGATGCCGACCACCCTTATGGCCATGGCCGTTTCGAAACGGCCGCGACGCTAGGATTGGGCTTGCTGTTGTCATTGGTTGCCCTGGGAATCATTTGGAATGGTGTAGAGCGTTTGCTCGATACCGATCGGCCGATCCCGGGAGAGATCGCGCTCGTGGTTGCGGTTATCGGCATCGCGGCGAAAGAGTCGCTGTATTGGTACACCATTATGGTTGCCCGTCGTCTGAATTCGGATATGTTGCGAGCCAATGCCTGGCATCATCGGTCGGATGCGCTTTCGTCGGTCGTTGTGCTGATCGGCGTGGGCGGTGCCGTACTCGGTTTTAGCTATATGGATGCTCTGGCTGCGATCGTGGTCGGGCTGATGGTGCTGAAGATCGGTTGGGACCTGGGTTGGGGGGCCTTGTCGGAACTGGTCGATACCGCATTGGACGAACAGCAGGTGGCCGAGGTCAAACACTTGATCGAGGCGATCGACGGTGTGCGCTCGGTACACATGTTGCGCACCCGGCGTCATGGTCCGGAGGCCAGTGCCGACGTCCATGTGCAGGTCGCCCCGCGCCTATCGGTGTCCGAAGGGCATATGATCAGCCAGGCGGTGGAAGACCGACTAAAACAGCAGGTGGATTCCATTACCGACGTGACGGTGCATATCGATCCCGAAGACGATGAAGATGCACCGCGTTGCAGTGGCTTACCGTTGCGTACCGAAGTAGAAAAGGCTTTGGTCGAACGCTGGCAATCGGTCGAGGGTTTCGTTACACCCCGTGAGATTCGGTTGCACTATTTGGGCGGCAAAATCGACGCCGAACTGATGCTGCCACTTGAATGCTATGTGGATAGAAAAACCACCGAGACACTGCAAGCCGGGCTGTTTGCTGCAGCGGACTCTATTTCGTGGTTCAGACGGTTACGCATCCTATATCGATGAGCACCATTATAGTGCGGCATTGATAGGTAGCGCACTATAATGGTGCTTTATGCGTTCAAAGCCGCGTATTTGGCCTCACTTTGCGTGATTCTCGAACGCCCTCTTTTGGCGCGCTGAATGTGCTAAATGCCTGATTTTAATCCAGTAACGATTTTCGATCGAAACATGTCGCAACCTGTCAATCTGCTTGACCGGAGTGAATAATGGGTGGCATGGTTCCTGCTCGTTCTTCGGCACGCCGAATCCCGGACCTGGAGAGGTCCGTCCGGCGACCTTAATGTAACCGCTGCCAATCCGGCAGCAGCCCCCACCGCTAACTTCTGGAGAGATCGAGAATGGGCGCAAAAAAAGTCCTAAAAATGATCGAGGAAAACGACGTCAAGTACGTTGATTTCCGTTTTACCGACACCCGTGGCAAAGAGCAGCACGTCACTGTGCCCGCATCCGTCGTCGACGAGGACCTGTTTGAAGAAGGCAAGATGTTCGATGGTTCGTCGATTGCCGGCTGGAAAGGTATCAACGAGTCCGACATGATCCTGATGCCGGAGGCCGACACCGCGATTCTCGATCCTTTCACCGACGAGGCTACCGTCAACCTGCGTTGCGACATCCTCGAACCTTCGACGATGGAAGGCTATGAGCGTGACCCGCGTTCCGTCGCCAAGCGCGCTGAGGCTTATCTGAAGTCAACCGGCATTGCCGATGCGGCCTTCTTCGGTCCGGAGCCCGAATTTTTCGTACTCGACGACGTTCGTTGGAGCATCGACATGTCGGGTGCGATGGTCAAGATCGATTCGCACGAAGCCGAGTGGAACTCCGAGAAGGTTTACGAAGACGGCAACATCGGCCACCGTCCCGGCGTGAAGGGCGGCTATTTCCCGGTGCCGCCCGTCGACTCGCTACATGATCTGCGTGGTGCCATGTGTAACGCCATGGAAGAAATGGGTGTCGCGGTCGAGGTGCACCACCACGAAGTTGCGACGGCTGGCCAGTGTGAGATCGGTACCAAGTTCGATACCCTGGTGCGCCGCGCTGACATGAACCAAATTCTGAAATACTGTGTTCACAATGTCGCCCATGCCTACGGCAAGACGGCGACCTTCATGCCGAAGCCGATTGTCGGAGACAACGGTTCGGGCATGCACGTGCACCAGTCCTTGGCAAAAGACGGCGAAAATCTTTTTGCCGGTGATCAATACGGCGGCCTTTCCGAAACGGCACTCTACTACATCGGCGGTATCATTAAGCACGCACGTGCACTGAATGCCTTCACCAACGCATCGACCAACTCATATAAGCGTCTGGTACCCGGTTTCGAAGCGCCGGTCATGTTGGCCTATTCCGCGCGTAACCGTTCGGCATCGATTCGTATTCCGTGGGTCTCCAGCCCGAAGGCACGCCGGATCGAGGTACGTTTCCCCGACCCGACCGCCAACCCCTATCTGGCTTTTGCTGCCATGATGATGGCCGGTCTCGACGGTATTCAAAACAAGATCCATCCCGGGGATGCCGCCGACAAGGATTTGTACGACCTGCCGGCTGAAGAGGCCAAAGCGATTCCGACAGTATGTTATAGCTTGGATCAGGCACTCGAGGCCTTGAATGCGGATCGCGATTTCCTCAATGCAGGTGGCGTATTCACCGACGACTTGATCGATGGCTATATCGATCTGAAGATGGAAGAGGTTACGCAGATGCGCATGACAACTCATCCAGTCGAGTTCGATCTGTACTACAGCCTATAATCGAAGCGTTTCGTATCGGTAATGAACCCCGCCCGATAACGGCGGGGTTTTTTGTGTCTAATCTTCGTTTGTGCCAGATCGATCACAGCACAAATCATCCGATGGTCGCCAGTATCCGATGGCTGCACTATGCTAGCGATATGCGCAGCATCGTCTTGCTATTGTTTCTTTGTCTCCCGGGCCTCAGTCACGCCGTGATCTGTAAGATCGTCGAGCCCGATGGGAGTGTCACCTATACCGACGTACCTGAGGCCGAATGCCCGAACAGGGTCAAATTGCCCGACTATTCCCGCTATGCACCCCGCGACATTCGGCAACAGCCGACAGGCACGGCCGCCAATCGTGAGCAGCCTTTTGTTGGCTACACGGCGTTCAAAATCGTGTCGCCCGAGGCCAACGGCACTGTGCGCAGCAATGAGGGTAAGGTGAATGTCGCCATGTCACTCGAGCCTGCATTGCGACCGGGACACAAAATTGAACTCTTTCTCGACGGTACTCGGATTCCGGGCAACTTTGCCGGCTTGGGTGTCCAGCTGAGCAATGTCGAGCGCGGCACCCATACTCTCCGTGCGATCGTCAAAAACACGGAGGACGAACTGCAGATCCAAACCGGATCCGTGCTTTTCACCCTTCGCAAGGCATCTTTGCTCGATCCTCTGCGGCGTCCCGATGACGGCGGTGACGGCGGTGACGGCGGTGACGGCGGTGACGGCGGTGATGGCGGTGATGGCGGTGATGGCGGTGATGGCGACAACCCACCTCAGTTTCCGCCCGACTTCGAGCCGGGCGATTCCAGCAGTACGCCGGGTAGGACCAACCCCGCGCTTGTGCCCAGCTTTGAGCCGGGCGACTCCAGCAGTACGCCGGGCAGGACCAACCCCGCGTTTGCGCCCAGTGGTTCGGGGATTTCGACGACGCCGGGTAGAACCAATCCGGCTTTCGCGCCCAGTGGTTCAGGCGGCATCTCGACGACGCCTGGCCGCACGAATCCTGCGTTTAGACCCGGCGGAAATTAGCCGATTTAAGCAATAGCTCCGCGGCGTGAGCCTGGTGCAGCCTCGTTTAGAGGCCCGCCTCTAATCTCTTGCGAACCAACTCGGCGCATGTGCACTAGAATGGTGCGCGAATCTCGACTGTCATCCAACCGACACCTGGGTCGGTACGATATTTGGCGCTAAGCCCCTGATTTTGAGACGGATAACTTGGTTAGCCTCGTGATCCGGTCAAATCTCGCCTGGCCCGAACCTTGCTTTGTACAACGTTATGCAGGTCACCATGAAACCGCTGCCGTTGCTTACCAGCACCGTATTGGACAATTTGGCCTCGGCGATCGTCGTGTTCGATGCGGATTTGCGCGTCTGCTACATGAACCAGATGGCCGAAATGGTGCTGGCTGTCAGCGCCAAACATGTTCTCGGGGAATCGCCAAACGACTGGATCGCCTGCCAGGGAGAGACCATCGTAGACCTTATCAAGGCCGCAGCGGTCGGTGCGCCACTGACCAAGCGCGGTGTGGTGCTGGAAACCGACCGTACCGAGGTCACCGTCGATTGCACCGTGATTCCGGTTATCGACGAAGACGGCAAGCGCATTACCATTGTCGAGCTACAGCAAATCGATCGCCACCTGCGGATCAGCAGAGAAGAGCGCCTGATCACCCAACAGGCTCTCACCCGTGAGGTGGTGCGTGGCTTGGCCCACGAAATCAAAAATCCGCTCGGCGGTTTGCGCGGTGCGGCGCAGTTACTCGAGAGCGAACTCGAGAGCGAGGAACTCAAAGAGTACACCCACGTCATCATTCAAGAGGCCGACAGACTGCAGGAACTGGTCAATCGCATGCTCGGGCCGAACCGACGTCCGAGTTATGCGCCCGTCAATATCCATAATGTGCTGGAACGTGTTCGCACTTTGGTGCAAGCCGAAACGGGTGATCGTATCGTATTGGTTCGCGATTATGACCCCAGTATTCCGGAGTTGATCGGCGACAGCGACCAATTGATCCAGGCCGTGTTGAACATTGTCCGCAATGCCACACGCGCACTCGGCGACTCGGCCGGCACCGTGACCTTGCGTACACGCATTCATCGTCAGTTCACTATCGGTAACGACCGTTACCGGCTGGCCGCACAGATCGAGATCATCGATGATGGACCCGGTATTCCGTCGGAAATCGCCGATACGCTGTTTTTCCCGATGGTCACCGCCGGTACCGGCGGCATGGGTCTCGGATTGTCGATCGCCCAATCATTGATCAATCAGCACAAGGGCCTGATCGAATGTAGCAGCCGCAAGGGCGAGACCGTATTTACCATTCTTTTACCACTCAGTGAAGAATTTGCCACCGAGAGGGACAAGGAGAGACATCCCCGTGACTGAAGTTAACCAGGTTTGGGTCATCGATGACGACCGCTCCATTCGTTGGGTTTTGGAGAAGGCGCTGACCAAGGCCGGTCTGAGCGTCACCTGTTTTTCCAATGCAAACGGCGTCATGGAGGCATTGGAGCGTGGTCAGCCCGAGGCGATCATCTCCGATGTCCGCATGCCCGGAATGGACGGTTTCGCGTTACTCGAAAAAATAAAACACCTCTATCCCGATCTGCCGGTCATCATCATGACCGCACATTCGGATCTGGACAGTGCGGTATCGGCCTATCACAGCGGGGCCTTCGAATATTTACCCAAACCCTTCGACATCGACGAAGCGGTTGACCAGGTGCAAAGGGCTTGTAAGCTGCGCCGCGAGACCCGCGCCAGCGCTGAACATGAGACGGTCGCCGCTGCCGAAATCATCGGTGCGGCGCCGGCGATGCAAGAGGTCTTTCGCGCCATCGGACGTTTGGCCCGATCCAACATCACCGTGCTGATCAACGGCGAATCCGGTACGGGCAAAGAGTTGGTTGCGCATGCATTACACAAGCACAGCCCCCGGGCCGACGGACCTTTCATTGCGTTGAATATGGCGGCCATTCCGCATGATTTACTGGAATCCGAGTTGTTCGGTCATGAAAAGGGCGCCTTTACCGGGGCCCAGGCCCGCCGTATCGGCCGCTTCGAACAGGCCAATCACGGCACGTTGTTTCTTGATGAGATCGGTGACATGCCGGCTGAGCTTCAGACCCGATTGCTACGAGTACTGGCGGACGGCGAGTTTTATCGGGTCGGCGGACACGAAGCGGTTACGGCCGATGTACGGATTATCGCCGCGACCCACCAAGATCTCGAAAAATTGGTGCTCGAAGGACGTTTTCGCGAAGATTTGTTTCACCGTTTGAACGTTATCCGTATCCATCTACCGGCACTGCGCGAGCGACGTGAAGACATTCCGTTGTTAATGGAACATTTTCTCCAGCGTGCGGCAAAAGAGCTTGGGGTCGAGAGCAAGACGCTGTTGCCGGAAACTGTTTCGGAGCTCAAATCGCTGGAATGGCGTGGCAATGTCCGTCAACTTGAAAACACGGCGCGTTGGCTGACCGTTATGGCCTCAGGCAGAGAGATCCACTGCGAGGATCTGCCGCCCGAACTCCATCGCGAGCAGGATCCGCAGGCTGCCGACGGTGATTGGCGTTCGATTCTACGAACCTGGATTCGCGGTAGCCTGGCTGCAGGCAAGGTTGGTCTGCTCGACCAGGCATTGCCCGAATTCGAGACCATCATGATCGAGACTGCGCTCGAGTTCACCGGCGGGCGTAAACAGGATGCTGCACGCTTGCTCGGTTGGGGACGCAATACCCTGACACGCAAGATCAAGGAGCTTGGGCTCGAAGACGAACACAAAGAGGCCGGTTGATTCAGAACTCGGGTGGCTGATCAACCGCGTATCCGACGTGGCATCGGATGGTCGTCATCAGTCGCCGTTTGCAGTACCCGACGTATAATTCGGCAAATCCTTCTGCCGAGAACATTTCATGGATAGCACCACTATCGAGCTACCCGGCTCACGCATCGCTGCGGTGATTCAAGAGGGCGATGAAATCAGAGTTGAGTTTGCCCCGGCCTATTTGGTTAAGATCATGACCGGTTCCGTCGAGCGTACCCGTTGGCATCAAGAGGGTGCGCTGGTATTCGATGCGGCGAACCTCGATGACGAGACGCCATTACCGTCGCTGCCGGCGGACTGCGAAGGCGGAGATGTCGGTGAAAACATCTACACCTACCGTGACATGGTGCCCGTACCGCTGACCAGCCAGGGTCGAGCGCATTGTGTATTGCGGGTACAAGGCGGCGAAATTCGTATCGATGGCGGGGGTGTACGTCTGGAAATGCGCGACGTACCCAAGTATATCGAGCACATCCGCCCGTCTTGAACCTGACCTGTAGGTGAGGTGCTGTTTCGCTGACACGGATACGCTCAATCCCTATCGATCAGTCTGTTTCGGGTTCTTGGGCAGGTCTTTTGCGACATTAGCCGACATTAAACTTTAAATCTTACTGTTTTGGCGCCGCTAGCTAAATCATACTTGCAGATGGTAGCGAGTCCTATGAAGAAAAGAGGCAGTACGTATTATGGCTGTAGAGCTCTATAACAAAGGCAATCATGTCTGTGTCGCATTCCGCGACCTGGTTTCGGGTGGGGCGGTACAGGCGAATCAGTTCCTGATTTTCGACGACGATCACGCCGCACTGATCGATCCGGGTGGGGATCTCACCTATACCCCGCTGTTCATGGAGATCAGCAATTACATGAACGTCAAGGCTCTCGACTATGTCGTGGCCTCGCATCAGGATCCCGATATTGTCGCGTCTTTGAACAAATGGTTGGTCGGCACCAACTGCAAAGTGGTGGTACCGGCATTGTGGGAGCGTTTCATTCCACATTACACCCGGCCGGGTAAGCTGTCCGGCCGTGTCGTCGCGATTCCGGACGAGGGGATGAATCTGGAACTCGGCAGCATTGCGTTAAAGGCCGTGCCGGCGCATTTTCTGCATGCCGAAGGCAACTTCCAATTCTACGATCCGAAAAGCCGAATATTGTTTTCAGGTGACATGGGTGCCAATCTTTGCCCACCTGAAGAGCTCGATGTCATGGCTACCCGGCTCGACGACGTACTGCCCTACATGGATGCTTTCCACAAGCGCTACATGAACAGCAACCAGGTGTGTCGTTTTTGGGCCCAGATGGCTTCCGGCATGGCTATCGATATGATCGTACCCCAGCACGGGCGTGCCATGAGTGGCAGAGCCGTCAAAGAATTCATCAGCTGGATTAGTGAATTGCAATGCGGTGTTGACTTGATGACCCAGGCCAACTATCGCCTGCCTTGAGTGTCGCGCACACGATGACTTATTAGGGATAATGGCTAAAAAATTGCGCATTTTCTCGCTGTTATCCCCATGAAGCGCGAAATTGGCGCCTAATTTAAAATATGCTTCCCCACTTGACGTTCAGTCAGGCGCTTTCCAACAGCTCTTCGGTGCATTGAATCGCATTGTTGGCGGCCTCGACGATTTCTACGCCGAGTTCCGGCGAGGCGGGAGCCAGGCTAAGCCGTTTGAACGCGGGAATATCCTGAAACTTCGGCATTGGGCGGCCGGGTTCGCCTATTGCCGCGTGCCAGCGTGCGGCCAGGATCAGGTCGGTGTAGTCGGCGGCGCCGGGATGGTCGTATTCCCAGTGATTGCTGTGAGTTGCCGCCTCGACGATCTCACGCGGCATGTGCCACAGGGTCAGTAGTATGCGTCCGAGTTCGGCACGATTGTCATAAAGCACATTGTCCAGAGCCATGGGGTCGCGTAGATCCTCATGCGGGCCGGCATAGCCCAGCATGACCGGTTCGGCGATCGCATGAAACAGCGCGATCAGTGCGGCATAATCGGGATCGAGCGGACTGTCGTTACGTGCCAGGATACGGGCGATTGCCGCGACCCGCATGGTGTTTCGCCACCATTGCTGCATGCGGTCGCGGACCTGTGTCGAATCGGTCCGCAATGATTCACGCAATACACAATTAACCGCCAGACCGTAAATTTGCTCCGGTCCCACACGTTCGATGATTTGAAAGGCGCTGCGAATCGGCGGTCGTGAATCATCGTTCATCAAGCTGCGCATTGCCTTGAGAGTCAAGGCCGGGCAGATCGACAGGGTATCGGCCAAGCGACGATTGCCGGTATCGAGATCGCTGAGTGCGTGCCCTACCCTGATCGCGATCTCCGGGTCGGATGGCACGATGATGCGTCCATGGTTGATGTCATCGAATAGATCGAACATCAACGGATGGGTTGCGCTCGCATCGATCAGTTCATTCGGCTCATCGACCAGATAGGCTTCCTCGACCAACATCGTCTGGTCCGGTATCTGGGCGATGAAGTTGTCGAGCAGCGCAGGCTCGACCATGAGGTAGCTGGTCTGGCTGGTCGTGGTGATTTGATAATGAGACGGCCGCAAACGTGACACCGGGCCGTCGCACGAAGGGTCGGTGTGCCTGACTTGGCGTGCTGCGCCGTCGGCGGCCAGCAGTTCGAGTTCGCCGTCTATCAAGAACAACAGCCGAGGGTCCTCACTGCCGAGCTCTAGCAGACAGCTGCCTGGCGCCGCATGCTGCAGGCGCAACTGCCCGGCAAGTTCGTGAAGCCGGCCTTCGTCAAGGTCGGTAAGACCGCTTACTCGGCGCAGGGCCTTGGTTATCGTGTTTGGTTGGTCGGACAACGGCATTGTTTTGATTCCGTCGGCGTCCCGGTTCGGCGCCGTATCGTTGGAATACCGATGTTAGCGTTCCGTTCAGGCCTTGGCTATGCGGCTTGAGACGGATGTTCAGTCGGTGAGCAGTTCTTTAGCCGCAGCGATCTCGTCGTCGGCTTGGTTGAGCAGCGATAAGCCTTGGTCGACCTCGCTCGGTGAAAGGCCCAAACGGCCCAAAGCGGGCACTTTATCGGGGTCGAGGTCGCCGCCGATGCCGTCGTGAATCTGCGCGACGATCACCAGATCGCCGTAGTCGGGGTCGCCTTCATGTTCCCGATACCAGTTTTCCGCCTCTTTGGCCGCGGTCACCAATTCCGCCGGTAGCTGCCATTTGCTCAAGATCATGCCACTGAGCTGGCTGCGTAATGCACGGATGCTGGATTCGAGCGAACCTGGATGGTCGACGATGTCGGGAAAATCACGCGCGTAGGCGACCACGGCAAGGCCACCGATGTCGTGTACCAGCCCCGCGAGCAGGGCCTCGTGCGAATTGAAACCGCCGACTTTGTCGGCCAGGACCTGTGTGGTTGCCGCAATGCGTCTGCTGTGTTCCCAGAGATCCAACATGCGTTTCACCAGTGGTTTGGACTTGGTTCGGAACAGTTCGCGCAGCGCGAAGGTGATGACGAGAGTTTGTGTGTTACGCATACCAAGGCGGGCGACCGCTTCGGTAACCGTGGCGACCTGCGCGACACCGCCAAAGCGTGCGCTGTTGGCGGCTTTTACGATCTTTATGGCGATTGCCGGATCGGTTTCGATCAATCCGGCGACTTGTTTGGCATCGGCGTTGTCGTCGCTGACGGCCTCGCCGATGTGCACCGCGACGGTCGGCAGGCTCGGCAACAATAGATGGCCGCTGTTCAGGTCCTCGTAGATTCGCAGTGTCAACCGGTTTTCGTCTTCGACGATTTCATCGATTTCTTCCTCAACCTGATAGGTCTCCAGCGTTAACGACGATGAGCGTTCGAAAGTGCTTTGGGTGTGTTGAATCAGGCTGTTCTCGATCACCAGATAGCGCACCGGGCCCAGTGCAACGACGCGGTAGTGGCTGGGGCGCAGGCGCGCGAGCGGGGCTAGGGCCGACGTGTCGGTATGTTCAATGACTTTTTTCTTGCCATCCTCTGCGGTCAGCTGGCAACTGCCTTCGAGCAGATACAGGGTGCTGTCGTCCGTCGCACCAAAATCGAGCAGCATGGTGCCTTTCTCGGCTTCGCCGACATAGAGCTGTTCGCTGAGCTGCTGAAGCTCGGGGGCCGGCATTTCGCGTAGCGTACTGAGCTGACGCAATTTGGCGGTGGCTGGATGTTCGGCAGTTGTTGTCATAGAGATAATGAACTACAGGCTTCCCGTTCCCTTGGACATCGGCGGCGCGTGCTTGATCTTTAATTTCGGCGATTAATCATGCTGAGGTATTAAGCGTTTAAAAGTCTTGCCCGATCAGGGGGTTATTGTACAGTTTGCTTGCGAGACATAAAAAAACCCGCCGAAGGCGGGCCTTTCAGGCGAGAAGCCAAATCGCTCAGAGCGGCGACGAGCCGACGATCTGGTGCGACAGTTCGACCACGCGCATGGCCTTCTGCATATAGACCTCACGATAGTCTTTCAGCAGTCCGTCTTGCGAATAGTAGTAGTCTTTACCGGAAATGCCGTCTTGGTGCTCGATGTCGATGAATTGCTTCTGCATCTCCAACATTTCGGCGATCAGGCTGGCCTTCTCGGCCTTCAGGGCTTCGATATCACTCATGGTTCTCTCCAGATTCGGTTGAGAGTCTTCTACGTCCGCTGTGGGACGCGTGGCCCGAGTATAACCTATTGCTAATGTTTGGCGTCAATGCCGGGTGCCGAATGCCCTGTCAGCAGCCGCACTGCTGGCCCGGTCGGGCCGTATTGAGCTGCAGCGCACCCGTAATTTGGCCAACGTGTTCGAGGCGGTGGCGATCCAGATAGTCGACAATGCCTTGGTTGATCTTGGGCAGAATCAGGGGGTCGTAGAACAGTGCGGTGCCGACACCGATTGCGTCGGCACCGGCGAGCAGGAACTCGATCGCATCTTCTGCGGTGGTTACCCCGCCCTGGCCGATGATCGGGATGCCATGGTCCTTGGTTACCTGATACACCTGATGCACCTTGAGTATCGCGATCGGTTTGATCGCCGGCCCCGACAGGCCGCCCTGGTTGTTTCCGATGTACGGTGTCCTGGCTTCTATGTCGATTGCCATACCCATCAAGGTATTGATTACGGCAAAGGCGTCGGTACCTGCATCGATACAGCGCCGAGCGTTCTCGGCGATATCCGTCTGATTGGGGGATAGTTTGGTAATCAGCGGTTTTTCGGTGACTTTACGACAGGCCTCGACAACGCGCGCCGACATGTCCGGGTCATTGCCGAAGGCGACGCCGCCTTCTTTGACGTTGGGGCAGGAAATATTGATTTCGATGGCATCGATCGGCGAGTCGTCGAAACGCCGCGTTACCTCGATGTATTCCTCGATGGTCGAGCCCGAGACATTGGCGATGAAACGGGTCTCGTCGAAATCCAGCGTCGGCAGGATGTCGTCGACCACTTTGTCGACCCCGGGGTTCTGCAGTCCGATGGCGTTCAGCATACCGTCCGGCGTTTCGTACACGCGATGCGGGGCATTGCCCAGACGCATGCTGCCGGTCGTGCCCTTCAAGCATACTGCGCCGGCATCACGATTCGAGAATCCCTGTACACGCGTATACTCCTCGCCGAAGCCCACGCAGCCGGACAGCAGGACCAGGGGTGTCGCAAACGGCATGCCACAAAAATCCAGGGCAAGGCGGGGGTCGGATTCAGCCATCTAGATTGGATTCCTCGCAGTGTTTCATATCGTTTTGTATCAGCCGGAGATCCCGCCGAACACCGGCAATATCATACGCCTGTGCGCCAACACCGGCAGCAGTCTGCATCTGATTCATCCGCTTGGATTTGATCTGGATGACAAGCGTCTGCGGCGCGCCGGACTGGATTATCGCGAGTATGCCGAACTTCGGCAGCATGCTGATTTCAGCGCATTTCTGAAAATCGTGAATCCGCCGCGTTGGTTTGCCTTATCGACTCGTGGGCGCCAACGCCATGATCAGGTTGCGTATGTTGATGGCGATGCCTTCGTTTTCGGACCCGAAACGCGTGGTCTGCCGCAGGCGATGCTCGACAGTCTGCCACCCGAGCGAGTGATCCGGCTGCCAATGCGGGTCGGGCAGCGCAGTCTCAATCTATCCAATAGCGTTGCCGTGTTGTCGTACGAGGCTTGGCGTCAGCAGGATTTCATCGGCGGTCGGTAGATACGATTCACGGTAATGCCTAGCGGTGCAGGCTGTTAGTGGATAATCGATTCGGTCCCGATAGCGCGGTCGATAAGCGACTCTAAAACATTGCGAAAGAAGCCGACATCGGATTCCGGATAGTCGAGGTCGTGGCGACGAAATAGACCCTCGTAGAGATAACTCGCGCTGTGGTAGGCGAGCCAAATTCGGCATCTTCGTAGACGATCGCCTTGGGTGGAAAGTCGATCCCGGCTTCGGGGTTTTCGACCATAAAAGGTGTGCCGTACTTCGGATTGCCAAATGCCACGACCACCGCGGGCCGCATGGTTTGCTGGAATTCCCTTGCCGCTGCGCCGTGGTCGATGCGAGGAAATACCTTCACCTTTTGTGCGGACAGCGGCTTCGAAACGCTCGACAGTCGTCATCACGGAGTGTGGACTGGCTTTTCGTAACGTGTCGTTTTCGTCGGCATGGGTACCCAAAGCGACGGTGCCGCATAGTGCCGTCATAAAAAGCTGCTTCATCTTGATTTCCTGTCGATTGCGTTTGAGGCCGGACTGAGGACTTATTGGTCAAGGCTCGGCGTGAAGTTGAACAGTAAACGGTTGGTGTTTCTCCGTGTGCAAATAACGGAAGCTCGGCTAAGCCGCTTTTGTCTTGGCAACGGACTGTCCGGACCGCAAGTGCCGTGTAAAACGAAGCTATATTGGTTGAGTTTCGCGCTTGAATTAAGCGACTGGATTTAGGGCGTTAATTAAGAAGGCTGCGGCAAAAAACGGGACCGGTCATTTAATAAGTTCACGGGAACTGTCCCTTGGGTTTTGATGTATGTCAAATGTAATGATTCATTAATTAATAATGTTACTAACCGTCTATGCAAATCTTCTCTAACCTACGGTTTTATATCAATATCTGAGCAATTCAGTGTGACATGGAATTGATCTGTGTCGTGTATTCGCAAGCTTGGTGGCTATTGGTAATAGTTATCTTGAACCAACTTAATTTGGATCAATGGTATATATCACCCGGTCTGCTTTCCTTAGCCAAGGACGAAAAAAGTATTGTCGCTTTATCGCCTCAAACCGCGACACCCATTCAGGAACGAACCACTGCCATCTTGGAGGATAAAAATGAACTTGCGTATCGCCCGTTGGTTGGCCAGCTTGGGCACCGCGATGTTTTTTGCTGCCCCCGCAATGAGTGTTGATGCTTCGGTACATCATGTCGAAGCCAAGGCCTGCAAACAGTGTCATGAAGAGATTTATACCCAGTGGGCAGGGTCCATGCATGCCAACAGTTCGGCATTAAAAGATCCTATTCACGGCGCCTTTTATCGCCAGGTCATGGGCGATCCTCTGCAGGAAGGCCTGAAGAGCAAAAAGGGTCAATACCCGGTCTGCCTCAAATGCCACGCCCCCGTCGCTGCCTTCGAGAAGAAGACCAAACTGGATGCCAAACCGGCCTATGCGGCAGGCGTGGGCTGTACCACCTGTCATTCCTTCAGCAAGTTCAAAGGCACGACTAAACCGAACGGCAAGCCGGCGTATGGTATCGATGCTTACGAAATGGATACGACCAAGCTGTATGGTCCGTCGGGCATCACCTACACCACCGGGCGCACGCCCGAAGGTGCTACTTGGCCTACGCCGGTTCATCACCCCATCCCGATGGAAGGCAATAAGGCCGCGTTGTTCAAAAGCAACGCTGCCTGCATGGGTTGCCATGAAAAGCGCAGTAATTTCCATGGCACCCCCTTGTGCCGCACGGGCGACGAATACGAAGCATCGGCGAGTTTCATCAATTGTCAGTCCTGCCATATGGCAATCGTGACGGTGCCGAAGATGAAAGACGGTAAAGTCGTCCCGGGCGAGACCGTGAGCATCCCCGATCACACCATGGCCGGCGGTCATGATGCCAAGATGATCACCCGCGGCATCGCGATGACCATGGAAACCAGGCGTGAAGGCGATATGCTCAAGGCAACGTTGACGCTGCGCAACCGTTTACCGCACGCCTATCCGACTGGTGCGCCTTTCCGCAACTTTTTTATCCGTATCGCCAGCTATGACAAGGATGGAAAAGAGCTGTGGAAGAACTATAAGGTTCATCCGATCAAGGACGACCCCAAGTCGGCCTTCTGGTACACCCTCGGCGGTGCGGACGGCAAGCCCACCATCCCGCCCAAGGCCACCCAGGTGCTTAGTGATACACGGCTGAAGCCGAACGAGACACGCACCGTCGAATACGAGATTCCAATCGAGTCGGCTACCCGTATCGTTCGCGCCGAGGCTTTGTATGATCTGCTGCTGCCGCCGATCAAAGGCAAGCTGAAAGGCAAGATCCCGGACGATTTGCTCAAGCCGAAGCTCGCGGCCTCTGCCGAGATCCGGTTGTAGCAGTCGAGGTATTTCAGCAACTCGATGGGGGCGGCTCGTGAAGCGCGGCAAACGGCCTATCGGCTATACAGTCTGGCTCGTCACCCTGGTGGTCAGCCTCGCGCTGGCCACCCTGGGGAACCGGGTCTACGCTCAGGATAATGGTGGCGACTGGGACTGGGGCGCGTTCGAAGCGATGGACGATACCCCGGTCACCGGCAAATCGGGATCGGTGGCGCCGGCGGAGACGAAAACGCCCGCTGTCGACGCTGCCGATTTTGCACGTAGCGCGGAAAACGCGGTGCCGGACTTTTCGTCCACGCCCCGCCCGGCCTATCCGATTTTCGCCGGCTTGCCCTCTTTCGAGGTGATCCCGAGTCAGCGTGATAGCGATATGCACCCCTGCTCGAACTGCCATCAATGGGTTGTCAGCAATCCCGAGCCGCGCGAGCTCAAGTCACCGCACGATAACTTCGAGCTCGAACATGGCTTGCACGGTAAAGGTGGGTTTTGGTGTTTCACCTGTCACGATCTCAAGAACGGCAGCGGCCTCAAAACACTCGAAGGTGAGGCGGTGGATTTTGCCGATGCGTACATCGTTTGCGGTCAGTGTCATTCGCGCCAGGCTTATGACTGGGCAAATGGCGCGCATGGTAAACGGGTCGGTGATTGGCAGGGGACGCGCCAAGTACTGAGTTGCACGGCGTGTCATTACCAGCATCGCCCGGCGTTCGATCCGCGCAAGCCGATGTCCGGCCCGGAAATGCGGGTCGGCCTGCCCCGCCCCGAGCATTGGGTGCCCGAATCACAGCGTGGGCATGCCGGACCGGGCCATACACCGGATTGGCAGCGCGAGGCTCAGGCCCGGCAAGACAAAGGCATGGGGGAACCGGCAACAGCGGTGCCGACCGCCAAACAGACGGTGAAGAACGATGAAGCGTCCTGACAAGGACAAATCACCGGAGCAGGTCAGCGACCTCGCCCGCCGGCGGTTCATCAAAGGCCTGGCCACGGCCGCCGGTGCGGCCGGGACGGTGGCCGCCAGTGGCGGCGCTTGGGGTGGCAGTACCTTGTCGGACGCCTTCGCCGATTTTTTCCAGCAACACTATCAGCGCATGAACAAGGACGAGATCGACGCGGTACTCGAACGTATCGAGCGCCAGGCCAAGCGTCGCTACGGTGTCGATATCGATTGCCGCAACACGCCGCCACGGGAAGGCGTGGTGTTCGGCTATGCCATCAATATCTCCAAGTGCCGCGGGTATCGTGATTGCGTCCATGCCTGTGTCGAGGAAAACAATCTCGCGCCCGACACCCAGTACATTCGGGTGGTCGAAATGGATCACGGCAGTCTCGATCTGCGCCACGGCGATCACTACTACGATCACGACACGGTGCCGGTTGAAGGCAAATATTATCTGCCGATGCAATGCATGCAGTGCGACAACCCGCCCTGCGTAAAGGCCTGTCCGGTCGAGGCAACCTGGACCGAGCCGGACGGTATCGTCGTGGTTGATTACAATTGGTGTATCGGCTGTCGCTATTGCATGGCGGCCTGCCCTTACCAGGCACGCCATTTCAATTGGACCACGCCCGATTTGGCGCCGGACGACATCAATCCGGATACCCATTATCTCAGTAATCGTCCGCGTCCACGCGGCGTGGTCGAGAAATGCCACTTCTGTGTCCAACGAACCCGCAACGGCCGCCAGCCGGCCTGCCAGGAAGCCTGCCCGACCGGTGCCCGCGTGTTCGGCAATCTGCTCGATCCCGACAGCGAAATCCGTTATGTGCTGAAACACAAAGCGGTGTTCCGCTTGAAAGAAGAACTGGGGACCGAGCCCAAGTTCTGGTACTACCGCGATGCCTGAGTCCAAACCGACATTGTTGCGGTTCGTGCTCCAGAGCCTCGGCCATATGTTCCGTGGGCCGCCGGCCTATTGGGTCTGGGTCGGTTTTCTGTTCGCGCTGATTCTACTCGGCGGCTGGCACTATTATTTGCAATTGCGCGATGGTCTGGTCGTAACCCATATGACCAATCAGGTGTCGTGGGGTTTTTATATTGCGAACTTCACATTCCTGGTCGGCGTCGCCGCGGCGGCCGTGATGTTAGTCGTACCGGCCTATATCTTCCATCGCCGTGATATCAAAGACGTGGTTCTGATGGGCGATACCATGGCGATCGCCGCCGTGACCATGGCGATCCTGTTCGTCGTTGTCGATCTTGGTCGGCCGGATCGTTTTTGGCATCTGATACCGGGTATCGGTCGGTTCAACTTTCCTCAGTCCATGTTGGCGTGGGACGTGATCGTCTTGAACGGTTATCTGTTACTGAATGTCGGGATTTCGTTCTACATCGTTTACAACCATTACCAGAACAAAGAGCCGAACGAGCGCCGCTACTTTCCGTGGGTGTTGCTGGCGATCTTCTGGGCCATCTCTATCCACACGGTGACCGCATTTTTGTATTCGGCGAATTCGGGCCGGCCGTTCTGGAATCATGCATTGCTGGCGCCGCGCTTTATCGCGTCGGCGTTCGCGTCAGGACCGGCATTGATGGCGATCGGCCTGCAGATCATCCGTGCGATTAGCGATTACCCGATTCGCCAGAGCGTCATCAATCATTTGGCCCTGGTCGCGACCATCGCATTGCAAGTGACCTTGTTCTTCATGCTCGCCGAATTGTTCACCGAGTTCTACAACGAAGGCGAACATGCGGCCTCGGCGCGTTATCTTTACTTTGGACTGGATGGCCATGCCGCATTGACGCCATGGATCTGGACCGCCATTGCGTTGCTCTGCATCGCAGTCGTGATCCTGATGATCCATCCGCTGCGCCATAACCCCATCTACATGAACATCGCATTCGTGCTGATTATCGTCGGCGTGTGGATCGAAAAAGGCATGGGCCTGATCGTTCCGGCATTCGTGCCCACACCAATCGGCGAGATTTATGAATACACACCCAGCCTGATCGAGGTCATGGTCTCGATCGGCATATGGGCACTCGGGTTTTTGTTGTTCACGTTGTTGGCCAAGGCCGCGTTACCGGTTCACTGTGAGTACCTGCGCCGACAACAGGCACGTGAGCAATGCAACTGGGACGGATTCGAACGACGGCATAACGCCGATTGAATCGGAACGTGCGTCGAACATCGGTGTTCGGGCACCAAGTTGCATTGAACAAGAGTTTGGGACGGTGGTACCCGAATGGTCGGGTATCCGCATAACCGCTAAATAAGGAGAGACGACAATGCAAAGACTCATACTCGTTTTTCTCATCGCCACATGCATCGGCATCGTCCATGCTGAGACGGTCAAAGGTCGGATCGCGGTGGTATCGAAGCAGGCGGGTACGATCCAGATCGATGTCAAGGGCAAAGACAATTCGGTCAGCAAGGTCGTGGTTCGTACCGATCCAAACACCCAATACGACGGGGCGTCCGGATTGAAGGATTTCGGTCCACCGGATTTGATCGAGGTTCAGCGTGAACCCGGTAAACCGGCCAGCAGCATCAAGAAGATCGTGTTCGGTCTTCCGCCGGGTGTCGAGATCAGTATCGAGCAATTGATCGGCATCATGACAGGTGGACAGCCTTACCACCTATTCGATGCCCGTCCCGGCAAGCGCTTTGGTGGCGGACATGTCCCCGGTGCCAAGTCGGCTTTCCCGAAAGATGAAGATTTTCTGAGTAAGTTGCCGACGGACAAGAATACGATGTTGGTGTTCTACTGCGGTGGTCCGACCTGCCCGTATACCGGTGTTGCCGTTAAGTTGGCACAACAAGCCGGTTATACCAATCTCAAAGGGTTTCAGGCCGGGTTGCCGGGTTGGAAGAAGGCCAAGCTGCCTGTGCACGCCGAGCCCGCGTGGCTGGCGAAGAACCTCAACCCACAGCATGTGATCTTGGATGTACGTGATGTGGCGCAAAGCAATCAGTCACATATCCGAGGTGCGGTCGCGCTGCCCACTGCCCAGCTGCAAGCGATGACGCAACAGTTCATTGATCGGCAGACGATCGCGCAACTTCCCGGTGTTTCCGATATGCGGGCGCCGTTGATCGTGTACGCCGACAGTCATACCGCACCGGCTGCACTGCTCGCTTACAAGGAGTTGCGGAGCTGGGGATACAACAAGGTGACGGTGCTGAAAGGCGGGTTCAATGGTTGGCGGGCGGCCGCGTTGCCCAGTGCAGGCGGACCGGCGGCGACCCGGGTCGTATTCCAGAAAAAACTCGCGCCCGGCGCGATTGCCCCGGAGGAATTCGTTGCGCTACAAGAATCCGGTGAAGGTGTCGTGCTAGTCGACGTTCGCAGTGATCAGGAAGCCGCGGAAGGCGTCATTATCGGTGCCCGCCATATCCCACTGGAAAAGCTCGAGGACATGATCGCCGGGTTGCCGAAGGACAAAGAAGTGTTGATCTATTGTGCCAATGGTATCCGTGCCGAGATGGCGCACGAGACCTTGCGCCAAAAGGGCATCAAGAACCGTTTCCTCAACGAAACCATCGTGATTGCCAAAGACGGTAGCTTCAAACTCTGAAGGACCGGTGTTGTGATGAATCGACGCGAATTCCTCAAGATCTCGACAGCGCTGGGCGTCGGCGGCACCATGCCGGTGCTGCTCGGTGGTTGTGCGAGCAAGCCGTTGCCCGGCACCGGCCAGGTAACCACCAGTCCGACGGTCTGCAATATGTGCTTCTGGCAGTGCGCCGGCACGCTGTATCAGGAGGATGGCAAACCCTGGAAAGTGGTTGGCCATCCGGACGACCCGCATTGTGAGGGCCGGCTGTGTACCCGTGGTACCGGTGGCATCGGTGCCTACCTGGATCCGGACCGCTTACGTCAGCCGTTGCTGCGTGTCGAAAAAGGCGGCCAGCAACAGTTCATGCCGGTGAGCTGGGATGAGGCTTTCGACTTCATTGCCAAGCGCATGAATGCGATTGGTGAGCAACACGGCAGGGACCGGCTGGCGCTGCTCTCGCATGGTGATGGCGGTAAACACTTTCGCCACATGCTTCGAGCGTTTGGGTCGCACGCTTATGCGCACCCCTCCTTCGCGCAGTGTCGGGGCCCGCGTGCAACCGCCTTTGGCCTCACCTATGGTGAGGGTGTCGGTTCCCCCGATCGCACCGACATGGCCAACTCGCGCTGCATCGTGCTGATCGGTTCGCACCTGGGCGAGAACCTGCACAACAGTCAGGTACAGACCTGGGTTCAGGCACTGGACAAGGGTGCGACGCTGATCACCGTTGACCCGCGTTTTTCGGTGGCGGCCTCGAAGTCGGATTACTGGCTACCGATCAAGCCCGGCACCGATATCGCTCTGCTACTGGCCTGGATGAACGTACTGATCAACGAAGATCTTTACGACCATGACTATGTCGCGCGCTATTGCAGCGGCTTCGAGCAATTGGTTGCATACGTACAAGCCTTCAATCCGGAATGGGCTTATCTGGAAACCGGTTTGGAACCGGGCGTCATTCGCGCAACGGCACGCACCATGGCACAGGCCATGCCGGCCTCGCTGGTGCACCCGGGACGCTTTACCGCCTGGTACGGAAACGACACGCAGCGTTGCCGCGCCATCGCGATCTTGAACGCCTTGCTCGGCTCCTGGGGTCGGCCGGGGGGATTCTATCGGCAGGAAAAGGTCGAGTTACCGCATTACCCGGCACCCAGGCCGCCCAAGCCGCAACGCGACTGGCGGGCCATCGTACAGGGCGACTTTCCGCTGGTCAGCAGTGGTATCAGCAACCAGCTGATCGAGCACTCGATCGGCCCGGACGCGTTTATCAAGGGCTGGTTCGTCTATGCGACCAATCTGCCGATGACCGTGCCGGGCATGGGCGAACAAATCAAGGCCGCCGCCGAATCATTGGCGCTCATGGTTGTGATCGATACCATGCCGGCCGAGATTACGGGCTATGCCGATGTCGTATTGCCCGAATGTACCTATCTCGAACGTTACGACGATATCCGCAACAAGGCGGAACGCATCCCGACGCTGGCGCTGCGTATGCCGGCATTTGAACCGGGCTACGAGAGTAAACCTGCCTGGTGGATGGCCAAGGGTATCGCCGAGCGACTGGGTTTGGGCGAGTACTTTCCTTACAAGGACTATAGCGAAGTACTGGATTGGCAACTCAAACAGGTCGGCTCCTCGTTGTCGGAGATGCAGCAGATCGGCGTTAAACCGTTCGGGCGTAAGACAGCCCCTTACTTCGGTGTTGACGAAGCCGTACAGTTCAATACGCCGAGCGGCAAGATCGAACTGTATTCGAACATCCTTGCCGATGTCGGCCAGGATCCGCTGCCGCGTTATACACCACCGGAACGGCCACCGGCCGGGTACTACCATCTGAACTTCGGTCGTTCCCCGGCGCATACCTTCGGGCGTACGACCAACAACCCGCAGTTGTTCGAATTGATGCCGGAGAACACGGTGTGGGTGCACCCGACTGCCGCGGCCACGCTGCGCATTGCCAATGGCGATTATGTCGAGCTGCAGAACCCCGAGGGTCGGCGCAGTAACCGAATCCGTGTGCGGGTGACAGAACGCATCCGCCCCGATTCGGTGTTCATGGTGCACGGTTTCGGTCACACCGACAAACGCCAACGCCTGACGCAAGGCGTCGGTGCCGACGATGCCGCATTGATGCATAACGTCAAGATCGACCCGATTGCCGGCAGCACCGGCATGCGCGCGAGTTTCGTCACCCTGGTCAAGCGTGAGGTGAGCTGACATGACCACCTATGCCATGGTGATCGACACCCTCAGTTGCATCGGTTGCGGTGACTGTGTGGTGGCGTGTAAGAACGAAAACAAAGTGCCCGCGGGACTGAACCGCGACTGGGTGGTCGAGGCGACCCGTGGCGAGTACCCGGACCTGGAGACCGAGTTCCGTTCGGAGCGGTGCAATCACTGCCGTCATGCGACCTGTGTGACCAGTTGTCCGACCGGCGCCAGCCATCATTGGAAAGACACCAACATCGTGTTGGTTACGGCTGCGAAGTGCACCGGTTGCAAGGCCTGTATCGCCGCTTGCCCTTATGACGCGCGCATGCTCATGCGCCCCGAAGGCTATGTCGATAAGTGCACCTTTTGCCATCATCGGATCGACCGGGGACTCGATCCTGCCTGTGTCGCCAGTTGCCCGACCCATTGCATGTATTTCGGTATCCTCGATAACCGCGACAGTATCGTCAGCCGTTTGTTGCGCGCGCGTCGCTACAAGGTATTGATGCCGGAGACGGGTAATCAACCGCAGGTGTACTACCTGATATGAATACCGGGTCTGCGCAGAACAATGCAGTGAGGAAGCAACCATGATCGAGGAAGTCTTGGTTACCGCCCGTTTCAACGACAAGATCGATCCGTCGCTCGGTATCTGGACCTGGGAGATCGCTTTCTATTTGTTTATGGGCGGCATGGCGGCGGGGATCATGTTATTCGCCGCCTGGGCCGTGCTCACACGTAAACAGGATGATCTGGCCTTTGCGCACAATCGCTTTGCGCTTTGGGCGCCGGTCGTATTGTCGCTCGGTATGACCACATTGTTTCTCGATCTCGAGTACAAGATTCATGTCTTCCGTTTCTACACCAGTTTCCAGCCGGCCTCGCCGATGTCATGGGGTGCCTGGGTGTTGGTGCTGATTTACCCTCTGATGATCGTGCAGGTCTTATCGACCTTGCGTGCCGGTTACCCGATGTTGGCGGGGTGGTTGGAACGGTTGCCGGGCGGTAGTCAAATTCTCGATCTTTGCGAGAATCGGCGGCGTCTAATCGCTTGGTTGGTGATTCCGTCGGCCGTTGCCTTGGGTATTTACACAGGCGTGCTGCTAAGTGCCCTCAGTGCACGGCCGTTCTGGAATTCCGGCATGCTCGGGCCGTTGTTTTTGATTTCCGGTTTGTCGACTGCCGCCGTGCTGCCCCTGCTGGCCGGTGCGGTGGGAAAAGAGCGGCGCTTTTTCGAGACATCGGATATGGGTCTGATCACCATCGAACTTGCGATGATCACGTTGTTTTTGATCACGCTGGCAACCGGCGCGGCGCAGCATCTGGGTGCGCTGGACTTGGTATTCGGCGGCGAGTACACCGTACCGTTCTGGCTGTGGTTCGTGGTGCCCGGCCTACTGTTGCCTGTGGCGTTCGAGCTGGTTGCATTGCGTGGTAATCGTTTGTTCGGGCTCGCTGCGGCGCTGTTGGTGGTCTATGGTGGATTCATGCTGCGTTATCTCATGGTGGAAATCGGTCAGGCGAGTACCTGGGGCGAGTACGCCGTCCAGTTCGACCCGGCGTTGTTGATGAGGTTGACTCAATGATTAGACGAATGCACCGGACCGTTCCGTTAGCAGCCGGTTTGCTCTTTGCCGGCTTGCTGGTTGGTTGTACCGAACAGGCCGAGATGGATCGAGTCGGTGTGGCCGCCGAGTTGGCCCAGGCTATCGCCGTTGAACAGGATCACGTCACGGTGCCGGAACTCGCCGATTGGATCATCAAGGATCAGCGCGATTACGAGCTGATCGATATCCGCGAACGTGCGGAGTTTCATGCCGGACACATCGACGGCGCGCGCCACATCCCGTTGGCCGCATTGATGTCGGATGACGCATTGGCCACATTGCCGCCGGAACGTAAAGTCGTGATCTATTCCAACGGTACTGCACACGCCGCCCAGGCCGCGGTGTTGCTACGTTTGATCGAGCGTGACGCTTACGCGCTACTCGGTGGGTATAACTATTGGCACGCCTACCTCAAGGATCCCGAGAGCGCCGGCGTCGCGGAGATGGACCCGGTACAGCGTGCGCACTACCAAGCAGTCGCCTGTTACTTCGAGGGTGATTATGTGGCTGCATCAGGGCTGACCCCCAAGGTGGTGAACCCCGTATCCGCTCAAACAAAAACGGCGCCACCGGCTGCGGCCGATCCGTTGGGCCTGGGACTGGGTTTGGGCTTGGGTTCACCCGAAGTGCAGGCCAGTCAAAAGGCCGCGACATCGCCACCGCCCGAAGACGACCCCTTGGGACTCGGCCTCGGACTGGGATTAGGTAGCGACGAAGTCAAGGCGCTCCAACGTGAAAAGCCGGTCAAAAAAGAAAGCGGTAGTGCCAAACGCTTGTTGATCAAAGCCGAGTGTTGATACGTTCTACCTGAGCGGTGAGTCATCTCGGCCCTCGACCGGATTAATCTAAATGGTCCAAAACGGCAGTCGATACCTGTTTCGAACTTCGAGGCGACCGCCTCTATTCAAAATGCCATTGTTTCAAGAACCGCCACTCGCCGCCGCTGAATTCTGAAGGGCCGTTTTGATTCTGGCTTAATGGGGCGAAATGTCAGACAAACCGAATCGCAGTCACCGGACGCTCAGTTGAGTACGGAGTCGGCACCCCAGGTGCGCCCGCGGTCACCATGGCAATCATGGTTCTTCCGCTCGCCCGGCGGCTTTACGCAAGAACAAGGCCAGGCACTGACGCGGGTGATCCTTGCAGCGCTCGGCAGCATCGTGTTTTTCGGTGCACTTTACTTTGGGCATGGCGACGAGCCGTTTATGTTGTCGCTGGCCTATTTGTTGGCGAGCATTTTTTACTTGTCGATCGTATCCCGCCATCGGGAACAACATGCCTGGCGGCGATACTTGGTGATATTGCTCGACCTGGCCGTTGCGACTTATCTGACGGCCTACTTCTCCGGTGCCGGGATTGCTTTCTATCCATTGTTTCTTTGGGTAATGATCGGTAACGGATTGCGTTACGGCCAGTACCCGATGCAGTTCGCCACTCTGTTCGGCTTGCTGGGTTTCACCAGTGCGATGGCCATCAGCGGCTTTCTATGGGAGCAGCCGGCGACCTACATCGGTTTGATGTTCGGCTTGGTGCTGATGCCGAAGTTTTTTGTCGTCATGATGAACCGTCTGGCCGAGGCCAATACCGAACTCAAAGCACAGCGTGACCAGGCCGAATTCATGGCGACGCACGATGTTTTGACCGGCCTGCCCAATCGAGCCTACTTACACAGTCGCCTGGAACAAACGCTGGCAAGTGCAAGGCGTAACCGTCATAAAGTGGCCCTGGCATTCATCGATCTCGATGGTTTCAAGTCCATTAACGACAGCTTCGGTCACGAGTATGGAGATTACCTGTTGACCCAGGTGGCGGAGGCGATGCGCGAGGTGTTGCGGTCGAGCGATACCGTCGTGCGGATCGGTGGCGACGAGTTTGTCGTCGTCATCGAGGATTACAACGATCCCGCACGTATCGGGCAGGTCATCGAGCGCTTGTTCGGCTGTGTCGGTCGTTACTACACGATTGGCGAATACGAAACTTATGTGACCTGGAGTTGCGGCGTCGCCCTCTATCCCGGCGATGGCAGGGATGTGCATACGCTGCTCAAGAATGCCGATACGGCGATGTATGCTGCAAAGTCGCGCGGACCGAATCACTTTGCGTTCTACGATAATGCAATGTCCGAAGAGGTCAGCCACCAGTTGGCTTTGCGCGATGAAATGCGGTCGGCTTTGGATAAAGACGAGTTCGAGGTCTACTATCAACCGATCATCGAGAGCGCGACAGGCCGGATTACGTCGACCGAGGCGCTGCTACGTTGGCATCATCCAAAACACGGTACTTTGTTGCCGGGGAGCTTCATCGAGGTCGCGGAGCAGAGCGGTTTGATCAACCAGATCGGTGATTGGGTATTGCGCGAGGCCATGATGACGGCCGCCCGCTGGCAGGCCGAAGTCGACTATTCGGTGAGCATGCATGTCAATGTATCCGCACATCAGCTCAAACAAGACGATTTCGCGGCCAAGGTCGGCGATTTGTTGAAAGAAACCGATCTGCCTTCTTGCGTACTTGATTTGGAGATGACGGAAAGCGCCCTGCTACAGGATGTGCAACGCGCCGAGCGTCTGCTCGACGAGCTCAAGACACTCGGTGTCAAGATCGCACTCGATGACTTCGGCACCGGGTTTTCGTCCCTTGCCTACCTAAAACGGCTGCCGGTCGATACTATCAAGATCGATAAGACCTTCATCGACGACATTCCCGCCGATCAGCGTGATTGCGCCTTGGTCGATACCATACTCAATCTCGGCCGGGAGCTGGGCAAAGGCGTGGTTGCCGAGGGTGTGGAGACCGAGCAACAGCGTGACTGGCTGCTGGCACATCGTTGTGCCTACCTGCAAGGTTATTTGTTCAGCCGTCCGGTACCTAAGGACAAGTTCTTCGCCCTGAGCAGCGCGACCTATCTTGCCGCCCGCCAGTCCGCGAACGGCCAAAACTAGTTTGTTACAAGCTTAATGTCGATGCCGCCATCTCGGTGTTTCAAGTCGATCTCGATGACGCAGTAGGCGTTGTGCTGAACGGGCTCATCGTGGCAGTTGCAGCCGCCGACGATCTCGATGAAAAATACGTCGGCACGAACGCGGACGCCCCAATCCATGCGTTCATAGCCGAGCAGGCCGATCGTTCGTTCCGTCTCGTCGACAATGCCACCTTGTGTACAGCAGGATTGCAGCGGCAAGGTGTCCGGCGGCAGTGCTTTCAACATATCCGTCAGACAGCGTCTCAATTCTGCGTCGTCTTGCTCGGCCAGGCATGGGTGCGTCGAATCGATTGCGATGTGGCCGTGTCGATTTTGAGTATTGGTGTCCGGCATGGGGTTCGGGTATTCAGCCGGTGAAGGCCTCTTTCGATGCCAGATAGTCGAGTTCGGCCGATGTGCTTTGTCGTCCGAGTATGACGTTGCGATGCGGAAAGCGGCCAAAGCGTCGAATCAGTTCCCGATGATGTCTGGCGAAGCGCGCATTTGCATTCAATCCGGCCGCCTCGTAAAGCTCTACCGATAGCGCCTGATGGGCCGGATTTTCACTGTGCATCAAGGGCATGTACAGAAAGGCCACGCGATCGCGGGGGATCGCCTTGTCCAAACCTCTTTCGACGGCGGCTAGCGTGATCTCGATGGCATGCGCTTCGCTGGCGAAGGCCTTGGCCTGTCCGCGAAACATGTTCAGCGGAAACTGGTCGAGCAGGATAGCCAGCGCGAGTGCACCTTCGGGATCGTCGGCCCAGTGGTCCAGTTCGTGCATCGTCGCGGCCTGCCAGCTGGTCTCGAAACGTTGCCGGATCTCGTCGTCCAATGTCGGGGAGGCACGAAACCAGCGTTTCTGCATCCCGGCCGCGAACCAGAAATCGAGAAGATCTTTCGGGGTGGCGACGGAGCCGTCCCCGACAGCGGTCTCAGCCATCGATTTGATCACGTACGCGTTGCAGGCGGTTCCGCACGTCGTTGGCCAAGTCGTTGACGCCGGGTTGCTGTACCAGATCGAGCACCGCGACCGGATCCATGAAGGCGACTGTGACGCTGCCGTCGTCTTCCTCGCGGACCACGACATTGCACGGTAGCAGCAGACCGATATCGGCATCCGCGCCGATGGCCTGATTGGCCAGCCCCGGGTTGCAGGCCCCGAGGATACGATAGGGTCGCCGGTCGATATCGAGTTTGGCCTTGAAGGTCGCGGCGACGTCGATATCGCTGAGTACGCCGAAGCCCTCGGACTTCAAAGCCTCGGTGACGGCTGCGATGGTTTGTTCGAAGCCGCCTTTGGGATGGGCGTGGAATCCGTACATATCTACTCCTTAATCAACGACTGGTTGAAAGTGCTTGCTGTTTCTCGTCGATGTCGACGTCCCCTTCCGGCGCGGTCAGGCCGCGTTCTTTCCACAGCAGATAGATCACAGGGATCACAAACAACGACAACAGGGGCGCGGTGATCATGCCACCGATCATGGGCGCGGCGATACGGCTCATAACCTCGGAGCCTGTGCCGGTACCCAGAAAGATCGGCATCAGGCCGGCGATGATAGTCGCGACGGTCATCGCTTTGGGCCGTACCCGCATGACGGCGCCCTCCATGATCGCGGCGCGCAGGATCGTCGGCGTCAGCGGCCCCTGGCGGGCATGATCCCTGAGCGCGTTGTCGAGATAGACCAGCATCACCACGCCGAATTCCGCGGCCACGCCGGCGAGCGCGATGAAGCCGACACCGACCGCGACCGAGAGGTTGAAGTCGAGCAGGAAGATCAGCCAGAAACCGCCGACCAGCGCGAAGGGTAGCGAGGCCATCACCAGCAATGCCTGGCCGGCATGACGGAAAGTGAGGTAAAGCAATACGAAGATGATCACCAGCGTCAGCGGGATCACCTGGTTCAGGCGATTTTGCGCCCGCAGCATGTACTCGTACTGACCCGACCAGGTGATGGAATAGCCGGCCGGTAGCTCGACCTGTTCGCGTACCGCCTGCTGGGCTGCCGCGACATAGGTGCCGAGATCGGCATCGCGGATATCGACGAAGGTCCAACCGTTGAGCCGCCCGTTCTCGCTCTTGAGCATCGGCGGGCCATCGACAATGCGTACATCGGCGACCTGCGCCAGCGGGATCTGGGCGCCGCTCGGCGTGACCAGCGGCAACGCCCGTAGCTTTTCCAGGTCGTCGCGGCGCTCGCGCGGGAAGCGCAGATTGACCGGGTAGCGTTCCAGGCCCTCGATCATTTGCGTGATATTGATGCCCCCGACCGCGGCTGCGATCACCTGGTTCAGATCGTCGATGTTCAGGCCGTAACGCGCGGCGGCGATCCGGTCCGGTTCGATATCGATATAGCGTCCGCCGGCGACCCGCTCGGAATAAGCCGATGCGGTACCGGGCACTGTCATCACGACCTTCTCGATCTCGCGTCCGATGCGCTCGATCTCGTCCAGATCGGCGCCGGCGACCTTGATCCCGACCGGCGTTTTGATCCCGGTCGCCAGCATGTCGATGCGAGTTTTGATCGGCATGACCCAGGCATTGGTCACGCCGGGGTATTGCACTGTCGCGTCCAATTCCTCGATGAGCTTTTGCGTCGTCATGCCGGGTCGCCATTGATCGCGCGGTTTGAGCTGGATCACGGTCTCGATCATCGTCAGCGGAGCCGGGTCGGTCGCGGTATCGGCGCGGCCGATCTTGCCGAACACCTGGCGTACCTCGGGGACTTTGGCGATCAGTCGGTCGGTCTGCTGAAGCAGTTCCTGCGCCTTGCCGATCGACAGTCCCGGCAGTGTTGTCGGCATATACATCAGGTCGCCCTCGTCCAACTCGGGCATGAACTCCGAACCCAGGCCGTCGGCGAAACGCGCCAGCCAGGGGGTGTCGCGGAAGGTCGTGCGCCAGTTGCGGGTGAGATCCTCTTTGGCCTGTTCGATTCGCGCCACCATTGCTTGCGGCTCACCGGTCGCCGATTCGACCAGTTGGAAGGGCCACTTCAGCGGTGTCAGAAAGCCGCTGATACCGCTGATCGGGATCACCAGGCTGGCCATCGCCAACAGCGCCACCAGTAGCGTCGACTTGGGTAGCCGTAACACCGCCAGTAGCAGCGGTCGATAGAGCCAAATCAGAAAGATGTTCAACGGGTTCTTGTTTTCGGCTGGGATACGGCCGCGGATGAAATAGCCCATCAGCACCGGCACCAGCGTCACTGCAAGGCCGGCAGATGCAGCCATTGCGTAAGTCTTGGTGTAGGCCAGCGGCGAGAACAGCCGGCCCTCTTGAGCCTCCAGCGTGAACACCGGTAGGAAGCTCAGTGTGATGATCAACAGCGAGTAGAACAACGCCGGACCGACCTCGCCGGCGGCGTGGGTGACAACCGCCCAGTGTTCCTTGCCTTGCGGCGGATGGCCGTAGTCGTTGCGATAGCGCTCGAGGTGTTTGTGGGCATTCTCGATCATCACGATGGCCGCATCGACCATGGCGCCGATGGCGATTGCGATGCCGCCGAGC
>JANQLO010000013.1 GCA_028280505.1 Chromatiales bacterium | reverse complement strand
GCCCGTTGTTTTTGAGTCACGTCCTTGGGTTCTACCCTTGTAACGACGGCGCTTCAAGCACTTACCACCGTGCAAAGGGTTTATTCCGGACAGCAGTGTGGGCAAGCAAAGAAAGGTAACGCTGGCGCGCTGTGCTCAGCGCAATCAAAAAGATCGCGCGAAGCGCGTATCAAACAAAACGGTTTTACCGCTGCGGTGCTGCGTCACGCCCGAGCAGTTCATCGATCTTTCGTTGCTCCAGGTTGCGTTCCTCGATGCTGTGTTTGAGGGCTTCGGCCTCCTGGACGGCTTCGAGATAGACATTGGGCACCGGTTCGGCGGTCTTCGGTGCTGGCGGCGGGCTGTCGCAGGCGGCCAGCAGCAAAGCAAACAAAGACATCAGCAACGGGCTGGGCAGCGAGAGGCGCTTTCGATAGAGTGCGATCATGTCCGAAGCTTAGACGTTGGCGGCGTGTCTGCCGTGAACTCGTTAACGCCATGATCCGTTTGGCGAATTTAAAGCGCTTAGTTACCCACTTAGCAAGGAGCTCTTGATAAATGAGTCGAGAAGTCATCACCACCGATCTGGCGCCGCAGGCGATCGGTACCTATTCCCAAGCGGTCAAGGTCGGCACGACTGTGTATCTGTCCGGTCAGATCGCGCTGGACCCGCAGACCGTGACCCTGGTGCAGGGTGACACCGAGGCCGAGGTCCGGCGGGTATTCGACAATTTGCAGGCGGTCGCGCGGGCTGCTGGCGGTAGTCTTGACGATATGGTCAAGCTGAACGTGTTTCTGGTGGATTTGGCGAATTTCGCTTTGGTCAACGAGGTGATGGCGGAGTATTTCCAGAAACCCTATCCGGCGCGCGCGGCGATTGGCGTAGCCGCTTTGCCGCGTGATGCCAACGTGGAAATGGATGGTGTCCTCGAACTCGACGGCTGACGCCGTTCGTTCCCGGTGGCCGGCAGCGATCGCCGGCCCGTTGTTGTTACTGGCGTTTATGCTGGTACTGTCCTGGTGGCTTGGGAGTTTGCAGCGGGAATCCCTACTCGACGAACTCGAACGCAAGAGCCGCCAGGAACTCGATCTCTACGTTTCCCATTTGTCCGGGCAACTCGGTCGTTATGCCTTTTTGCCGGCCCTGTTGGCGGACGATCATCGTTTGCAGGCCTTGTTGGCGCTGCCGGATGACCAGGGGCTGCGTGATGCGGTCAATCGTTTTCTCGGTCATGTGAACGCCATCAGCGGTGCGCTCGACGTCTATCTGATGGATGCGACCGGTGAAACCCTGGCGGCCAGCAACTGGCGCGACGAGCGAACTTTCGTCGGGCGTAATTTCGACTTTCGACCGTATTTCGTTGAGGCCATGAAAGGCCGGCCCGGACGTTATTATGCGTTGGGTACGACCTCGGGCCGGCGAGGTTACTACTTTTCGTATCCGGTCGGCGGTAATCGCGATCCGGCCGGTGTCATTGTGGTCAAGGTTGCGATCGACACCCTGGAATACGACTGGCGTGGCCAGGCGACCGAGCTTGTGGTGAGCGATCCCGACGGTGTGATCTTCATTTCGACCCGGCCGCAATGGTTGTTCCATACCTTGCATCCGCTCGGGGCCGAGGTCATTGCGCGTATCCGCGAATCGCGGCGTTATCCCGACGGTGAGTTGACGCCGGTATTCGCCGCGGCGCCGGCGGTGCGTTCGTCCGACGGCCGCATGTGGCGGGTAAACGAATCCCGGGGCGAGACCTTTCTTGCGGTCGAGACAGAGATGCCGGTGGCCGGCTGGCATGTGCAATTGTTGGTTTCACCCCAGGTGGTCGCGCCGCAGGTATGGCAGACACGTTTGTTCGTGATGAGTCTGCTGCTTTTGCTGGCGACGGTCACCTGGTTGATCGCCGCGCGCAGCCGGCGTCGGCGCGAGCGTGAGTCGGAAAAGAACCAAGTGATGCAGGAGGCTTTGCTCGAGCTGGAACGCCGGGTATCGCGGCGTACCGCAGATCTGACCGAAGCCAACCGGCTGCTTCGTCAGGAGGTCGAGGAACACGAACGCACGCGTGATGAATTGATTCAGGCGGCCAAGCTGGCCGCGCTTGGACAGATGTCGGCCGGTATCAACCACGAACTGAACCAGCCGCTGGCGGCGATGCGAACCTATGCCGATAACGCGCGCACCTATCTGGAACGCGAGAATCTCGAACAGGCGGCCTGGAATCTGCAACAGATCAGCGAGTTGACCGGACGCATGGCTCAGATCAGCAGTCAGCTCAAAGTGTTTTCGCGCAAGGCGACGGGGCAGCGCATTCGGGTCTCTTTGCGTGCCTGCCTGGATGGTGCCCAACGTATCGTGCGTAGCCGGATGCAAAACGCCGGGGTGGAATTGTCGATCAATCTGCCGGCCGGCGATTTGTCGGTCATCGCCGATATGGTGCAGCTCGAGCAGGTGCTGGTGAATCTGATCGGCAACGCCTGCGATGTCTTGCACGATCATCCGGTCAAACGTATCGAGATCTCCGCTGGCCAGGACGGCGATGTGGTGAGATTGCGGGTACGCGATAGCGGTCCGGGCATTGCTGCCGACAATCTGGGGCGCATTTTCGATCCCTTTTTCACGACCAGCGACAGCGGCCTGGGGCTTGGGCTGTCGATCTCCTACACCATCGTTCAGCGACTTGGCGGTTCGTTAACCGCGGGCAATGCGCACGACGGTGGTGCGGTGTTTACGCTGACGTTGCCGGCCTGGGACGAGATGCGCGCCGCCGCTGGCGGCGCTTAACGGATCGTTACTCGGCGCCGATTTTCTGCATCAGGCCGAAGCTCTTCACGAAAGGACCGGCCATGCGCGGATCTTTGATCATCGATTTGAAATCGCCGTGCTTGAACTTCAGCTTGCCCATCGCGAAGGCCGTCCCCATGCCGGCCATGCCGATGCCGTTTTCGACCCATTTCATCCAGTCGTTGCGTGATGCGCGCATGTCCCAATCGGGCGATTCACCAGCATAGTCGCCGGCACGCACGCATTCGCCGTTTTCGACCACGAATACCCCACGCGGCTGGTCTTCGTCTTTGAAACCGCAGGTGATGACCGAGTTGAAGCCGATTTCGGCGAGCTTCTCACGGACTTCGGGTTCGGCGTTCCAGGCGTCCTTGAGCTGATTCATCCATTCGTCGGAAAACAGTTCGGCCATGTCGCTTGTTCCTCTAGGGATGTGGGTGCCTACTACAACTAGACCAGGCGACATCCGAGGTCAACGGCATAAGAATGACAGGATTTATGTCCGCGCCTCGGTTCAACGAAAGATGAATCATGTTTCGGCTCGCAGTAAGCTCGCTGATATGAACGCGAATTCTTCCGCCGCGGTGATGCTGATCGATGACGAGGAGCACATCCGGGTTGCGGCCACCCAGGCACTCGAACTGGCCGGTTATCAGGTGCAGGCCTTCAGTCGCGCCGAGCAGGCCCTGCAGCAGTTGACCGACGAATGGTCCGGTGCCGTCATCAGCGACATCCGTATGCCGGGTATCGACGGTATGCAGTTTTTACAGCGTGCGCGATCGATCGATTCGGATTTGCCGGTGATTTTGGTCACCGGCCATGGTGATGTGAGTATGGCGGTCGAGGCGATGCGTGCCGGCGCCTACGATTTCATCGAGAAGCCGTTTGCGGTCGAGGATCTGGTGGATACCGTTCGCCGTGCGTTGGAAAAGCGCACCCTAACAATGGAGAACCGCCAGCTTAAGAACGAGTTGGCGGTGCAGAGCATGCCGGGGCCGCGCATCATCGGCACCACGGCCGGTGTACATCGATTGCGTACGACCATCGGTCAGATCGCGGATACCGACGCCGATGTGCTGGTGAACGGCGAGACCGGCACCGGCAAGGAGCTGGTCGCACGCGCATTACACGAGAGTAGTCGACGGCGTGATCACAACTTCGTCGCCGTGAATTGCGGCGCTGTGCCCGATAACTTGATCGAGAGCGAGTTGTTCGGTCACGAGCAGGGGGCTTTCACCGATGCCCATGCACGCCGTATCGGCAAATTCGAGTATGCCAATGGCGGCACTCTGTTTCTCGACGAGATCGAGAGTATGCCGCTTCAGGTTCAAGTGCATTTATTGCGGGTCTTGCAAGAGAGAGCGATCGAACGCCTGGGTTCCAATGAGGTCATTCCACTGGATTTGCGCGTTGTCGCGGCGACCAAGGTCGATTTGCGCGAGGCGGCGACCCGCGGTGAGTTTCGCGAGGATCTTTACTATCGCCTTAGCGTCGTGATGATCGATATCCCGCCATTGCGGAACCGACGAGAAGACATTCCGCTGTTGTTCCAGCATTTCGTGTTGGTTGCCGGTGCGCGTTATCAACGCGAGCCGCCGCCACCGAATGCGCGACAGCTCAATCGCCTGATGGTGCTCGACTGGCCGGGGAATGTACGCGAGCTGCGTAACGCCGCCGAACGCTATGTGTTGCTCGGTGAGTCGTGTAATTACGATATGGAACAGATCGTCGACGGCGATATCGATCACCCGGCGATGACGTTGCCGGAGCAGGTCGAATGTTTCGAGCGAGGCCTGATCGAGCAAGAACTCAAGGCGCACAATGGCAGTATCAAGGACACCATGGCGGCGCTTGGATTGCCTCGCAAGACGTTGTACGACAAGATGAAAAAGTACGGTCTTGACCGCGTGGACTACAAATAGTCCGCCGGGGCCCTTGGGTTGGCACCCGGCAGTTTCCCTTATCCGTTCGGCCTCAGATTGCCTCCTTCCAGTCGTCTGCCACTTCGGCCTGTGGTTCCTTCATGGTAACCAGTTCTTCGGCGCTAACCGGATGGATCGCAATGGTGTTGTCGAAGTCGGCCTTGGTCGCACCCATCTTCAAGGCTACCGCGAAGCCTTGCAGCATTTCGTCGACGTTATCGCCGATCAGGTGGATACCGACCACACGTTCCGCGTCGCCCGCACATACCAGTTTCATCGCGGTCGTCGTACCGTGGCTCGACAAGGCATGACGCATTGGCGTGAAGGCCGTCTTGTATACCGTGATCTTGTCATGACGTTCGCGTGCCTGGCGCTCGGTGAGGCCGACCGTACCAACCGGAGGATGGGCGAACACCACGCTGGGGATGTTGTCGTAATCGACCCGGCTCTCGGGTTGCCCGTCGAACAGACGCGCGGCGAGCCGACGGCCGGCGGCGATTGCGACCGGGGTCAGCGGTGCACGGCCGGTGATGTCCCCGATTGCGTAAATGCCGTCGACATTGGTGTTTTGGTATTCGTCGGTCGGCACGACGCCGTTCGGCAGAACCTCGACACCGGCCTTTGCCAACTGGAGTTCGGCCGTATTGGGTGCACGTCCGACGGCCCAGATCACGCTGTCGAAACCGTCGAGATATTTACCCCCCAGGCCTTCGACGGTGATCCCGTCGTCGCCTTGGCGCAGGCCGGCGACCTGGAAACCCAGATGCAGTGCGATGCCCTGGCGTATCATTTCTTCGCCCAGCACGTGGCCGAGCATGTCGTCGAAGGTTTCGAGTACCTGCTTTTCACGCGCCACCACGGTGACCTCGGAACCGAGCGCGCGCAGCATGCCGGCCAACTCGACACCGATGTAGCCGGCACCGATGATCGCGATCTTGCGCGGTTGGTTTTCGAGCGCGAAAAAGCCGTCCGATGTGATGCCCAGTTCGGCCCCCGGTACCGGCGGTACGATCGGCCGGCCGCCGGTCGCGATAACGATGCGCTCTGCGTTGTACCGTTGCTCGCCGACCGCGACGGTATGCGCGTCGATAAAGCGGGCAAAGCCGTCGATCCGGGTGATGCCGCTGTCGGCGACATAGCCGTCCCAATAGCGATGGATACCGCCGATGTAGTCTTCCCTGCCTCGAACGAGCTTTCGCCAATCGGTCCGGCCACGCTGTGCGGGGACGCCGAAATCATCGGCGTCATCGACCGCATGGGCGAGTTGGGCGGCATACCACATCACCTTCTTGGGCACACAGCCGTTGTTGACGCAGGTGCCGCCTATTGCATGGGATTCGATGATCGCAACCTGCCGGCCATATGCGGCGGCCTTTTCGGCGACTGCCAGGCCGCCGCTGCCGCCGCCGATGACGATCAGGTCGAATGTTTGAGTCATTGTCCGTACTCCGAAAACGCGGTGGTTCGATATCGGGCGGAGACCCGCCCGATACGACATGTCTTTCATCAGGCCACGATCTTGTCGCGGTCCGTGAGGTAGTCTTCGAGTCGGTCGGATCCACCAATGTGTTCGCCGTTGATGAACACTTGCGGCACCATCGAGACGTTGGCGACGGCGCGTAGCGTCACTTCGCCGTAGTCGCGATTCAATACCAGTTCCTCGAACTGGATGCCGGCGTCGCGCAGCATGCCTTTGGCGCGTACACAGAAGGGACAACCGTCGCGGGTGAATAGGGTGACATCGAGAGGCTTGCGTGCGTTCGGGGCCAGGTATTCGAGCATGGTGTCGGCGTCCGAGACGTCGAACGGGTCACCCGGCACATCGGGTTCGATGAACATTTTCTCGATGACACCGTCTTTCACCAGCATCGAGTAGCGCCAAGAACGCTCGCCGAAGCCGAGATCGTTTTTGGTTACCAGCATACCCATGCCGCGGCTGAAGTCGCCATTGCCGTCAGGCAGGAAACGTAGGTTCCAGGCCTTCTGTTCGGTGCGCCACTCGTTCATGACGAAGGCGTCGTTGACCGAGATGCAAACAATCTCGTCCACGCCATGCTGTTTGAGGGCGGGAGCAAGTTGGTTATAGCGTGGCACATGGGTTGACGAACAGGTCGGGGTGAAGGCGCCGGGCAGAGCGAACACCACCACCGTTTTCCCGGCGAACACCTCGTCGGTATTCACGTCGACCCATTCGTGTTCCCGTCGGGTGCGGAATACCGTTCGTGGGACGGCCTGTCCTTCGCGGTTTTGCATTTTCATTGGAATACGACTCCTGGTGAGTTGTTGGACGAATTCGGATGCGCGCAGTATCACCATATAGTAGTGATTGGTAAAATTGTTTATTTTTAATTATCTAATAGTCGCTGGCTATTGGCGGGTCGGCGCTAAAGTTTTATATGGAGCACGTGCAAACGGCGATGAGGTGTTATGTGCGGGCGTCGAGGTCCGCTGTCATTCTCGCAGCGGTCTTTTGTGGGTAGACTGCGCGAACATTCAGAGAACTAAACGGATTACATATGCGTATTTTTTTGGCTGGCCGCTTGTTGATGCTGGCGGCTGCAAGTTTGGTGTCGACTGCGGTGCAGGCAGAGGAAGTCACTACTTTCGACGATTGGGGCTACAAATGCGAAAAGTCCCAGGACGGTGTCAATGAGCTTTGTTACGTTTTCCAGAACGTAACCAAGAAGGACAGTAACGAGCTCGTGTTGGGGGCCCGTATCGCCTACCGTCCGCAGCAGGAACAACCGCTATTGGTGGTGACGGTTCCGCTGGGTACCCTGTTGCCGCCAGGCGCGGCGCTGACCATGGACGGTGTCGACCCGATCAAATTGAACTATTTTCTGTGTGCCGCACAGGGCTGTACGACTGCCGCCCAGGCATTGACGCCGGAGATGATCGACGCGATGAAAAAGGGTAATCAAGCCGTCGTACGCGTTGCTGCGCCCAACCAGCAGGTTGTCGGTTTGCCTTTGTCGCTCAAAGGTTTCACCAAGGCACTGGATTCGCTGAAAAAATGAGCCACCCGGGCGAGCCATCCGCTGGCTCGCCGCGCGTCACGTCCCAAGCGGGCTCTCAGTCGCGCACCGTGACGACGATTCGGCGTCGCTGTGATTGGCGGCGGTGTTCGTAAAGATAGATTCCCTGCCAGGTCCCAAGCGCGCATTCGCCGCGGCTGACCGGCAGGGTCATGTCGACCTGGGTCAGGATGGCGCGGACATGGGCCGGCATATCGTCCGGGCCTTCCAGCGTGTGCTCGTAGATCGGGTCGCCGTCCGGGGCAAGGCGAGCCATAAAGCGTTCGAGATCGCTGCGCACTGTCGGATCGGCATTTTCGCACAGGATCAGTGATGCGCTGGTGTGTTGCAAAAACAGGTGACAAAGGCCGGTCTGAATACCGGCGCGGCGTACCACCTCGCAGACCTCTTGGGTGAGATTGTAGGTGCCGCGCCCGCGGTTGGTGTATGCGATGGTTTCTTGAAAGGTCATAGAGTATTTTCGAATCGTGGCGATGGCCCGATTGACTGCGAGTTTAACGCTCTGCGTGTGTGGGGTTCATCCGTTCTGTTGTTGACCCCACCAGGGTTCCGTATCCTGCACCTGTGACCAAGGTACTTGTCCCGCTTGTCGATACGTCGGTAACCGAACTCAAGGGCGTCGGACCGAAGAATGCCGAACGTCTGCGTAAGCTCGGCATCGAGAATGTCCAGGATCTGCTGTTCCATCTGCCCATCCGCTATCAGGACCGCACCCGCATCGTGCCGATCGGCAGCCTGCGGCCCGGCGATCAGGCAGTCATCCAAGGCCAGGTCGAGTTGGCGGATATCCGCTATGGCCGACGGCGTTCGCTTCTGGTTCGGTTGGCCGACGGTACGGGCAGCATCATGCTGCGCTTCTTTCATTTCAGTTCCGCACAGAAGGCGAACATGGCGCGCGGCGCGTGGCTGCGTTGTTTCGGCGAGGTGCGCAACGGGCCTCGTGCCTATGAGTTGATTCATCCCGAAGTGCAGCGCGTGGCGGAGGACGAGCCTGCCGAGGTCGAGCAGGCGTTGACGCCCGTCTATCCAACCACCGAAGGAATGCATCAGCTCACTTGGCGGGATTTGACCGGGCATGCGCTGACCCTGTTGCGACGGGGCGGCTTGCAGGAGCTGTTGCCACGCGTGGTACTCGACGAGTACGACATGCCGCCGCTGGCCGATGCGGTACGCTTGTTGCACAGGCCGCCGCCCGATCAGTCGCAGCAGTTGCTGTCGGACAGTGGGCATCCGGCGCAACGCCGAATGGCTTTCGAAGAGCTGCTGGCCCACCAACTCAGTCTGCGTGTGTTGCGCCAGCGTCAGCGTCGCCTGGGTGCTCCCCGCCTGGCCGGCAACGGCCGCTTGCAAAAGGCCTTGCTGGATCGTCTGCCGTTCAGTCTGACGGTCGCGCAGCGGCGAGTGCTCGACGAATTGCGTCGTGATCTGGCCGAGCCGCAGCCGGCCTTACGCCTGGTTCAGGGCGACGTCGGCTCGGGCAAGACGGTGGTCGCCGCACTGGCGGCCTTGTGTTGTGTCGAGGCCGGTTACCAGGTTGCGCTGATGGCTCCGACCGAATTGTTGGCCGAACAACATCTGCGCAATTTCACCAATTGGTTGGAACCGCTCGCAATCGAGCCGGGTTGGCTCAGTGGCCGGCATAAGGGCAAACGACGTGTGAGGTTGCTGGAAGGTTTGGCCGACGGCTCTATCCGGATCGTCGTCGGCACGCATGCGCTTTTTCAGGAAGACGTGTTGTTCGATCGCCTCGGGCTGGTGATTGTCGATGAACAGCATCGCTTTGGTGTGCACCAACGCTTGGCCTTGCGCGAGAAGGGCGCGGCCGGACAGCTGCCACATCAGGTGGTCATGACGGCGACGCCGATCCCGCGAACCCTGGCGATGACGGCCTATGCCGATCTGGATCTGTCGGTGATCGACGAGTTGCCGCCGGGGCGCACGCCGGTAACCACCGTGGTGGTCGCCGATAAGCGGCGTGCAGAGGTGATCGAGCGGGTCGCGCGGGCCTGTTCCGAGGGACGCCAGGCCTATTGGGTCTGCACCTTGATCGAGGAGTCCGAGGCCCTGCAATGCGAAGCCGCGGAAGATACCGCAAGCGTGCTTGCCGAATCATTGCAGGGTCTGCGTGTCGGCCTGGTGCACGGTCGTCTCAAGGCGGCGGAGAAAGAGGCGGTCATGGCTGCGTTCAAGACGGGCGAGATCGACCTGTTGGTTGCGACCACGGTGATAGAGGTCGGTGTCGATGTGCCCAATGCGAGCCTGATGGTGATCGAGAATGCCGAACGTCTGGGGTTGTCCCAGCTGCATCAGTTACGCGGCCGGATCGGGCGCGGTGCGCAGCAGAGCCACTGCGTGCTGATGTATCACCCGCCGTTGGGTGCCGTCGCCCAGGAACGCCTTGCGGTGATGCGAGAGACCAATGATGGCTTCGAGATCGCGCGCCGCGATCTGGCGATTCGTGGTCCGGGTGAAGTCTTGGGTACGCGCCAGACCGGCGAGATGCAGTTTCGTGTCGCCGATTTGTTGCGCGATCAGGATCTGGTGCCGGATGTGCAAGCCCTGGCAGACCGTTTGTTGGTTGAGCATCCTGGGGCCGTCAAACCCCTGATTCGGCGCTGGATCGGGCAAAAGGTGCAATATGCGGACGTCTAGCGCTTGTTGGGAGAAGGTCTGATCGATGCGGGTGTTGCGTCGCTTTCTGTTACTGATTGTCGCGTTGCTTGTGCCTGTCTACGCGGTTTCGTTCACCGAGAATCTGGAGATACCGGCACAGTGGCATGTGATCATGCTCGGCGACAGCCATGAGCAGGTGCGTAACAAGCTGCGTGCCAGCGGTCTGTCGGATTACCATTGCGAATGGCTGGCGCAGTTGCGCAGCGTACGCTGCACCCTGGTCGGGCGTCATCACGCAGCCGGTGTCGTGATCCGTTTTGATGGGTCCGGTACCGATGCCCGAGTGGAAGCGGTTGATATTCGTGAGCCGGTGTATACCGGGCCTTTTCATTGGCATGCGCGTTTGCGCGGAACCGGGTAGTCACGCCGGCTTGGCGTCGTGCGATAATCGCGCTCCGAGTTGAGATCATGATGTTCCGACGCCCCAAGCACGTATTCAGCGCCCTGCGCGAACCCCGCTGGACTGCCCTGTCGAGCCGCCGTTTGTCTGGCGCGAGTGCGGCGGTGCACGCTTGGCTGACGGATCAGGGCTCGCTAACCCGTTCGGTGATTGCAAGTTGCCACCATCGTTTCCGGGTCGATCTCATCGAACAGGGGCACGCCTGTGCGTTGCCGAGCGAGGCGCGGTTGTTGGCCGCCGGGGCGCCGCAGGCGACCTTGGTACGCGAGGTGCGCTTGTATTGCGGCAACGAAGCTTGGGTGTTTGCCCGTACGCTGATGCCAATGGCCGGCTTGTACGGGCCCATGCGTGCCTTGACTCAGCTTGGTCGCCGACCCTTGGGCGAGGTGTTGTTCTCCGATCCGACCACCCGTCGTCTGCAGATCGAGGTTGCACGGATTACGCCACGGCACCATTTGTTCGCGCGCGCGACGGCTCACCTGAAATGTCCCCCCGATGCGTTGTGGGGGCGTCGTACGTTGTTTGCCTATGGCGGAGAGCGTATCCTGGTCAACGAGTTGTTCCTGCCACAGATCGCAGCCTTGCGGATATGAACGATGGTCTGACAAGCGCAGCGGATTGGCGCACTCGTCTGGGCCATTATTGGCGCTTGATCCGTGCCGACCGGCCGATCGGTATCTATCTCTTGCTGTGGCCGGCATTGTGGGCCTTGTGGCTGGCTGCGGATGGCATACCGCCGTGGTGGATCTTGCTGGTTTTCGTGCTCGGTACGGCATTGATGCGTTCGGCCGGTTGCGCGATTAACGATTTTGCCGACCGTAGTTTCGACGGCCGGGTCGAACGGACCGCGCAGCGACCGCTGGCTACCGGCCTGGTCAGCGCACGTGAGGCGATCATGGTGTTTGCAGTGCTCAGCCTGTTGGCCTTTGCGCTGGTGTTGACCCTGAATGCCAAAACCATCGCCCATTCTTTTGTTGCCGTGGGATTGGCCGCGTTTTATCCCTTTACCAAGCGGTATACCAATATGCCGCAGCTGGTGCTCGGGGCCGCATTCGGTTGGGCGGTCCCCATGGCCTTTGCCGCCGTGCAGAATGCGATCCCACCGCTTGCCTGGGTGTTGTTCGCCGCGACCGTGTTATGGGCACTGATCTACGACACGATGTACGCCATGGTCGATCGCGATGACGATCTGAGGATCGGGATCAAGTCGACCGCGATTCTTTTTGGTCGAAATGATCGTCCGGTGATCGGCGTATTGCAGCTCATCATGCTGGGCCTTTTATGGTGGGTCGGCGAGATGGCCGGTCGCGGGCCGGTTTTTCAGCTCGCCCTGCTGGTCGGCGGTGGGCTGTTCCTCTATCAACAATGGCTGATTCGCGCGCGTGAGCGTGACGGCTGCTTTCGTGCCTTTCTCAACAACCATTACTTCGGTTTGGTGGTGTTCCTGGGACTTCTCGTCGACTATCAGTGGAGTAGTGTCTGATGGTGGTTTTGCGCTGGATTATCTGGCCTGTGGTGTTGTTGCCGGCGATGTGGTGGGCCTGGCAAGAGGCGCATAAGCCGCCGCAGACGGTGCGCCTGGATAACGGCGCCGAGCTCGAGTGGGTCGATTGTTGGTTCGACAAGCCGTGGTGGCGACCGCTGCATTGTGGTCGTTTTCATACCGCCCCGCTTGCCGATGCCCAGCCTGAGCGGTTCAGCTTGCCGGTGGTCTACATTCCACAATACGTCTGGGCGCGGAGCGGTCCGCCGGTGCAATACATCGCAGGGGGCCCCGGCGGCTCTGCTTGGCTTGAGGCCGATGAGATAGATTTTTGGCTGGACTGGGCAGACAGCACGGCGTGGTCAGGTGGTTTGGTGCTGTACGACCAGCGCGGTGTCGGTCTGTCGGAGCCGGCGCTGGGTTGCCCTGAACTGCGCGATTTGCGGCGCGAGCTACTGCCTTTGCCGTTACCCACCGAAGAGGCCTATCGTCGGGTTCGCGACGCGACCCGTGCCTGCCATGACCGCATTCGTGCCGAGGGTATCGATCTGGCCCGTTTCACCACGTATCACAATGCCGCTGATGCGGTCGATCTGATGCGCGCGATGGGGCTGGTGCAGTGGGATCTCTACGGGGTGTCCTACGGTACCCGGGTCGCGCTCGAGGTCATGCGTCGCTCACCCGACAATCTACGTGCGGTGGTGCTGGATTCGCCGTATCCGCCCCAGGTTAACGCCGAACTTTCGGATGCCTGGCTGTTGCAGCGTTCATTCGAGTTGTTCGGCCGGATCTGTGAGCTTGCCGGGAAGTGCAGCGCAAGTTCGTCTGAGTTGAACGAAAGCCTGGAGAGGGCTTTCGCCAAGGTTGAAAAGGAATTACTGCGGATGAGTGTGCGCGATCCCGACAATGGCCGCGACTTGGCGGTTGTCTACGATCACGAAGATCTGGCCTGGCTGTTGTTCGAAGCCATGTACCAATGGGACGTGATTCCTGACCTGCCGGACAGTATCGCCACGCTGGCCACAGGCCGGCTCGATAGCGCCATGCGACGCCTGATCCAGGACAGTGTCGATGCCTTGCTGGACGATGCCATCAGTGATGCGGTGGCGAGTTCGGTGGATTGTCATGACGCCGGTGCGGTCGATTCGCGCGATGCCGCCCGGCAGCTCGAGTTCTACCCGCGGGTTGGCACGATCAAACGCTACGATTGGGAATACCACGCCTGCCGGTATTGGTCTTCGGGTGAGGCGCCCGATGCGTTCCGCTCTCCGGTCGAAAGTGCCGTGCCGACCCTGTTGCTGGCCGGCGAATTCGATCCGGTGACGCCACCCGAGTGGGCCGAGTTGGCCGCTCGCACGCTGGATCGCTCGGAGGTGCTGGTTTTCCCCGCGATCGGCCACGGTGTCCTGGACAGCCACTTGTGTGCCGCCGAGGTAGTCAGGGCATTTTATGCCGATCCGCGGCGCCCGAGGCCGCCGGCTTGTCTCGATCGGCTGTAGTCTTTCTGTACAGTTCACCCGCGAAGAGACGCTAAAGACTTGATTATGACCGCGGGGTAGGCTAAAAACCCGCGGCCCAAAGCAAATCTTCGGAGTCGAACAAGCATGACGGTGGAACTACCGGCCGATTACGAGCCTACGCCAGACGAGGATTACATGAACCCTCAACAGCTGGAGTACTTTCGGCGCCAACTGATTCGCTGGCGAGAGGAGTTGATGACCGAAGCGCAGGAGACCCTCGATAACCTGCGTGACAAGTCCTATCAGGAGGTCGGCGACGAGGCGGACCGCGCCAGCCGAGAGAGCGAGCACGGCTTGGAGCTGCGCACCCGGGATCGTTATCGCAAGTTACAACGCAAGATCGAACAGGCGCTCGAACGTATCGAGGACGGCAGTTACGGCTATTGCGAGGACACGGGCGAGCCGATTGGCGTCATGCGTTTGAAGGCGCGACCGATTGCGACCCTGACCATTGATGCCCAGGAACGGCGGGAAATGAAAGAGCGGGTATTGGCAGACCGCTGACATCAACGCCCATCACGCCGCTCGCGCGGCGTGCGTGCCACTGCCCAGACTTCGATTGTCGCCGCGCCGGCCCGGCGCGCCACTCTGCTCGCTTCGTCGACTGTCGCTCCGGTCGTGATGACGTCATCGATCAGCGCGACATGCGATGGCAGACCGCTCCGACAGCTGAATCTTCCTTTGGTGTTGCCAAGACGTTTGCGTCGCCGCAAGCCACGCTGCCGGTCGCCGTCGTGGCGCCGTGTCAGATAAGCGGCCGACCACGGAATCCCGAGACGGACGGAAAGTTGGCGTGCCAATTCGGAGGCCTGGTTGAAGCCGCGTTCGCGCAGCCCTTGACGATGCATGGGGATGGGTAGCAGTAGTTCCGGCAGGGGGCGGCGTCTGTCTAAAGTCGATGCGAGTAGGTCGGCTAGATCGCGTCCGAGCGGCAAACGGTGGTGATATTTGAATCCGGCGATCAAATCGTCGACCGGGTGGCCGTACACCAATGGTGCCGTTGCGCGATCGAATCCGGGCGGTCGAGACTGGCAGTCGGCGCAAGACATGCCTTCATCGACACCGGGCGGCAAAGGCAAGGCGCAATGTGTGCAGGCATGGTGATTGCGCGGCAGATCGGCGCCGCAGGACAAGCATAGGCTGCCCCCGGGTTCTCCACACAACGGACAGTGTTCGCCAATGAGTTGGCTAATAATTGACCATATGTTAACCATAGAAATCCTTTTCGGTTGACAGCCGGTGGGGCGTCTCTATCATGGCGCCTCCCGTCGCCACGGGATCTATCGTAATGCACACAGGCTTGTCTGGCATTGTCGGGAACGCAAAAGGATGCGCGACTTCGTGCCGCGTCGCGCATCGCGATAGCCGCATTTTTGGCGGCGTTGTTGTCGAGGAGATCTGAATGACCGCTTCCACCCTTCGCCACGATTGGACTCTGGACGAGATCGAGTCGCTGTTCGCGCTGCCGTTCAACGATTTGTTGTTCCGCGCCCAATCGATTCATCGTGAGCATTTCGATCCGAATGAGGTGCAGGTCAGTACCCTGTTGTCGATCAAAACCGGCGCCTGCGCGGAGGATTGCGGCTATTGCTCGCAGAGCGCGAAACACGATACCGGTCTTGAGCGTGAGCGCTTGCTACCGGTCGACGAGGTGGTTGCCGCTGCGAAGGCCGCCCGCGACAAGGGGTCGACCCGTTTCTGTATGGGCGCCGCCTGGCGTAATCCGACCGACAAAAACCTCGACAAGGTGATCGAAATGATCAGCGCCGTGCGCGATCTCGGTATGGAGACCTGCGTGACCCTGGGAATGCTGACGGCCGATCAGGCCGGGCGCCTACGGGATGCGGGATTGGATTATTACAACCACAACATCGATACCTCGCCGGAGTTCTACGGCAACGTGATCACCACGCGTACCTTCCAGGATCGCCTGGATACGCTGGATTACGTACGTGCCGCCGGGATCAATGTCTGTTCGGGCGGTATCCTGGGCATGGGCGAGGCGGGTACGGACCGGGCTCGCATGTTGCAGGAGCTCGCCAATCTGCCGCAGCACCCGGAGTCCGTCCCGATCAACATGCTGGTTCAGGTCGAGGGCACGCCGCTGTACGGCAGCGACGCGCTGGACCCGCTTGATTTCGTGCGCTGTATTGCGGTTGCGCGCATTCTGATGCCGCAGAGCCATGTGCGTTTGTCGGCAGGGCGTACGGACATGAGCGACGAGACCCAGGCCTTGTGCTTCCTGGCCGGCGCCAATTCCGTCTTTTACGGCGAACGCCTGTTGACCACCGATAATCCGGGGGCTGATCACGATCAGGCTTTGTTCGAACGCCTGGGAATTCGAATGCAGGAGGCCGAACTCGACGCCGATCGTCAGGCCTGTTGTGGTTCCGGGCACTGAGCCGTTCGCCCGGGTATGAGGAGACGGGCGTGATCGCCTTGTATCAATACGCGCGCTAGAAGGCTGTTTCGTGGGTTTCGATCTCGAATCTGCACTCGAACGACGCCGGGTGGATGGTTTGTACCGCAGCCGTCGGGTATCCGACGGCCCGCAGGGGGCGGAGCGTGTGGTCGACGGCCGTCGACTGCTGAACTTTTCTTCCAACGACTATCTCGGTCTGGCCGGCGATGCGCGCATCGCGACGGCGATGAAACACGGGGTCGACCGCTATGGTGTCGGTAGCGGCGCGGCGCATCTGATCAATGGGCACAGTCGCGCCCATCATGCCCTGGAAGAAGAGCTGGCCGAATTCACGGGGCGTGAGCGGGCGCTGTTGTTTTCGACCGGTTACATGGCCAATCTCGGGGTGATCGCTGCCCTTCTGGGACGCGGTGACAGCCTCTATGAGGATCGATTGAACCATGCCTCGTTGATTGATGGCGGTTTGTTGTCCAGGGCCCGTCTGAAACGCTATGCACACGCCGATATCGACGCACTCCAAGCCTTGTTGGCCGATGCGGCCGACGGGAGCCGATTGGTGGTGAGTGACGGGGTGTTCAGCATGGACGGGGATGTCGCACCCGTGGCGGGCCTGGCATCGGCCTGTCATCAACACGACGCCTGGCTGATGATCGACGATGCGCACGGTCTGGGGGTGCTCGGGGCACAGGGGCGGGGCAGCCTCAACGCCGCCGGCCTGGGCCAGCAAGAAGTCCCGATACTGATGGCGACCTTGGGTAAGGCTTTGGGTACCGCAGGAGCCTTTGTGGCCGGCTCAGAGGCCTTGATCGAAACCCTGATTCAGCAGGCGAGGCCTTATATCTATACGACGGCAATGCCGCCTGCGATTGCCGAGGCGAGCCGTACCGCTTTGGAAATCGCGCGTGACGAGGATTGGCGACGCGAGCGTTTGCAGGGCCTGATTGCGCGCTTTCGCCATGGTGCACAGCAGATCGGCTTGACGCTGATGTCGTCGGATACACCGATCCAGCCCTTGCTGTTGGGCGACAGCGCGTTGGCCAATCGTTGGAGCGAGGCATTGCTTCGCCAGGGCGTTCTGGTCAGCGCGATCCGCCCGCCGACCGTCCCCGAGGGCAGCGCACGGTTGCGCATCACCTTGTCGGCGGCGCATAAGCCGGCACAGATCGACGCCTTGTTGTCGGTATTGGCCGAGGTTTTGCTGGAGATCGACGCATGAGTCTTTATCATCGGCAATACGGACGTGGTCCGGCGCTGGTGTTATTGCATGGCTGGGGCATGAACGCCGCAGTATGGGAACCGCTGTTGCCGGGCCTGAGCGAGCATTTGCGTGTCTGCGTTATCGAATTGCCCGGACATGGCGGCAGCCCACCGGCAGATGCTGCCGATCTCGGCGTTTGGGCATCGCAATGTCTGGCTGTGGCGCCGCCACGTGCGCATTGGCTGGGTTGGTCGCTCGGCGGTCAGATCGCGATGCGGGCCGCCCTGGATGCGCCGGACCGGGTCAGGGGGTTGTCATTGGTTGCGGCCACGCCACGTTTCGTACAGGCGGTCGATTGGGATTGCGCCATGCCGTTGAAAACCTTTCAGGACTTCGCCGATGCGCTCGGCCAAGATCCGCACGCGACACTGCTGCGTTTTCTCGGTCTCCAGGTAAAGGGCGCCGATCATGCGCGTGAGACCTTGCGTCTGTTACGTGCCGAAATCGAACAACGTCCGCCGGCCAGCGAAACTGGGCTGCAACAGGGTTTGGCGTTGTTGCTCGAGAACGATTTGCGCAGCCGCCTGTCGCGCCTGAGTTGTGCGACTCATTGGTTGTTCGGTACGCGCGACACCCTGGTGCCAAAGCGTCTTGCCGAGCAGTTGCATCGCCTGTTGCCGGATGTGCGCTGCGAGGAAATCGCGGGCGCCGGGCATGCGCCTTTCCTGTCGCATCCGAAGGAATGCCTGGATGCCTTGCTGCGTCAGGTGGTGAAGCCGTGAGTGAGGCACCGACGGCGCTGGATAAAGACAAGGCACGACGCAGCTTCGGACGCGCGGCGGCGCTGTACGACGACAACGCGGCTTTGCAGCATGAGGTTGGGCGCCGCATGCTCGAACGGCTGGATTACATCCGCATCGAGCCCAAAGTGATCCTCGATGTCGGTTGCGGCACCGGGGTTGCGACCGAGGCCTTGATGAAGCGTTATCCCAAGGCCCGGGTGTTGGCATTGGACTTCGCATTGCCGATGTTGGCCTTTACACGCAAGCGAGGTCGCTGGTTACGCCGGCCGCTTTGTATCGGTGGCGATCTGGATTTTCTGCCCTTGATCGATCAAAGCGTCGATCTGGTGTTTGCCAATGCGGCATTGCAATGGAGCGCTCGGCCGCCGCAGGCCTTTGCCGAGATCGCCCGGGTACTCAAACCGGGTGGTCTGATGATGTTCAGTAGTTTTGGTCCCGACACGCTGCACGAATTGCGTGCCGCTTGGGCTGAGGTCGATGGGGGTGAGCATGTGCATGAGTTTGTCGATATGCACGACTACGGCGATATGTTGATGGCTGCAGGGTTGGCCGATCCGGTAATGGATGTCGAGCGTATGACCCTGACCTATGCCGATGCCATGCAGTTAATGCACGAAGTCAAAATCATCGGTGCGGGCAATGCCAGCCGTTCGCGTACCCGGGGCTTGGTCGGTCGTGCGCACCTCGAGCGGGTGTGTCGTGCATACGAACGTTTTCGCCGACCGGATGGGCGCCTGCCGGCGAGCTATGAGGTGGTCCACGGCCATGCTTGGGGAGCTTCGCAGCGCCAAGTCGACGGCGAGACGCGGGTTTCCTTGGATGTGCTGCGGGTGAACAAATGACGGCCGGCGTTTTTGTCACCGGCACCGACACCGATTGCGGAAAGACCTTCGTGGCCTGCGAGATACTGCGTGCCGTTCGCGCGCGGGGTTTGTCGGCGTCCGGGTTCAAACCCGTGGCTGCCGGTGCGGTCGAACGTGACGGGAAATTGCGTAATGACGATGCTCTGGCGTTGATGGAGGCCAGTGGGCCGAAGAAGTACCCGTATGAACTGGTCAACCCCTATTGTTTGCCGGCGGCCGTATCGCCACATCTGGCGGCCGATGAGGTCGGTGCTTCAATCGATATCGTGCAAATCCTCGATGCTTTCGAAAAGCTCGCATTGGGCAGCGATTTTGTGGTTGCCGAGGGGGCCGGTGGCTGGCGTGTGCCTTTGGCGCCGGGCTTGGACATCGAAGGGCTGGTATTGAGATTGCGGCTTCCGGTGGTGTTGGTGGTCGGTCTGCGACTCGGTTGTCTGAATCACGCGCAGATCAGCGAGGAGGCGATCTTGGCCAGCGGCGCACGTTTGATCGGTTGGGTCGGCACCCAAGTCGATCCGGCCATGTCGCATCTCGCGGGCAACCTGAAAACACTGGATGAGCGGCTGGCGACACCCTGTTTGGGTTGGTTTCCGCATCCCGCCACCGTCGGGGTCGTGCCAGTGCCGCGTTCCCTCGATGTGGCCGCCTTGTTGTCTTTTACTCAGGCGGTATGACTGTTTTGCGTCAAATCAACAAACGCTAATATTAGAGAACGCAGATACCATAAAAAAGATTTTTAACTGATCTGTGTCAAATTTGCTTGGCTCAGTTTGTGCTCCGCGATACTCTCCGTCCCAAAGAAGTAGCGGTCCTGAGTTAAGACCCTCCGCGTAAGCGCCAAGTTGTGTCATCTGCTGGGAATGTCTTGCCGATGGTGATCACCGACGATTATCCCGAGGCCAAGGTTCGCCGCCTGGTTATTCGGCCGAACCGTTCGCTGAGTTGGCGTCAGTCGTTGATCTTTCTCGGCGCGATATCGGTGCCCTTGCTACTTATATCGGTCGTGCTGGCCGCGCAAGGCTATTGGATCGTACTGCCATTCGCGGGTTTGGAGATGGCGGCCTTGTTTGCTTGCATGTATTTGGTTTCGCATGCCTGCCGACGTTGCGAGGTCGTTTCGGTCAGTGACGCCGAGGTGACGGTCGAAAAAGGTCGGGATCGAGGGCGTGATACCGATAGCGGTGGACCGGAGCAACGCATTACCTTTTCCCGTGGCTGGGTCAAGGTGGAGCTTTCGGGCGAAACGGATCACTGGTATCCACGCCGCTTGTGGATCGGGGCTTCGGGGCAGCGAATCGAGATCGGCGAGTTTCTCGTCGATGAAGAAAAGACGGAATTGGCGGAGCAACTGCAGGAGTTGCTGGCTGCATAGGTTTACCGGTTGTCGCCGGATGCGGCACCGCGAGATTAATAACGATTACACATCCAGGGGGAACGAAGCAGTGAAAGCGATCCATAAGCTGGCCGGCGCAGTAACGGCAAGTCTTGGGACGATCGTGACCTCGGCACATGCCGATTTTGCGCTCAACATGCGTGAAGGGGTCACGGAGACCAGCAAGAGCGTCTACGACTTGCACATGACCATTTTCTGGGTCTGTTGCGTAATCGGTGTCGTGGTGTTCGGCGCCATGATCTACTCGATAATCAATCACCGTAAGTCCAAGGGTGCGGTCGCCGCGCAGTTCCATGAAAGCACGACGATGGAAATTCTATGGACGGTCGTGCCCATTGTCATTCTGGTCAGCATGGCCGTACCGGCCACCACCACATTGCTTGCGATGGAAGACACCAGCAATGCCGACATGAGCATCAAGGTGACCGGTATCCAATGGAAGTGGAAATACGATTACGTCGACGGCGAGGGGGCCGGCGTATCCTTCGTGAGTTCGCTGCATCCCAAGCACAACGAGGCGCGTCTGCTGGGCGCGAATGCCGATCTCACCGAGTTCGGCGACGAGTACCTGCTTGACGTCGATAATCCTCTGGTCATCCCGACAGGCCAAAAAATTCGCTTTCTGCTGACCGCCGCCGATGTTATCCATGCTTGGTGGGTGCCTGATTTCGGCTGGAAGAAAGACGCCATTCCGGGCTTCATCAACGAGGCCTGGACGAAGGTGGACGAGCCCGGGGTCTATCGCGGCCAGTGCGCCGAGTTATGTGGCAAGGACCACGGCTTTATGCCGATCGTCGTGGTTGCCAAATCACCGGAGGACTATTCGAAATGGGTTGCCGAACAACAGGCCGCCGCGCGGGCCGTTGAGGCATCGGCTGAACGCGAATGGAATATGGACGAGCTGATGGCCAAGGGCGAGCAGGTGTACACCACCAACTGTGCGGCCTGCCACCAGGCCAACGGTCAGGGTCTGCCGCCGGCCTTCCCGCCGATCGCCGGTAGCGCGATCGCAAGCGGCGATGCGAATGCCCACATCAGTCTTGTACTCAACGGCAAACCCGGTACGGCGATGGCGGCCTACCGCGACATCCTCGACGATGCCAGCTTGGCCGCCGTGCTGACCTTCCAGCGGAACTCGTGGGGTAACGCTGCCAGCACCGTTCAGCCTGCCGATGTCAAGGCAGCTCGTTAAGCGTAGTCACCCGGAGAATTGAGATAATGAGTACCGCAACCGCTACACACGACGATCACCACGATCATGGGCCGGCCAAGGGTCTGATGCGCTGGGTGACCACAACCAACCACAAAGACATCGGCACGCTGTATCTGTTGTTCGCCTTGGTCATGTTCTTTGTCGGCGGCGCCATGGCGATGGTTATCCGCGCCGAACTGTTCCAACCGGGCATGCAGGTCGTCGACCCGCAGTTTTTCAACTCCATGACCACGGTACACGCCTTGGTCATGATCTTCGGTGCCGTCATGCCGGCTTTCACCGGTCTGGCGAATTGGCTGATCCCGATGATGATCGGTGCACCCGATATGGCTTTGCCGCGAATGAACAATTTTTCATTCTGGATTTTGCCGTTCGCGTTCACTTTGTTGCTGTCGACCTTCTTCATGGCCGGCGGCGGCCCGGCGGCGGGATGGACACTGTATCCACCGCTGTCGCTACAGATGGGTGACGGCTTCCCCTTCATGATCTTCGCGCTGCACCTGGCGGGTATCTCGTCGATTATGGGATCGATAAACATTGTGGTGACCATCCTCAACATGCGCGCACCGGGCATGACGCTGATGAAGATGCCGTTGTTCGTGTGGACCTGGTTGATCACGGCCTATCTGCTGATCGCGACCATGCCGGTGTTGGCCGGTGCGATCACCATGCTGTTGACCGACAAGTTTGCCGGTACCAGCTTCTTCAGTGCGGCCGGCGGCGGCGACCCGGTGATGTATCAACACATCTTCTGGTTCTTCGGCCATCCCGAGGTCTACATCCTGATTCTGCCGGCCTTCGGCATCATTTCGGCAATCGTGCCGACCTTTGCACGTAAACCCTTGTTCGGATACAGCTCGATGGTCTATGCGACCGCATCGATCGCCTTCCTGTCGTTCATCGTGTGGGCACACCACATGTTCACGGTGGGCATGCCGGTCGTCGCCGAGTTGTTCTTCATGTACGCGACCATGATGATCGCGGTGCCGACCGGGGTGAAAGTGTTCAACTGGGTGTCGACCATGTGGAAGGGGGCGATGACCTTCGAAACGCCGATGCTGTTCGCGATCGGCTTCATCATCATGTTTACCATCGGCGGGTTCTCCGGGCTGATGCTCGCGATTGCGCCGGCCGACTTCCAGTACCACGACACCTACTTCGTGGTTGCCCATTTCCACTACGTGCTGGTGACGGGGGCGGTCTATTCGATCATGGCCGCCGCTTACTACTGGTTACCCAAGTGGACCGGCAATATGTATGACGAAAAGCTGGGTAAGATGCATTTCTGGATTTCGACCATTTCGGTCAACGTCTTGTTCTTCCCGCAGCACTTCCTGGGACTGGCCGGTATGCCGCGGCGTATCCCCGACTATGCGGTTCAGTTCACCGACTGGAACGTGATTTCCTCGGTCGGCGGTTTTGTGTTCGGCGTGTCGCAGCTTATGTTCGCGTACATCGTGTTCAAGTGCATCCGAGGCGGTGACAAGGCAACGGATCAGGTTTGGGAAGGCGCGAAGGGCCTGGAATGGACGCTACCTTCACCACCGCCTTACCACACTTTTACGGAGGCGCCTCAGGTCAAGTGACGACCGAGCCGCCGTCGAATATCGACGGCGGCGACGACCGGCGAGTTGTAAATGCAAGAAGTCAATGACAAGGCAAAGTCCAACATTCGTTTGGCGATCATCCTGGGTTTGATTGCATTCGGTTTTTTTCTGACCGGTATGTATCTGATGCTGGAAAGCAGGACCTAACGCTATGAGTGATCTGGCGAACCGTAACGAACGTTCTTTCATCCGCGTCGCATTGGTTGCCGTTGCGATGTTCGGTTTCGGCTACCTATTGGTTCCTTTGTACGATGTGTTCTGCGAGATCACCGGCCTGAACGGCAAGACCGGCAGGGTCGATGCTGCGGAAGTGGCCAAGCGCTACGAAGTGGACGAATCGCGCCTGATCACGGTGCAGTTCATTGCCAACAACAATCTCGGTATGCCTTGGGAGTTCGGTCCTTCGGTGGCGACTATGCAGGTCCATCCCGGTAAGGTCTATACGACCAGTTTCACGGCGCGGAATCCGACGCCGTACGACATGGTGGGACAGGCGGTGCCGAGCGTTGCGCCGGGCAAGGCCAGTCGTTATTTCAACAAGACCGAGTGTTTTTGTTTCAACAACCAGCCGCTTGCAGCAGGTGAAAGCAAGGATATGCCGCTGCGTTTCATTGTCGACCCGCATATGCCGAAGGACGTGCATACGCTGACCTTGGCCTACACGGTGTTCGATGTGAGCCGACAAGTGGCGATGAAGTAGGGGGCGACGGCGTTGTTGCCCGGCGATTCAATTCACAATTAACGATTAAGTAAGAGTTAACGGGGGGAGATATGGCACATACGGGCGATCATTATTACGTGCCGCACGGGAGTCACTGGCCGATCGTCGCCTGCGTCGCGTTGACCGTTGGTGTCGTGGGCGCCGCCAATTGGTTCAATGGCAACGTATCCGGGCAGATGATTCTGCTGGTGGGTCTGGCGATGATCGCTTTCATGATGTTCGGCTGGTTCGGCGCCGTCATCAATGAAAGCCTCAAAGGACTGTATAACGAGCAGGTCGATCGCTCGTTCCGCCAGGGCATGATGTGGTTCATCTTTTCCGAGGTGATGTTCTTCGCGGCCTTTTTCGGCGCCTTGTTTTATGCACGCATACTTTCGGTGCCTTGGCTGCTCGGCGCGGATTTCTCCACCCATGAATATCTCTGGCAGGGTTTCGGCGAGTCCTGGCCGACCAACGGGCCGGGTGATGTCGGCGGAGCATTTTCGACCATCGGTGCCTGGGGTATCCCGGCGATCAACACTCTTTTGCTGCTGACCTCGGGTGTGACCATCACCTTGTCGCATTGGGCGTTGAAGGCCAACGATCAGTCGAAGACGGTGCTCTGGTTAATCGCAACGGTCGTGTTGGGTTCGGTGTTCCTCGGGTTCCAGGCGTACGAGTACGTCCACGCGTACCGAGATCTGAACCTGACCTTGGGTTCAGGTATTTATGGGTCGACTTTCTTCATGCTGACAGGTTTCCATGGATTACACGTAACCCTGGGAACCATCATGTTGATCGTTATCACCATACGTGCGGCAAAGGGTCATTTCTCACCGGAGAAGCACTTCGCCTTCGAGGGCGTTGCCTGGTATTGGCACTTTGTCGATGTTGTTTGGTTGGGACTGTTTATATTCGTCTACGTGTTGTAAAGCGTCGTAGATTACTGAGGCGCGGTGTTTGGCGGGACCGGGTAAACGCCGTGCGGTTCGATCACGCCGAGTGCGATCAGGAGCATCAGGAATGCGAACAGGCCGATCGATAGTCCGATACGCACGGTCAGGGCACGCAAGGTGCGGCGTGAGTCGCCCTTGTCGTGCACCAAGTAGTACAGGCCCGAAGCGAGGCTGCCGACGATGCCGATGAAGGCGAGAATGATGACGATCTTGATCCACACGTTAAAGGTTTCCTGTCCGGGCGCCCGCGCAGTATAACAGTCGGCCGGTGATGAAGATTCTGTCGTTACGAATAGGTCATTATCGTTTTGCTCCGGGCCTATGGCCGAGCGTGGCCTTCCTTATGGTCTTTCCGTTTCTGCTGAGCCTGGGCCTTTGGCAGATGCAGCGTGCCGAGGACAAACAGGCCCTGGTCGAGCGGCGTGCGGCAGGCGAGGTGAACGCCGCACTCGCGCTACGGCCGCAGATCCACCTGGGCGAGGCGGACCGCTATCGCACGGCAAAAGTGAGCGGGCATTATGTTGCCGAACAGCAATGGTTGCTCGATAACCGCGTATATCGAGGACAGGCGGGATACCATGTGTTCACCCCGTTTGTGATCGCAGGCGCATCGCGTCCCGGCTTGCTGATCAACCGAGGTTGGGTCGCGGTCGGTGCGTCACGCGAGTATTTACCGGCATTGCCGGTGCCGGACGGAACGGTCGAATTGCATGGTCGGCTCGACAAGCCCGCTTCGGTCGGTTTGGTACTTGGCGAGGTACCGTTGGAAAGCGTTGCCGACAAGGTGGTGGTGCAGAGTTTGGATATCGATGAACTCGCCCGGTCACGGAACATGTCGCTGTTGCCCTTGGCGCTTGTCATAGACGATGCCGAACCGGGTGGCCTGCAATACGACTGGTCACCGATCCCCCCCATGGGGCCGGAGAAACATCTGGGTTATGCGGTGCAATGGTTCGGGTTGGCTCTGGCCCTTTTGATTATCTATATCGGAGTGAACACGCGGCGTGATCGAAACGATGGAAACAAACGAGTCAACGCCTGATCCGAAGCAAGTCAGGCGCAGCCGTATCAGCCTGGTGCTGATTTTCGTGCTGTTTCTGATCCCACCGGTCGCCGCCTGGGTGGCGTGGCAATACCTTGGCATCGAAGGTGTCGAGGGCACAACCAATGCCGGTACCTTGGTGACGCCGGCGCGTCCGCTACAGATCGACGGGCTGCCTCTGGCCGACGGTTCGGCGTTTGCCGAACGCGATCTGCGCGGTCGCTGGACCTATGTGATGTTCGCGACGTCGGCCTGTGACGAGACCTGTAAACAACAGCTGTATCTCACGCGCCAAACCCGTCTGGCGATGAGTAAGGACATCCCCAGAGTTCAGCGTTTGCTGGTGTTGTTGGATGCCCCCGACGAGCCTTTCACGCGTTTTCTGGCGAAAGAGCACCAGGATTTGCATTGGGTGGTCCTCGCCGAGGGGAGGAACGGTCTGTTGACCCAGTTTCGTGGTACCGGTTTTGCGCCCGAGGGTGTGCAGTACTTCCTGGTCGATCCGCTCGGCAATCTCATGATGTATTACGACCTTCAGGTGCCGACACGGGGCATGCGAGACGACTTGCGCAAGCTGCTGAAGATCTCGCAGATCGGATGATGTCGTGAGTTATCATCGCTTCATCGTCATCACCTGCGTTCTGACCTTTATCGTCATTGTGCTCGGCGCTTACACGCGACTCGCCGATGCCGGTCTGGGCTGTCCTGATTGGCCCGGGTGTTACGGCAAGCTGACCGTGCCGAGCAGCCCGGAACAGGTGACGGAGAAGCATTATCTGGAGCAGCGACCGCTGGAGCCGGCAAAGGGCTGGAAGGAGATGGTCCACCGTTATTTTGCCGGCACCCTGGGGCTGTTCATCCTCGCGATTACCATCTGGTCTTGGGTGCGTCGGCGACGCGACCCGGAGCAGTCGGTATGGCTGCCGACCTTTCTGCTCGCATTGGTCGTCTTCCAGGCCGCGCTCGGTATGTGGACCGTGACACTGTTGCTCAAGCCGGTGGTGGTCATGGGGCATCTGCTGGGTGGTTTTGCGACCTTCGCGTTACTGGTCCTGCTGGCGCTGCGTAGCGCGCCCAGAAAACCCGTCACCGGCACGGGCGAGTGGCGCACGGCCTCGGCTATTGCTGTCATCGTATTGGTTGCACAGATCGCCCTCGGTGGCTGGACCAGCTCGAATTATGCAGCCTTGGCCTGTCTCGATTTTCCTACCTGTCACGGAAGCTATTGGCCGGCCGACATGGATTTCGATGAAGCTTTCGTGATGTGGCGGGGGATAGGTGTCAATTATGAGTTCGGCGTATTGGAGCATCCCGCACGCACCGCGATTCATTTCACCCACCGTATAGGCGCGTTGGTGACGTTCCTCTATCTCGGTTGGTTGGTGCTCGCCTTGCTACGAGGTGGTGGGGGGCTGGCCGGAACCGCATTATTGGTCGGTGGGCTGCTGTTGGTGCAGGTTGGTCTTGGTATAGGCAATGTGCTGATGCATCTGCCTTTGGGGGTGGCGACCGCGCACAATGCCGTGGCTGCGCTGCTATTGATTTCACTCGTTTACCTGAATTTCAGATTATGGCGACAACAACATTAAAGACCGCCCACGCGGGCTGGCGCGACTATCTCGAACTGTGCAAACCCAATGTGGTGCTGCTGATCGTCTTTACCGCCGTGGTCGGTATGTTGCTGGCGGCGCCCGGCATGGTGCCTTTGGATGCCCTGATATTCGGTACCTTGGGTATTGGTCTGGCGGCCGGTTCGGCGGCGGCGATCAATCATGTGGTCGATCAGAAGATCGATGCGGTAATGGGGCGTACCCGTGGCCGACCCTTGCCGCAGGGGGCGGTCAGCTCACGCGATGCCCTGGTGTTCGCGCTGGTGATCGGTGTGGTGGCCATGGGAATATTGGTGTTGCTGGTCAACGCTTTGACCGCGCTGCTGACTTTCTTGTCGCTGATCGGTTATGCCGTGATCTATACGATGTATCTGAAGCGTGCGACACCGCAAAACATCGTGATAGGTGGTGCCGCGGGTGCCGCGCCGCCGGTGCTCGGCTGGACCGCGGTAACCGGCAGCGTCGATCCGGGCGCGTTGCTGCTGTTCTTGATCATTTTCACTTGGACGCCGCCGCATTTCTGGGCACTGGCGATCCATCGTGCCGAAGAGTACCGCAAGGTCGACATGCCGATGCTGCCGGTGACCCACGGCACCGATTTCACGCGTTTGCAGATCTTGCTGTACACGGTGCTGCTGTTGGTGGTGACCCTGTTACCTTATGGTTATGGCATGAGTGGCGGTCTGTACCTTGGCGGCGCCATGGTGTTGGGACTCGGCTTCCTGTACTACGCCGTACGTTTGTATCGGAACGATGATGCGCGCATGCCCATGCGTACCTTCGGTTTCTCCATCATCTACCTGATGGCCTTGTTTGCCCTTTTGCTCATCGACCATTACGTGCCTTTGCTCATGTCGTTGATCGATTGAATCGGCGCCGATATCTCCTCGCCGTCGTTTTCTGCCCCTGTCGGGTGACAGGGGCCCGGCAAGAGTGATTGCACGGCCGGTCGTCGAAATCGACGGTTTTCGCAGTCTTTCGGCCTCTACCAGGCCGGTTCGGCGGGTGTCTTGTAGGGACTCCGAATAGTCACGATGCATTTTTCTTCATAATACCTGAGGCGGCGAGGGGTCAATACCGGGTAAGCTTGGCGACGCTTTTGCTTGATCTATGGGAGCTGGTGTTGGTGATACGATGGGGCGGTGACGTGCGGACCTTTACCTCGACGGCGCGATTTGGGGGATGCGCATGACCGGGGTCGATCCGGCGACACATTGTTATCACTGCGGTTTGCCGGTACCCAAAGAGGCCGATTATCGGGTCGAAATCGACGGCAGCGACCGCGAGATGTGTTGCCATGGCTGTCAGGCGGTGGCACAGGCCATCATCGACGGCGGTCTGGCTTCTTTCTATCTCCATCGTGAGACGCCGTCACGTAAGCCCGAAGATCTGGTGCCCGAGGCTTTGCAGCGGTTCGAGCTTTACGATCAGCAGGCGCTGCAACAGACCTTTGTCGAGAGCGACGAAGCCGATACCAAGACCGCGTCGCTGATTCTCGAAGGTATCACCTGCGCGGCCTGTGTCTGGCTCAACGAACGCCACGTCAACGCATTGCCGGGTGTGCTCGATTTCTCGGTCAACTACAGCACCCACAGGGCACGGGTGCGCTGGGACGAGTCGCGGATTCATCTGTCCGACATTCTCAAGGCCGTCACCGAGATCGGCTATGTCGCCCATCCGTTCGATCCCGGGCGTCAAGAGACCGTGCACAAAAAGGAAAAGTCGGCTGCGTTGCGCCGCCTCGCGGTCGCCGGTCTGGGTGCGATGCAGGTCATGATGCTGGCGATCGCGATGTACGCCGGCGATTACAGCGGCATGGACGAAGATCTGCGGGTTTTCATGCGCTGGGTCAGCCTCGTACTGACGATACCGGTGGTGTTTTATTCGGGCGCCAGCTTCTTCACCACCGCCTATCGCGATTTGAAACGTCGACAGCTCGGCATGGACGTGCCCGTCTCCCTGGCGATCGGTGGGGCCTTCGCCGCGAGCGTCTGGTCGACGATATTCAACGGCGCCGAGGTCTATTTCGACTCGGTCTGCATGTTTGCGTTCTTCCTGCTGACCAGCCGCTATCTGGAGATGGGCGCCCGCCACAAGGCCGGTGAGGCCGCGGAGGAACTGGTCAAGCTGCTGCCGGCAACGGCTACCCGCTTAAGCGACGACGGTGAATCGGTCGTCGCAGTCTCCGAACTCATGCCTGGCGATCGGGTATTGGTACGCCCGGGCGAAACGGTGCCGGCGGACGGCATAGTATGCGACGGGCAGAGTTCGGTCGACGAATCCCTGTTGACCGGCGAGAGCCTGCCGCGCTCGCGCGGAACAGGCGATGAGTTGGTCGGTGGTAGCGTCAACGTCGAGAGTCCCCTCACGCTACAGGTCGAGAAGGTCGGCGACGATACGCTGGTATCGGCCATCGTACGCTTGCTCGACCGCGCCCAGGCCGAGAAGCCTCGGATGGCGAAGCTGGCCGATCGGGTCGCCGGTTGGTTTGTGAGTGTTCAGCTGACCATCGCTACCTTGGTTGCCGTATGGTGGTCGTTTCATGCGCCGGAGCATGCCTTTGCAATCACGCTTTCGGTGCTGGTCGTGACTTGTCCTTGCGCATTGTCGCTTGCGACACCGACCGCGATCACCGCGGCTTCGGGGGCGCTGACCCGGCTGGGTCTATTGACGACGCGCGGGCATGCGCTCGAGACCTTAGCCAAGGTCAGCCATGTCTTGTTCGACAAGACGGGCACCCTGACCCGCGGTCTGTTGCAATTGGCCGAGGTCGAACCTTTCGCGCCCGACCGTGCGGACCGTGAGCGTTGTTTGGCATTGGCGGCCGCCCTGGAAAGCGGTTCCGAGCATCCGGTGGCGAAGGCACTGGCGGCCCAAGTCGAGCGTGCTCCCGAGGTCAGCGAACTCACGGCGTTGCCCGGGCAAGGTATGCAGGGCACGGTCGAAGGCCGGCGTTACCGAATCGGTAATTCCGCCTATGTCACCGAACTCTCGGGTGTCGCGATGCCTGAGGGGGGGGGCAGCGATGCCACGGAAGTCTTGCTCGGCGACGAGGACGGTGTGCTTGCGCGTTTCTCACTGCGCGACGAGTTGCGCGCCGATGCCGATGTGGCGATTCGTCAGCTGCGTGACCTCGGATTGCGGGTCGAGATACTCAGCGGCGATGCGGCCGGTGCCGTCGAACGGGTTGCGGGCGAGTTGGGGATAGACGACGCGCGTTCCCGTATGCGTCCGGACGACAAGTTGGCCCGGGTGAGGGCGCTACAGGCCGAAGGGCACCGTGTCGCGATGGTCGGTGACGGCGTCAACGATGCACCGGTACTGGCCGGCGCCGATGTGTCCGTTGCGATGGGCCAGGGTGCACAACTCGCGCATGCCAGTGCCGATATGGTGGTGCTGTCCGAGCGCCTGGGCGCGCTCGGGGATGGTGTGGCAAAGGCGCGCCAGACTCGTAAGATCATCAAGCAAAATATGACCTGGGCCATTTTGTATAATGCATCGGCTTTGCCTTTGGCGGCAGCCGGGCTGGTGGCGCCGTGGATGGCTGCGATCGGTATGTCGTTGAGTTCTCTGGTCGTGGTGTTCAACGCCTTGCGTTTGAAATCGGGGTAAGAGCTTGGAGATTCTTTATTTGCTGATCCCGCTTGCGGTGGTTCTCACAGGCCTTGCGGTCTGGTTTTTTCTGTGGAGCGTGCGCAGCGGGCAGTATGACGATCTCGAAGGCCCTGCACACCGTATCCTGATGGATGACGACGACCCCATGATCCCGGGTAACGAGGCTAAAAAAAACGGGGCGGCGCAGGATACGCAAGAGAACGCGCAAGAACGGTCTGCCGATAAACAGGATTGATGTTCGGTTCTATGAGATAGGTCGGGTGCCAGGCTCGTCATCGCGTTGTGCGTTTTGGCCTGGTTGGGTTTCTTTTCGACGATACTTGCTCACGGCCGACATCGCGCATAAAAAAACGCCCGCACTGGTGCGGACGTTTGTGGTTTGTGCCCAGGTCGTTTCAGGCCACGAGATTTCCTCGCAATTTCTTCATCGCTGCCGATTCGATTTGTCGAATCCGCTCGGCCGAAACGCCGTATTCCGCAGCCAAGTCGTGCAGGGTCTCTTTCTTTTCGTTCAACCAGCGACGCTGCAGAATGTCACGGCTGCGTGCATCCAGCGCATCCAGGGCCGCGTAGAGCGCGTTGCGTTGAGTTTCCGCGGTGTTGGCCTGTTCGAGCATGCGCGAAGGTTCGCTTCGCAGGTCGGGCAGATAGGCGACCGGTGCGATGCCGGGCGCGTCGTCGTCATCGGTATCGCTGCCATCGAATGCCACGTCGTAGTTCGAGAGGCGTGATTCCATTTCGATCACGGTTTCGGGTTTGACGCCAAGGTCTTCGGCGACCTCCTCGATCTCTTGGCGTGAGAACCAGCCGAGGCGTTTCTTGGCGCTGCGCAGATTGAAGAACAGCTTGCGCTGCGCCTTGGTGGTCGCGACCTTCACGATACGCCAGTTACGCAAGATGTACTCGTGGATCTCGGCTTTGATCCAATGCACGGCGAACGAGACGAGGCGAACACCCATGTCGGGATCGAAGCGGCGTACCGCCTTCATCAAGCCGACCGTGCCCTCTTGGACCAAGTCATGTTGCGGCAGTCCATAGCCGCTGTAGCCGCGTGCGATGCGCACGACGAAACGCAGATGTGACATGACCAGGGTGCGCGCCGCTGCCAGATCTTGGCGTTCGCGCAGCCGCACTGCGAGTTCGTGCTCTTCCTCGGCTGAGAGGATCGGCAGTTGGAACGCGGCGCTGATGTACGCGTCCATATTGCCGGTCGGCAAGGTCATCGGAATGGCAAGTGCTTTGGTCATCGATTTATTACTCAATTCCTTGTTTCCTGGAAAGAATTTAGCACTCATCGCGGGTGAGTGCCAGCGCATTTTAGCAGTCATGCGATGAGAGTGCTAAATCGCTCATAAAGTTCCTTTATGTTTTTAAGTTTTTGTTTTTAAAGGGGTAGTTGGCTGCTTTATGGCTTGCCGGGGAGGTGCTTCGACAGCGCTATTCGGGTTGTATCTGCGCCAGATGCCGTCCGACCGCCAGCCAGGCGCCGGCGAGGCCGAGCAGCGGTCCGCCAAATGCGACCCCCAACAGGCTGAAGGGATCGATGACGGCCAGCGAGAAATCCGATTGATAAAGACCGGCCAGACGTTGCACCGGTCCGTCGAGCATGAACAGCGCGGTGAGCACCAGGATGAGTGCGATGAGCGCACCGAGTACGCCATGCCAGAGACCTTCATACAAAAACGGACGGCGGATAAAGGCATCTGTGCCACCGACCAATTTGACGATTTCGATCTCGCCGTGGCGATTTTGAATTTCCAGGCGAATGGTGTTGCCCACGATCAGTAGCACGGCACCGGCCAGTAAAACCGCGAGAATGAACACCGCGCGATCGAAGGTTCGGGTGATCGCGCCGAGTCTTTCGACCCATTGCAGATCGACTTGGGCGAGTTCGATTTCACGATAGGCCTGCAGTTCCTCGGCCATGCGTGCATAGGCATCGGCACCCTCCAATTGTGGTTGCGGGCGTATCAGCACAACAGCCGGTAGCGGGTTGCTATCGAGCAGGTCGAGGGCCTCGCCGAAGCCCGATAGGCGGCGGAACTCGGCCAGGGCCTGGCTACGATCGATCAGCTGCGTATCGGCAACGTCCGATCGTTGGGCGATCTGTTGACGTACCGCCTCGGCCTGTTCGTCGGTAACGCTTTCGGCCAGAAACAGCGATACGCTGGCGGTGCCGTCCCAGGTGTTGCTCAGGTCGCGCACGTTGTCGACCAACAGGTGCAGGCCGCTCGGCAACGCCAGCGCGATGCCGATCACTGCCGCGGTCATCGCGGTACTGATCGGGCTGCGGCTGAGTCGACCCAATGACGATAGCGACATCTGCGCATGTCGCAACAGCCAGGTGATCGGGTTGCGATTGCGTTTGAATTTCGGCGACCGTTTATTCGGGATCATACCGGGTCGCCTGCGCAGTCGTCGGCAACCCGTCCGTGGCGCAGATTGATGATGCGTTTGTCGAAGCTTTGGATCAGGTCGACATCATGGGTTGCGATCAATAAGGTCACACCGACCTGATTGAATTGCAGGAACAGCTCCATGATCTCGCGCGACAGCTCGGGGTCGAGATTGCCCGTCGGTTCGTCGGCCAGCAGTACCGGCGGTTTGCTGACCAGGGCACGGGCGATGCCGACACGTTGCTGTTCACCCCCGGACAGCGTGATCGGAAAGACCTTTTCCTTTTTCAGCAAGCCGACCTTGTCCAGGGCGGCCCGCACCCGGCGCTTGGTTTCGGCATGCCCCATGCCGGCGACCACCAGCGGTAGCGCGATATTGTCGAACACCGTACGGTCGTGCAGCAGGCGATGATCTTGAAAGATCATGCCGACCTCACGCCGGTGATAGGGAATGTCACGTGTTTTAAGCTTGTTGAGGTTGCGTTCGTTGACCCAAACCTGGCCGCGGGTGGCGCGTTCGAGCAGACCGATGAGTTTCAACAACGTGCTTTTGCCGGCGCCGGAGTGGCCGGTGAGAAAGGCCATTTCGCCCTCGTGCAGCGAAAGATCGACCCCGGCCAGTCCCTCGTGACCGTTCGGATAGCGTTTGGCGACGTTATCGAAGCGAATCATCGTGTCCGGGGGCGGGATGCCGGGTTGGAGGATGGTGTAGACGTGATTTTTTGTCCTCGCACGTTGGCTTTATAACACTATTCGAACAGCGCCTTGACGAACTCATCCGCATCGAAGGGTCTCAGATCCTCTATGCCTTCGCCGACTCCGATGTAGCGGATCGGGACCCCGAGGCGCTCGGCGATCGCGAAAATAATGCCGCCCTTCGCGGTGCCGTCGAGCTTGGTCAGAATGACGCCGGTGAGACCGACGGTGTTGTGAAACTCGATGGCCTGGTTCAGGGCGTTTTGGCCGGTGCCGGCATCGACGACCAGCAGTACCTCGTGCGGTGCGTCGGCGTCGATTTTTTTCATCACCCGGCTGATTTTGGCGAGCTCATCCATCAGATTGCTCTTGGTATGCAGCCGGCCGGCGGTATCGGCGATCAATACATCGGTGTGACGGGCGCTTGCGGCCTCGAGGGCATCGAAGATCACCGAGGCGGCGTCGGCGCCCGTCGTCTGTGCGATCACCGGGATGTCGTTGCGCTCGCCCCAGGTCTGCAGTTGTTCGACTGCGGCGGCACGAAAGGTATCGCCTGCGGCCAGCATGACGCGCCTGCCCTCGTCTTTGAAACGACGTGCCAGCTTGCCGATGGTTGTGGTTTTCCCCGCACCGTTGATGCCGACCATCAAAATCACCAGCGGTCGGTCGTCGGCCGGTTGTTTCGCCGGAGATTCGATACCGCGCAGGATTTCGGCCAGTTGCTCGCGTAAGGCGTCACCGAGGGCAACCGGGTCGGATAGGGTCTTGCGCCGCACTTGGGCGGTGAGGTCGTCGATGATGCGTCGGGTGGCCTCTACGCCGACATCGGCGGTCAGCAGCAGGGTCTCGAGTTCTTCGAGCAGGTCGTCGTCGATCTGCCGTTTACCGCTGAGCAAATCGCCGAGGGCGTCGGTCAGATTGGCCCGGGTACGTGCCAGGCCGGCCTTCAGGCGTGCGAACAAACCTTCCTGTTTTGGTGTTTCGCCCGGCGGTTTGGCCGCCCTGTCCTTTTTGCCGAATCCGAACATCTTGCCCTGCTCAATGGAACTGTCGCGCCATTCGCCGGTCGATTGGCGGATGAAATGTGAATTTAACCGATGGTTGATGCGATCCGGCCGACTTGCCAGAATCAGCGCCCGTTCGACATCACCTTTAGGTTGCTGCGGCGCATCGTACCACCCGGCACGTCGCCCCCGCATCCCGGAGACACGACATTGAAAAAACTGCTGTCCGCGTCTGTATTACTCTTGGCGTTGCCGTTGTCACTACCGCTATCCGCCAAGGTCACTGAGTTCAAACTCGACAACGGGCTGAAAGTGATCGTAAAGCAGGATCACCGTGCCCCGGTGGTGGTTTCCCAAGTCTGGTACAAAGTGGGTTCGAGTTACGAGCCCAAAGGCATCACCGGAATATCGCATGCCCTCGAACACATGATGTTCAAAGGCACCGAGAAACTGGGTCCGGGAGAATTCTCACGCACCATCTCGGCGCTCGGTGGGAGCGAAAATGCCTTCACCAGCCGTGATTACACCGCTTACTTCGAGACCATCGCAGTCGAGCATCTGGAACGCGCCCTGGAGCTCGAGGCCGACCGTATGCGCAATCTGGTACTCGACACCGGGGAATTCGCGAAAGAGATCGACGTCGTCAAGGAAGAACGTCGTTTACGCACCGAGGACAAGCCCAGTGGCAGCGTCTTCGAGCAGTTCAACGCGGTTGCCTGGCGTGCCTCGCCCTATCGGAATCCGGTAATCGGCTGGATGGGCGATCTGGAAAACATGACGGTCGAGGATCTGGCCGATTGGTACCGCCAATGGTACGCACCCAATAACGCCACGCTGGTGGTGGTCGGCGATGTCGAGCCGAATGCGGTACTGGCGATGGCCGAGCGGCATTTCGGTCCTTTGGCGCCTAGCGAGATACCCAAGCTCAAACCGCCGGCTGAGCCGCAACAAGCCGGTGAGACGTGCGTGGATGTGAAAATGCCGGCACGTCAGCCCTTTTTGATCATGGGTTACAAAACGCCGGTCGTCGGTCAGGCTAAAGAGTCCTGGGAGCCTTATGCACTCTACGTGCTGTCAAGCGTGCTTGACGGCGGTAGCAGTGCACGGCTGGCGCGTGAGCTGGTACGGGGCAGCGGCATTGCCGCGTCGGCCGGTGCGAGTTATTCGGCCTATGCCCGCCTTTCCAATATGTTCATTCTCAGCGGTACCCCGACCGATGGTCATTCCGTAGCCGAAGTCGAAAAGGCCTTGCGCGATGCCATCGCACGTCTGCGCGAGGAACTCATCGGCGAAGCGGAGTTGAAGCGGGTGGTCACGCAGACCGTCGCGAGCAAGGTATTCGAATCAGACTCGCTGTTCTATCAAGCCATGGAGATCGGCACCCTGGAGACCGTCGGACTCGATTGGCGCTTGGCCGACAAGGAGATCGAGGCGCTAAAGGCAGTCACCCCGGAACAGGTACGTGAGGTGGCGCGGCGTTATCTGATCGACGAAAACCTAACGGTAGCGGTGCTGACGCCGTTGCCCATCGATGGCAAGAAGCCGCGCGGTACCGCGGTCAGCGGGGTGCACCATGGCAGCTAAACATATCGGGATCGGGTTGGTATTGCTGGCCTTCGTCACGTTCGCCCAGGCCGGACCCAAGGTCCAGTCCTGGCAGACCGACACGGGTGCGAAGGTCATGTTCGTCGCCGCACCGGATTTGCCGATGGTCGACGTACGTATCGTGTTCAATGCGGGTAGTGCACGCGATGGCGATCTGCCGGGGCTGGCGAAATTCACCAACGCGATGCTTAGCGAGGGTGCCGGCGATTGGGATGCGGATGCATTGGCGCTGCGGGTAGAGGAGCGTGGTATTCAACTCGGCAACGGCTCGCTTCGCGACATGGCCTGGGTGAGTGTGCGTAGCCTGGTCGAACCTGACGTGCTCGAGGTCGCTTTGGAGACCGTGGCGGCGGTAATGGCCGAGCCGACTTTCGACACCGAGGCCATTGCACGGGTACGTCAGCAGATGCAGGTCGCATTGCGCAGCAGCCTGCAGTCGCCGTCGGGCATCGCCAAGCGCCGGTTCTTTCAAACGCTTTATGCAGACCATCCTTACGCACATGATCCCGGCGGCGATCAGCAATCGCTGACTGCGATCACGCGTGACGACATGGTGCGTTTCCATCGTCGTTACTATGTCGGCGAAAACGCCGTGATCGCGATCGTCGGGGCGGTCGATCGAGCCGGCGCAGAGCGGATTGCGCATCGGGTCACCGCCGATCTCGCGCGTGGCGATGCCGCGCCACGATTGCCTGCGGTGCCGACGGTCAGCGCCGGAGAACTCCGCGAGAGTTTCCCGTCTTCGCAAACCCACATCTACGTCGGTCAAGGCGGTATGGCTCGGCATGATCCGGATTATTTCGCGCTCTATGTCGGGAACCATGTCCTCGGCGGCGGCGCTTTGGTTTCGACGCTCGGCGAAGAGGTGCGCAATAAGCGCGGCTTGTCTTACAGCGTTTACAGCTACTTCAGCCCGATGCAGGTCGACGGCCCTTTCCTGATGGTTGCGCAGACCAAAAACGAGCGGGCTGACGAGGCTTTGAAGGTCATGCGCGAGACGTTGGCGCGTTTTGTCGAAAGGGGTCCCAGTGAACAAGAGCTGGAAGATGCCAAGCGTAATCTGATCGGCGGCTTCCCGTTGCGTATCGCGAGTAATGCCAAGATCGTCGAGTATCTGGCGATGATGGGTTTCTACGATTATCCCCTGAATTATCTGGACACCGTGACGGACAAGTTGGCGGCGGTGAACGTCGAACAGGTACGCGATGCTTTTAGCCGAAGAATCAATGCGCTGACGGGCATTGCGGTAATCGTCGGTGGCTGAGCGACGCTTGTTGGGTCGTTTGCGCTAGATCGTTTGCCGGGGATGGCCGCGAATCAAGTCCGGATCATTGCCGGCCGCCATCGCGGGCGACGTCTGCGGTTCATTCCCGGGCGCAGCCTACGTCCGACGCCCGATCGGGTGCGCGAAACCCTGTTCAACTGGTTGCGTGCCGACCTTGCCGATGCGCGATGCCTGGATTTGTTCGCCGGGACCGGCGCACTGGGTCTTGAGGCGATATCTCGCGGTGCCGGCCATCTTTGTGCTATCGAGCAGAACCGCAAGGCGGCACAGTGCCTGCGCGACAACATCGCGCTGCTCGGTGAACAGGCACGAGCCGAGGTGCACCAAGCCGATGTCTTGCGCTATTTGCAACGTCCGTCGGCCCAGGCCTTCGATATCGTATTTGCCGATCCGCCCTTCGCGGATTCGGTTTTATCCCGGGTTTGTGATTTACTGGAATCCGGGCAGTGGCTGACATCTACTGCCGTGGTCTATCTTGAACAGGATGTGCATCGCCCGCGACCGGACCTGCCGTCATCCTGGGCCCTGGATCGGGAAGCAAAAGCCGGACAATCTGCGCAGTATTTGTTGCGGCGCAACATGACAGGCTAAACTCTCGGGCCGATTCACTGTGCCCGGGCGAACCGTTGCCCGCCCCGAGGCCACCCAGGTACTGACATATCACAATGAAAATAGCGGTCTACCCAGGTACATTCGATCCGATTACGAACGGCCACAGCGATTTGGTGGTACGTGCGACCCGCCTGTTCGACAAGGTTATTCTTGCCGTTGCCAAAGACACCGGTAAGGCGCCGGTCTGCGGCATTGACGAACGTGTCGAACTGGCACGCGTCGCGCTGAAGGATATCCCGGGCGTCGAGATCGTACCGTTCGAGGGTTTGCTCATGGAATTCTGCCGGCGTCACGATGCCGGCATCGTATTGCGCGGTTTGCGCGCGGTATCCGATTTCGAGTACGAGTTTCAGCTCGCGAGCATGAATCGCCGTCTGGCGCCTGAAATCGAGACGGTATTTTTGACACCTGCGGAACAATACGCCTTTATCTCCTCGACGCTGGTGAGGGAAATCGCGCGATTGGGCGGCGATGTGTCAGAATTCGTGCATCCCGAGGTCCAGCGCCTTTTGCGTGAAAAGCACTGCACCTGACGACAGAATTAACTGATGGTATTGGAGTAGTCCTTATGGCTTTGATGATTACCGATGAATGCATCAACTGCGATGTCTGTGAGCCCGAATGCCCGAATGGCGCGATAACCCAGGGCGAGGAGATCTATGTGATCGAACCCGAGCTTTGCACCGAGTGCGTCGGCCATTACGAGACGTCTCAGTGCGTCGAAGTTTGTCCGGTCGACTGTATTCCGCACGACCCGGAGCATGACGAAACACAGGAAGAGTTGATGGCCAAGTATGAACGGATCACCACGGCGAACGCCTGACCGGCTCATGTCGTCGCGTCGACTTAAGGCTCCCTTGTGGAGCCTTTTCCTTTTCTGGTTCTGTTGTGGTTGGGCCCAGGCCGCTGAGCGCCCGCCTGCCGAAGCCATTGCAACGGCTCATCCGTTGGCGACCGAAGCCGGCATGGCGGTGCTTGCCGCCGGCGGCAACGCCTTCGATGCAGCGGTAGCGGTTACCGCGGCACTCGCCGTGGTCGAACCGCATGGTTCGGGCATCGGTGGGGGCGGCTTCTGGCTATTGCATCGCGAGCGCGATGGGCGTCAGGTCATGATCGATGGACGTGAACGGGCACCGCTGGCAGCCACCCCGGACATGTATCTCGATGAGCACGGTGAGGTGATCCCGCGCGCGTCCATCGACGGTGTGCTGGCCGCCGGTATTCCGGGCACCCCGGCGGCTATGGGGCACATTGCGAGCCACTACGGGCGTTTGCCGCTGGCGGTCAGTCTTGGGCCGGCGATCGTACTCGCACGTGAAGGTTTCCCGGTCGATCCGATGTATCGGCGGATGGCGAGTTTCCGTTTGAATGCACTGCGTGCCTCGCCGGCGGCCGACGATCAGTTGTTGGTCGACGGGGAGGTTCCCGACGAAGGCTACCTGCTGCGTCAGCAGGATCTCGCGAACACCTTGGAGGCCATCGCGAACAACGGTGTATCGGGTTTTTACGACGGGCCGGTGGCCCGGCGTCTGGTTGCGGAGGTCGGGGCGGCGGGTGGTATCTGGCGTCTTCGCGACTTGCGTGAGTATCGCGTGGTGGAGCGTGCGCCCATCGTTACCCGTTACCGCGGTCACCGGGTGGTTGGCGCGAGTCTGCCGTCTTCCGGCGGTATTCTGCTGGCGCAGATGCTCAATATGCTCAGCCTTTATTCACTCGATACCATGGATCAGGCCGATAAGGTTCATTTGCTGGCCGAGGTCATGCGTCTCGCTTATGCCGACCGTGCGCGTTATCTCGGCGATAGCGATCATGTTCAGGTACCGGTAGGCCGATTGATCAATCCCGGCTATGCACGCCGTCAGGCTGCCTCCATCGATCTGCAACAGGCGGGTGACAGCGGTGCGCTACAGCTGTCGGCCGACGAGGGGCGCAGCACCACCCATTTTTCCATTCTCGATCGCGAAGGCAATCGAGTCGCCGCGACCTTGAGCATTAACTATCCGTTTGGTTCGGGTTTTGTTGCGGAAGGTACAGGCGTTCTGCTTAACAACGAAATGGACGATTTTTCCGCCAAGCCGGGTGTCGCCAACGCCTATGGTTTGGTCGGCAATCAAGCCAACGCTATCGCGCCGGGTAAACGCATGCTCTCAAGTATGTCGCCGACTTTCGTCGAGGGCTTGGACAGCGTTACCATCCTCGGGACGCCGGGCGGTTCTCGCATCATCACCATGGTGCTGCACGGCATTCTCGATTCGGTTGCCGAGCGCCCTCTTCGCGAATGGATCGCCCGTGGTCGTTTTCATCATCAATACCTGCCGGATCGTATCGAGCTGGAACCCGATGCCCTCAATGTGTGGACGGTGGATGCGTTGAAGCGCAAAGGCCACCGGATACGCCAACTCGACGATGATTACGGCAACATGCAGGCGATTGTCTGGAATCGGCGAACCGGCAGGGTCGAGGCCGCATCCGATCCGCGGGGCGTTGGTTTGGGGTTGGTGATGCCGGTATCGGAAACGACAAGATAAGACCTTTGGATTGCCTTTTACCGGTACCGGCGTCTTTTACCGCTGACAAACCGAGCAATAGGCACTGGCACGTTGTCCGATCTGCCGGGTTTTGATTTGATTGCCGCACAGTTTGCAAGGTTCGCCGGCTCTTCCATACACCATCAGTTCTTGCGCGAAGTAACCGGGGGTGCCAGTTTCATTGACGAAGTCGCGTAACGTCGTCCCTCCTCTTTCGATCGCATGATCGAGCACCTTCTTGATTTCGTCGACCAGGATTTCCAGGCGGGCGAGCGATACGCGATTGCCGGCACGTTGTGGGTGAATGCCTGCAGCGAACAAGGCCTCGGTAGCGTAGATATTGCCGACACCGACGACGGTCTTGCCGTCCATGATCAGGCTTTTGATGGGTGCTCGTCGGTTTTTTGCGATCCGGTATAGGGATTCGCCGTTGAATGCATTCGAAAGCGGTTCGGGGCCGAGATCACATAGGCGTGGATGCTTTAGCGGATCGCCCTCGGTCCACAGCATGGCGCCGAAACGTCGTGGATCATGTAGGCGCAGGCACTGTTTGCCAAAACATAGCTCGACGTGGTCGTGTGGCCGCGAAGGGGTGTTCGTGTTCACGATACGCAAGCTGCCGGACATGCCGAGGTGAACGATCAACGTGCCGTTGGCGAATTCGATCAGGATGTACTTTGCGCGCCGAGAGACCGATTTCACGCGTTGACCGGCGAGCAGCTTATCGAGCGGCGGTACCGGCCAACGCAGCCGGGGTTGGCGTATGGTGACACGGTTGATCCGGCGGCCGACGATATGCGGTTCGATACCGCGTCGGGTGGTTTCGACCTCTGGCAGTTCAGGCACCTTTAGTCTCCGGTGAAATGTCGCGCCGGCAGAGTGAGCAGATTGAAATAGACGTCGTCGATAAGGCGTATTTCGTCGTCAACCAAAACGTAACGGTCGCGTTGTGATGGATCGCGCTCACCGAAAGCCAGCCGTATCTGGTCGAACCGTATGATCGCCGACGGTTCGTCAAGGCCGTATTCCGCCAGGGTGCCTGCTACTGTCAAGGTGCGTTTCACCGGCGCTCGGGTGATTGCCAGGAGTTGTTGTACGCGTTGTGGCCTCGCCTTGGTATCGCTCGGGTAACGTAAGGCCCAACCATCGGGCGTGCGTTGCAGATGCAAAGCCAAGCGATCCATGCGCTCGATACGGATGTTGCTTACCTCGTTAGCCGTGACCTCGGTCAGTGCCTGCATGCTGCCGGAGCGTGCCGGCCAACGGTCGAGCGACAGTAACGCTACCAGACCGATCGTGAGCACCAGGTTCAGTCGTATCCACGGATCATTCAGGGCGATGCTCATTGACGGGACCTGCGCCGACGTAACCAAAGGCCGGTACCGAGGTAGAGTAGCGGCAATCCGCCCATCAGCGCGATAGCGAATATCGCCGCGACTCGTGGCGACCAGTGGATGTCGAGGTCGGGACCCGCTTTGTCGACGACCAGGGCCTGGTTGTCGCTGAGCCAGTTCAGTAGCCCAAGCGCCAGATCGAGATTGCCGGCGAGACCGAGTTGAGCGTTGCTCACGAACTGCGGTGATCCGACGACCACGATTCTGGCCGGTGTCGTTTGATCGCGAGTTTCGAATGCCGCTGCGACGATCAGCGGGCCGGCCCGCTCGCCAAGCTCGGGGTTACGGGCCACGCGTCCTTGCAAGTTACCGGTTTCATTCCAGCTCAATGGGCTGCTACGTAGTGTGGCGGCTGTTTGCCAACCCTCATCGCGTTCGGCGATGTCGAATGCGCGGGTGTGTCGAAGTGCGCTTGCCCGTGTCGGCGGTCGCGGCAGCAGGCGCGCCGGATAGTCGCCCACGATGGCATGATCCGGCCGATCGAGGCCGTGACGAGCGGCCGCCGCGTCGACCACGATCCCCGGCATTGGGTGTATACTTAATCGCTCGGCGTACGGGCTTGGTAGATCCTCGGTCAGCCACAGTAATCGGCCGCCAGCCGCCAGATAGGCATCGATAAGCCCTTGGGTATGCGCCTCGTAGGTTTGTGTCGGTGCGGCGATCAACAGTACTGCGGTATTGTCCGGCAGCGTGTCGATTTGACGTGGGTCGAGGGACAACATGCGATAGCCCAGTTGCTCGGTTTGTTCGGCGAAATGGGCCAGGCCAACGGGTGTCGCTTCGATTTCGGCCTCGCCATGGCCTCGCAGGCTGACAATCCATCGCTCGCCACGCAGTGCCAGACGGTTGAGTGCGCGATCGATGGCGGCATTGCTCGGGCGGTCCACGACCTCACGGCGAGGGCCGGCGATCAAGTGCAACTCGATTTGGCCGCCTACGCCGAATTCTCGCGCCGTTTCGGGTTGGGCGATGGGGTCGATGTAGCGCAATGACGGTTGGCTGGAGTGAGCCAAATAGGGTGCGAGCAGTTGTGAGAGCTCGGCGCGTTGCACGGTAAGGTCGGGTACGAAAGCGATTATCTCGAGTCGGTCGGAGAGCTGATCGAGTGCTTGACGGGCCGTGTCGCCCAGCGAGTTGATGTGATACGCACTGACATCGAGCTGCCAGGCATGACGTTCGCTGACCCGGGCGCTCAGTATCAGACAGCCTGCAAGCAACAAGAGAAAGGTCAGTCGCTTGAACATCACAACTCGCCCCGGCGGCGTGCGATCAAATAGGTGCCTAGCAGGCTCGCGGCGAGACCCGAGACAATGAAAAACACCAGATCCTGGCTACGTAAAAGGCCTCGAAAGCCGGGTTCGAGATGGGCCGCAAATGCGAGCCAATGCCAAGGGGCATCGGCGTCGCTGATCGAGTCCAACAGCCAGAGGAACAGTAAGGCACCATAGCTGAGGGCAAGTGCGGCGGCCGGATGGTCGGGTAAGGCGGACAACAGGATGACGATGGCGCTCAGCCATAGGCAGAACAGGGCTAGGTAGCCCACGGCCAATGCGAAACGCGGCCAGTCGATTTGCATGCCGAGGCCAAACAGTGCCAGCGTGAGAATGCCGCTGAACAACAGCGGCAGGGTGGTAAGCCATAATCCCACAATCTTGCCGGCGACGATTTCGCTACTGCTTGTGGGGGCACTCAGCCACAACGTCAGGCGTCCGCTGTGCGCTTCGCCGGCGAAACCGCCCATTGCGAGCAAAGGTGTCGAGAGCAGCAAAATGAGCACCAGGCTGTTCAGTGTCGGAATCAGCACGAGGTCGGTTACGCCAAGCGAACTGCCGCTGAGCTTGAGTTGTGGCGCGATGGTTGCGAAGGCCTCCAACTGGGCGAACGCGAGCCAGGCGATGATCAATTGGCCAAATGCGAGCAGCAGCCAGAACATCAAACCGGCGGTCAGGCGACGCCATTCGTGCCAAGCGGTCCGCCAGATCATGCCGACTTTTCCTCGGTGGGGTGGAAATGCGCCAATAGGTCCATGTCCGATGAGACGGTGTGTTCGGCCGTTTTGCGTCCGCCGTCCAGCACGACAACGCGGTTACACAATTGTTCTACGTCGTCGAGCAGGTGGGTTGCCAGGATCACCGCGGTCTTTTGGTCGAATGTGTGTATCAGGTCGCGGATCTGACGGGTCTGTAACGGGTCCAGGCTGGCGGTGGGCTCATCGAGCAGCAGAACGTCCGGCCGGTGAACAGTGGCCTGGGCCAGTCCCAGACGTTGCTGCATGCCGGCGGATAGACGAGACGCCAATCGTGTCGCGAGGTCTTGCAAGCCGACCTCGTCGAGTGCCCGGTCGATCGCCGAACGTAATGCGAGGCCGCGCAGACCGCGCAGTTGTGCAGCCCAACGCAGGTTCTCGCGGACATTCAGATCAGGGTACATGGCGATGCGTTGCGGCAGATAGCCGACCCGCATGCGTGCTGCCGGGTCGGCCCGGTGCAGCGGCCGGCCGCTGAGCATGACGTCGCCCTGAGCCGGCGCCAGCGCACCCGACAAAATGTGCAACAGCGTTGATTTGCCGGCGCCGTTGCTGCCGAGCAAAGCAAGGCGGTCGCCCGCGCCGATTTGCAGCGTGATGTCGCGTAGACGCGGCCGCGTAACCGGGCCATGGCTTAGTTCGCGGATGTACAGCAGCGCTTCCATGTGCCGGCAGATTACCGCGCCGCCGGATGAAAGCGAACCCCGGCTTGCAACCGGTACAATGCGGACGATGTTACGACTCGGCGTTGATACTGGCGGCACCTTCACCGATTTTGTCTTACTCGATGACGGCGGTGGATTGCGCGTGCATAAGGTATTGTCCACGCCGGATGCGCCGGAGCGAGCGATTTTGCAAGGCATTGCGGAGCTGGGCATCGGCTCTGCGGCATTCAAGCTGGTCCATGGCTCGACCGTGGCAACCAACGCGGTGCTTGAAGGCAAGGGGGTCAGGACGCTCTATGTCACCAATCGGGGTTTCGCCGATTTGCTTACAATCGGCCGCCAGCAGCGGGCTGAGTTGTACGATTTGCAGCCGCAGGTGCTACCGCCGCCGGTTCCGCCCGAACTTTGCCTTGAAACAGGCGGTCGCCTGGATGCGATCGGTTGCACCGTAGATCCCCTGACCGAAGACGATCTTGCGATGCTGGTCGACACGGTGACACGAGAGGGGCCCGGTGCGGTCGCGGTAAATCTTCTGTTCTCGTATCTGGATCCGACGGCTGAGCAGCGAATTGCCGCTGTATTGCCCGAGGACTTGTTCGTGTCGCTGTCGTCGCGGGTGTTGCCCGAGGTGCGTGAATACGAACGCGGTATGGCGACCTGGTTGAATGCCTGGATCGGACCCAGGGTCGCCGGTTATCTGCGGCGGCTCGAACAAGGTCTGACGGATGGCTCGAGCGATAATGACAAAAGCTTATCGGTATCCGTGATGCAGAGCTCCGGCGATACCGTGGCTGCGTCGCAGGCCGCCGACAATGCGGTGCGGATGTTGTTGTCCGGGCCTGCCGGCGGTTTGGTGGCGGCTCGATATGTCGGTGCCGCGGCCGGTCATGCCCGGCTGTTGAGTTTCGACATGGGCGGCACCTCGACCGATGTCGCGTTGATCGACGGCGAACCACGCTTGACCACCGAGGGCCATATCGGGCGCTATCCGGTTGCGGTGCCTATGGTCGACATGCACACCATCGGTGCCGGCGGCGGGTCCATCGCCTGGCTGGATGACGGCGATATGCTACAGGTCGGCCCGGAGTCCGCCGGCGCCGACCCCGGGCCGGCCTGTTACGGTCGAGGCGGCCGTCGACCGACCGTGACCGATGCGAACTTGTTGCTCGGCCGGTTACAAGCCGATGCCTTTCTCGGTGGCGATATGCGGTTGGACATGGCCGCCGCGCGAACGGCGTTGGACGGGCTGGCGAGGGCCAGCGGACAGACCGTCGACGACATCGCCCACGATATCGTCGCGGTGGCGAACGAACACATGGCGCAGGCGTTGCGTGCAATCTCGATCAAACGCGGTGCCGATCCCAGCGAGTACGTGCTCGTGTCGTTCGGGGGTGCCGGGGGGCTGCACGTTTGCGCCTTGGCCGAGTTGCTCGGCATGCAGGCGGCCATGGTGCCGGTACACGGCGGCGTACTGTCGGCGCTCGGCATGTTGGTTGCCCGACCGGGCCGTCAGCTGTCGCGTAGTCATGTCGGTTTGCTCGAACAGTTGGTCGCTACAGAACTTGAAGCGATTCTCGATGAACTCGCACGCCAGGGACTGCGGGCGTTGGCGGAAGAGGGATTCGAAGCGAACCAATGCGAGACGAGGGCATCGGCCGATTTGCGCTACAACGGTCAGTCCTACACCCTGAATCTCCCATGGGATGGGATTCAAGCAACGGGCGAAGCCTTTCATCGGGCGCATCAGATGCGTTACGGGCACCGTTTAGATTTGCCGGTCGAGCTGGTGAATCTGCGCCAGGCGGTGCGCGGGCCGCTGCCGACGCTTGAGTTGAAGTCCGTGGCTGATACTCCGGCCGGTAAGCCGTTCGGGTACTGCAGTTCGGCGGGCTTGGATCATCCTGTGGCGCGGTATTGGCGTCATGAGTTGGCCGCGGAGCAGGTGATACAGGGACCTTGCTTGATTTGTGAGCAGGTCGCGACGACCTGGGTCGCGCCCGGTTGGACCCTGCGGGTCGACACGGTGGGCAATGTGCTGCTCACCCTCGGTCAAGCAGCTCCAGTGTCATAAAGGCGGCTTCGGTGCTGGCCGCATAGGCCTCGACCAACTGGTCGGGTGTCGCGCCGTCACAGTGTCCGTTCGGCGCTTCGTGGCGTTCGAGTTTTGTCGCGATATGCAGTATTTTGCCGTAGTCGCCGTCATGGTCGCTTATCGCCCGTTTGATCTCGTTCGGCAGCGGCAGTTCTTTCAGCAGGTCGCTCATTGGTCGCGCCATGATGGCGTCGAGAATCGACAAAAGCCCGACCGTATAGGCGGTTTCCGGTTCGCCAGTGCCGCACAGCCGGCACAGGCGCTCGCAGAGATTCGCGCGTAACAGGCCGAGGTTCAGGATCTCGGTCGGGCGGCCGTTGAGCCCAGCCATCGCAAACAAACTCGCCCAGGCGCGTATGCGTTGCAGGCCCATCAGAACGACGGCGCGCTGAATCGAGTCCACTTCAGTACGCAGACCCACCGCGGCCGAGTTGATGTAACGGAGAATTTTGAAGCTCAGGCCGGGATCGCGGCTGACAAGTTTCACCACCTCGGTCATCGAAACATCGGGGTCGTTGAGCCGGGCCATCAACTCCATCACCATGGCGCCGTTTTCGCTGACCCGGTCTGATTTCACCAGATTGGGCTTGGCGAAGAAGTAGCCCTGGAAGTAATCGAAACCAAAGGTTTTTAGCTGTTCGAATTGTTCGGCGGTTTCGACCTTTTCGGCCAGCAGCTTGGCGCCGGTTGCCTGAAGCGCGGGCATGCGGGCGGCCAATTTTGGCAGGTTGTCGTCGTTGATTTCGACTTTGATGAATTTCACCAGCGGTAGAATGGGTGCGAGTTCGGCTTGGAAGTCGTAATCGTCCATGGCCAATACGAAACCCTGTTCAGCGAGCCTTGCGATACCGGTCAGCAGTGCATTGTCGACCTTAACGTCTTCGAGGATTTCGAGAACCACTTGATCGGGATCGAATGGGATCGGTGCGGTATCGACGAAAAAATGTCGGGTCAGGTTGATGAAGGCCTTGTGCGGTCCGGTGATACGATCGAGGCCGATGTCGAGAAAGGCGTTCAGCAATGTCCTGGACGATGCTTGGTCCCCATCGGTAATGTTGCTTTGCCCGCTGGCGTCGCGATACAGCAGTTCGTAGGCGAATACCTCGAGATCGCGGTCCAGAATGGCCTGGCGGCCAATCAGAATCGTCTCGGCGCGATAGGGGATGTTTGGGTCTGTCTCCGGCATTTTGCTTAAGCATCCTGCCTGTCTCTTTAGGTTTTTTGCTTATCGGCGGGGCTGCGGATGGCTTGAGTTCGGGGGCGATTCTGTTAACGGCGCGCTATGATTCAATTTTCTAGCCCTCGATTCTGCTTGGCAGGGCCTTTCGGTAGCGCTTTGGGAGAAATGGTTATGGTTGGTGGTCTGCTCGACCTCGAAAGCTGGCAGTTGGTACTGGTATTGCTGGGTACGACCCATGTCACTATCGTGGCGGTGACGGTTTATCTGCATCGTTGTCAGGCGCATCGCGCACTCGACCTGCATCCGGTCCTCGCGCACTTTTTTCGTTTCTGGCTGTGGTTGACCACCGGCATGGTGACGCGCGAGTGGGTCGGCGTACACCGGCGCCATCATGCCCGCTGCGAAACGCCCGATGATCCGCATAGTCCGCAGATACTGGGTTTGCGCAAGGTGCTATGGGAAGGCGCCGAGCTGTACCGAGAAGCGGTCCGCCGCCCGGAGCTGGTCGATCGCTATGCACACGGTACCCCCGACGATTGGATCGAACGCCAGTTGTACCGGCGCCATAATTTTCTTGGGGTCTCGCTGCTTTTGGTGGTCTATGCGGTGCTGTTCGGTATCCCGGGCATCGCCCTTTGGGCAGGTCAAATGATTTGGATTCCCTTTTTCGCTGCCGGTGTGATCAATGGCGTCGGCCATTTCTGGGGTTATCGTAACTTTCAATCGCCGGATGCCGCGACCAACATCGTTCCCTGGGGCATCCTGATCGGTGGTGAAGAGTTACATAACAATCACCATGCCTTCCCCAGCTCGGCAAAGCTGTCGGCGCGGTGGTGGGAGTTCGATGTTGGTTGGTTCTACATCCGGCTGTTCGCCGTGTTCGGTCTGGCGGAAGTGAGACGGGTTGCCCGTGCGCCCGGTGTCGATCAGGCCAAAAGCGTCATCGATATGGATACCGTGAAGGCGGTGGTTACCCATCGAATGCACGTACTGGCGAATTACGCGCGCGAGGTGATCAAACCGGTTGCCGACGCGGAGCTTTGCCGTTCTGAGATCGATTGTCGTCGCCTGGCACGCCAAGCGCGGCGTTTGCTGATACGCGACGTCGCATCACTCGACGAGCTGAGTCGTAAGCGGCTCGAAATCATTCTGGACAAGAGCCAAGTCTTGGCTACGGTACATCGTTCGCGTCAGCAATTGCAGCAGGTTTGGGAGAAAACCGCGACCAGTCAGGACGCATTGCTGACATCCCTACAACAATGGTGTCGGGAGGCGGAAGACAGCGGTATCAAGGCCTTGCAGGAGTTCTCACAGCGCCTGCGCAGTTATACGCCGGCTATGGGTTAAGCGCTCAGAGCGGTTTTCCAGGCACAAAAAAACCGCCACCCGGCGGTTTTTTTGATATTCACGTCGGGCGATTATTTGATCTTGCCTTCCTTGTACATCACGTGCTTACGCGCGACGGGGTCGTATTTTTTGATCTCCATCTTGCCGGTCATGGTCTTTTTGTTCTTCGTCGTGGTGTAGAAGTGACCGGTGCCAGCGCTCGAATTCAAGCGGATTTTTTCACGTACCGATTTGGCCATGCTGTTTACTCCCTCAGATCTTCTCGCCGCGTGCGCGAATCTCGTTCAGCACCTGGTCGATGCCCTTTTTGTCGATAATGCGCATGCCGGCGGCAGAGACACGCAGGCGCACGAACCGCTGCTCCGTTTCGACCCAGAAGCGGTGGTAGTGCAGGTTCGGCAAAAACCGGCGGCGGGTCTTACGGTGCGAGTGGGAGACATTGTTTCCCGTGATCGGTCGTTTGCCGGTGACCTGACAGACTTTGGACATCGTTAAAGCCTCGAAAACGCTCGTTTATTTCGGTTTCATCGACCTTTTCGGTCGACGGAAAGGCGGCAATTTATACCGGAACCATCGAAGTCGGTCAAGTCCGGGCGACCTCAGATCAGCCCTCGTTCGGCCAGTGAGCAGCAATCGCCGTCGCCGACAATCAGATGGTCCAACAAGCGGACATCGACCAGGGCCAGTGCATCGCGTAGCCGGGTTGTGATTTGGCAGTCGGCCTGACTCGGTTCGGCAATCCCGGATGGGTGGTTGTGCGAGACGATCAGTGCCGCGGCGTTATGCGCCAGCGCGCGCCTTATGACCTCTCGAGGATGTACGCTGGCACCATTTATGGTGCCGCGAAACAGTTCTTCGAAAGCCAACACCCGGTGCTGGCTGTCCAAAAACAGCACCGCGAAAACCTCATAGGGGTAGTCGCGCAGGCGGGCTTGTAGGTATTGGGCTGATTGCTGGGCACTGGTCAGTGCTTCACCGCGCGTCAGTCGTTCCGAAAGGTGTCGCTGCCCCATCTCCAGCACCGCCTGCAACTGGGCGTACTTGGCCAGGCCCAAGCCGGGTGCGTCGCAGAAGCTCGTCTGATCTGCGGCGAGCAGGTGACGCAAACCGCCGAAGCGGCACAACAGATCGCGTGCGAGATCGACAGCGCTTTTACCGCGTGTGCCGATGCGCAGAAATATCGCCAGAAGTTCCGCATCGCTGAGGCTGTTGGGGCCTTCGGCCAGCAAGCGTTCCCGTGGCCGTTCCTGCGGCGGCCAATCCTTTATCGCCATGGCTTGTCCTTCATCCGTGAAAGTTGGTCAAGCCTAACCTTACGGGGCCCCGTACGCCAAGCGCGGCTTTGCCAGGCGGCGGCGGTCGGTTACTCTTGCGCCAATCATCGCGAGACTCGAGATTCAGAACTTCATCGACACGGAATATGCAGCCACTGCGTGGAAGACATGTATTGCTCGGTATCAGCGCCGGAATTGCTGCCTACAAGGCTGCGGAGTTGGCGCGACTACTCGTTCGGGAAGGCGCCGAGGTTCAGGCGGTGATGACCCGCTCCGCTGCCGAGTTCATTGCGCCGATGACCTTACAGGCGCTCACCGGTCGTCCGGTACGTGACAGCCTGTTCGATCCGCAGCACGAAGCGGCGATGGGGCATATCGAGTTGGCGCGCTGGGCCGACGTAGTGGTGATTGCGCCGGCTACGGCCGACGTCATCGCCCAGTTGGCGGCCGGTTCGGCTCCCGATCTGCTGTCGACGTTATGTCTGGCAACGGAGGCGCCCGTGCTGGTTGCGCCGGCGATGAATCAGGCGATGTGGCGTCACCCGGCGACCCAGGCCAATATCGGGGTATTGGCCGGTCGGGGAGTGGACATCCTCGGACCGGGCGACGGCGAACAGGCCTGTGGCGACACCGGTCCGGGCCGAATGTTGGAGCCGACAGTCATTCTTGCCGCGATTGAGCAGCGATTTGTGCAGGGACGCTTGATTGGCAAGCGCGTTGTCGTCACTGCCGGTCCGACACGCGAGGCGATCGATCCGGTGCGTTTTGTCGCCAATCGCAGTTCGGGGAAAATGGGCTTCGCGCTTGCTTCCGTACTGGCCGCGGAAGGTGCCGAAGTGGTTTTGGTCGCTGGGCCGGTGGCATTGTCGACCCCGCGGGGCGTGAAGCGGATCGATGTCGAAAATGCCTTACAGATGCACCGGGCCGTATTCGATGCGCTAGCTGGTTGCGACCTTTTCGTTGCGTGCGCTGCGGTGGCCGATTTCCGCCCGGTGGATGTTGCCGAACGCAAGATCAAGAAGACTGACGAAGTTGTCACGCTGCAACTAAAACGCAACCCCGATATTCTGGCTGACGTTGCGGCGCGGCCCGATCGTCCCTTTTGTGTCGGCTTCGCGGCCGAGACACACGATCTGGAAGATTATGCCGAAAGCAAGCGGCGTGCTAAGGGGCTGGACATGATTGCCGCTAATTTGGTGGGTGCGTCACAAGGATTCGAGACCGATGACAACGCTCTGCTGGTAATCTGGGAAGGTGGCAAGGTTGCGCTGCCGACACAAAACAAATCACAACTTGCCGTTGAGCTGGTGAAACTGATAGCGGATCGATTCGATGCACAAACTGCAACTCAAGATTCTTGATCGACGCCTCGGCGATGAGTTTCCGTTGCCGGATTATGCTACCGGGGGTTCTGCCGGTATGGATTTGCGTGCGATGCTCGATGCGTCTATCGATTTGGCACCGGGTGAAACGGAACTGTTGCCGACCGGTATTGCGATCCATATCGGCGATCCTGCTTTGGCGGCAATGATCTTGCCGCGTTCCGGTCTGGGTCATAAGCACGGGATCGTGTTGGGGAATCTGGTTGGGTTGATCGATTCCGATTACCAGGGGCAGTTGTTTGTATCGTGCTGGAATCGGGGCAACGATAGTTTTCGTGTCGAGATCGGCGAGCGGATCGCTCAGTTGGTGTTGGTGCCCGTGGTTCGGGCGGTATTCGAGCAGGTCGACGAGTTTAGCGCCAGCGAACGTGGCGCCGGTGGCTTCGGGCACTCGGGAAGGCATTGACGGATCGTGGAATTCTTGAGGAAGAAGGCGGCGCCGGCAACGGCAACGGAGCCAAAGAAAACCGGTCGTCGCGGACGTTCTCTTTTGATGTATTTCCTACCGCCACTCGTGGTCGCGGTCATTCTCATGTTGGGGTTCGGGCTGGTCGCTCAGTTTGGTATCTCCAGCGCGGCTAGGGATGCGGCGTTGGCATCGGCACGGAGCGTGGTCGACGCACTGGCCGGTCGAATTGAAGGTGCGATAGCCGGACGTTACGATCTGTTGGCGGTTGGCCTCAGCGATGGGCGTGCTGCAAGAGCTCTCGAAGGCAAGGACCCTGTCTTGGTCAAGGTTGCGGTCGACGATCTGCAACGTCGCATTCCCGGAGTACTACAGGTCCGCTTGTTGGGTCGCGACGACAATCAACCCGATCCGAGTGGTCCGGCGCCGTTGAGCTATGCCGGGTTGGATATGGTGCGGCGAACGCTCGAGAGCGGTCGACCCGCACCGGCTGAGGCACATCAGATCAAGAGCGGCGCCCCTTATCTGGCACTGGCCTTGCCCGTCAATGCAAATGGCGAAGCGGTTGGCGTTTTGTTTGCGGCTTGGGATTTGCGTCAGATCACCGCGCTGGTGGAAGGATCTCCGGCCTTTCCCGGGCGTCTTGAATTGATACAGGGAAAAGATCAGGGTTTTGTTCTGTCGCAGGGTCCCGGCCGGCTTGGCGGCAGCCTTGATTTGGACGGAATGGAAGTTTCGCGAAGCATCTGGCGTATCGGTTACGACATTGCCCCTGATACCGGTTTGCTCGGTGGTTTAACGGCTCTCGCAGGAGTGGTTTTCGCCGGCGGTTTGTTGTTGCTGTCGATCATTTTGCTTTCTTGGCGTGGGTTGAGTCGTGATTTGCGCAGCGATATGGGGCTGATGGTCAACCTCGGCGAAGCCATATTGAAACGCGATCATGCACCGGTGGCACAGCCGAGTGTCTCGAGTTCTGCCGATGCGATGGCATTGCTCGGTCAGTTTGCCCAGGATGCCCGAGTCGTCGGTAGTGGGACTTCGGCTCCGGCGTCCGGTGCGCGGCCGGCACCGGCTGCATCGACGGAACAGGCACCACAGGGTTTGAAAGTCGAAGAAATTGACAGCGACCCGGCGGAGTTTCTCGGTGGTGGTGCGGCCGCCGGGGCACCGCCATCGATCGAGATTTCCGAAACGCTGTTCCGAGCCTATGATCTTCGCGGTGTGGTCGGCGATACGCTGACGCCGGAAATTGCCGAACTGCTTGGGCAGGCATTGGCCACGCTGGTTCAAGAGCAGGGCGGACGTAAGTTTGCCGTTGCGCGCGATGCACGTTTGTCCAGTCCGACGCTGGCGGATGCGTTGATACGTGGTCTGATGGCCTGTGGTTGTGATGTGTTGGACGTCGGTCAAGCCCCGACTCCGTTGCTGTATTTTGCTCTGTACACCCAGCCCGTTCAGGCGGGCGTGATGGTGACCGGCAGCCATAATCCATCTGAATACAATGGCTTCAAAATCGTTATCGGCGACCGCGTGCTTGACGGCGAAGACCTGCAGGCATTGCGACAGCGCATGCTCGATGGCGTGTTCAGTCATGGTTCGGGCCAGCTCGAGCGTGTCGATCTGCTGGGTGACTACATTGACGCGGTGACCCAAGAGGTTCAGCTCGCCAGGCCGCTCAAGGTCGTGGTCGATGCCGGCAATGGCGTTGCGGGTGATCAGGCAATCGCGACATTTGAGGCTTTGGGTTGTGAGGTCACGCCGCTGTTTTGTGAGCCGGACGGGGAGTTTCCGAATCACCATCCCGATCCGAGTCAACCCGACAATCTGGCGTCGCTGCTCCTTGAGGTCCAGGCTCAGGAGGCCGATCTGGGTATTGCGTTTGACGGTGATGGGGATCGTCTTGGCTTGATCGACGATGCCGGCAATATCATCTGGCCCGACCGATTGCTGATGATGCTCGCGGCAGACGTTCTGGAACGTCATCCCGGGGTCGATATTTTGTACGATGTGAAATCGTCGCGTCATCTTGCCAGTTTTGTGTTGTCGCACGGCGGCCGTCCGATCATGTGGCAGTCGGGACATTCGCGTATGCGGGCGAAAATGCTCGAAACCGGTGCATTGCTCGGCGGCGAGTTTTCGGGCCATTTGTTCATCAAGGAGCGGTGGTACGGTTTCGATGACGGCATTTATGCGGCGGCTCGGATTCTCGAGATCGTAGCGCTGGAGCAACGCAGGGCCAGTGAGTTGTTTGCCGAGTTGCCAATCAGTCCGTCTACCCCCGAGTATCACTTGATGCTGCGCGAGGGACAGAATCTTGAACTGATGCGGGCATTGGATGCGCACAAAGTATTTGACGACGCCCGTTTGGTCGAGCTGGACGGGTTGCGGGTGGAATTTGCCGATGGTTGGGGTTTGATTCGGCCGTCGAATACGACGCCGTCGCTGACCTTCCGTTTCGAGGCCGAGGACGAGGCGGCTTTGGAGGGGATAAAAGCTCGTTTCCGAGACCTGCTGCGGCGAGTGGCGCCGGACATGCAGGCGCCGTTCTAAATATTGATTAAGAGGCCCGCATGCGCTTTTCACGTCGCAAGCGTTCCCGCAAACTGCAGCTTGGCTGCCGAGTGGAATAACAATGAGTCTGACGGCGGAAGCGGCGGGCAATGTAGCCCATGTCCTGTCAGAGGCGCTGCCTTATATTCAGCGTTTCGGCGGTAAAACCATTGTAATCAAGTATGGCGGTAACGCCATGGTCGACGAACGGCTCAAGGCCGGTTTCGCGCGCGATGTCGTGCTGATGAAACTGGTCGGTATCAATCCGGTCGTGGTTCACGGTGGTGGTCCACAGATCGGCGATCTACTCAAGCGCCTGGGTAAGCAAAGCGAGTTCATACAGGGCATGCGGGTGACCGATGCCGAGACCATGGATGTGGTCGAGATGGTGCTCGGTGGTTTGGTCAACAAAGAGATCGTCAATCTGATCAATCGACATGGTGGCTCGGCAGTGGGTTTGACGGGTAAGGATGGCGATTTGATCCGGGCGCGTAAGCTCAATCTGACGCGGTCCAACCCTGCCGCCCAGGTGCCCGAGATTATCGACATCGGGCATGTCGGCGAGGTCGATAGCATCGATGCATCGGTGGTCGACATGCTCGTGCACGGCGATTTCATACCGGTCGTGGCGCCGATCGGGGTTGGTGCCGATGGCCATTCGTACAACATCAATGCGGATCTGGTCGCCGGTAAGATGGCCGAGGTATTGCACGCCGAGAAATTGATCCTGCTGACCAACACTCAGGGCCTGCTCGACAAACAGGGCGAGCTGCTGACCGGTTTGACGCTCGAGCGAGTCGATGAATTGATCACCGACGGTACGATCAGCGGTGGCATGTTGCCGAAAATCGGTTGTGCTTTGGATGCCGTCAAGGCCGGAGTGAATTCCGCCCACATCATCGACGGCCGGGTAGAGCATGCCGTATTGGTTGAATTGTTTACCGACCAAGGCATCGGCACGTTGATTCGGGGGCGTTGACGATTCGGTATGCCACGTCCGTCGCGCAAACAGGCTATTTTGGAGGCGCTCGCCAACGAATTGGAGCAGCATCCCGGTGATCGCATTACGACGGCTGCCTTGGCGCGTGCCGTTGGTGTCTCGGAGGCTGCCTTGTATCGGCATTTTCCCAGTAAGGCGCGTATGTTCGAGGGTTTGATCGGGTTCGCCGAAGAGACGGTGTTCGCCCGCATCAACCAGATCTTGAACGACGAAAAAGGCACGCAGGCCCGCGTGGCCAAGGTGATTTACTTGCTGCTGGGGTTCGCCGACCGTAACCCCGGGATCACGCGAGTGCTATTGGGTGACGCCCTGGTCGGCGAACGTGAGCGATTGCATGATCGGGTGCAGCAGTTTTTCGAACGTATCGAGGTGCAGTTGCGTCAGATTCTACGTGAATCCCAATTGCGTCAAGATACCGAGCTGCGAGCGAGCCCCGAGGCCGGCGCAGCTTTGTTGACCGCATTTGTCGAGGGTCGGATGCAGCAGTTTTTGCGTTCGCGCTTTAGTCAGGCCGCGTTATCGGCATGGGAGGCCGACTGGCTGGTACTCAGCCACGGATTGTTCGACACCGCTTAGCTATCGAACCAAGGCGTCTTTGAAGTTCTCACGAATTGCGGTTACCTCGGCGCTGCGGCAAAACTCCTGGCCTTCGGTAAAACGAACGCATTGTAGATCCATGAAAATGCGCTCGCCATTCCGCCTTTTCTCGTACAAACGCGATACCGTAATGCTGAGGTCCTTCGCTGCGCGGGGCGGAGCGGTGACCAAAATACGTTCGGCTGAAAGGTCGACTGGGGTGGTCGCATGCATGCGTGCGTAGGTCTGAGCATTTTCCCACAAGCGGTCGCATTCGGCCGGGTCTTTGCAACGCACTGCGGTATTGACCAGATCCGGAATCTCAGACGATGCCACCTCGGTATTGGTTGCGCGGGCGCCGCCTTTGCGGAGCTGGCGGAAACGCTCCAGGTCGGCGCTATAGCGTTCGATGGTTGCGATTTTCTCGTCTTCTTTCCTCAGGATGTTGGCATAAGAACCCTCGATTGAACGTCGTGTACTTTCGAGGTTGGCTTGTTGTTTTTTGGTGAGTTGACGGCCGGCGCGCTCTGCGGCAGCAGCCGAGGCCTGGAAGTCTGAGAGACGGTCTTTCAGACGACGGATTTCGTTGTGAATCAGCCGGATCTGACCGTCGAGTTGGCTAAGTTTACCGTCGCGCGCCATGATCAAGTCGTCTTCGTTGCGATAGAGATTGAGCAAGATACGGTCTTTGGCCTGTTGCTCTTCGAGCAGTTTCTGTTGCTCGGCACGTAATGCGGCGAGCTCTTTGTCGCGTTCGATCTCTTCCGGGGTGCGCGTTCGGTTGTGACGTTTTACTTCGATCCCGCGCTGATTCAATTCAGCATGGGCCTTGTCTTTGTATTGCGGTGGGATGGAGGTGCCGTAGTGTGTCACCCCGTTCTCGTCGACCCACTTCTTGATGCTCCCTGCGAGCGCATCTTGCCCGATGAGTAGCCATAGAGCGGCTGCGATGGTGATCCTTCGTTTGATTGACTTCATGATCGATAGCTAACTGCGCCTAGGTCACACGTCATTATAATGGCTCCGCATTCTGCGTTATCGGCCGAAACTTGGAACAGTTCATACTTTTTTTCGTTTCCCTGCTGGCGAATCTGTTTTCGGCCTTCGCCGGCGGCGGTGCCGGTCTATTGCAATTGCCGGTCTTGATCTTCCTTGGGCTGCCGTTCGGGATCGCCCTGGCGACCCACAAAATCGCATCCGTCGCGCTCGGCATCGGCGCCACCCTACGCCACATAAAAGAAGGTGGATTGCACCGCCGTTTTGCCGCTTTCATTTTGGCTACCGGGTTACCCGGTGTCTTATTAGGTGCCAGCGTCATCCTGCAAGTTCCCGGGCGTTATGCCGAGGTGGCACTTGGGGTGCTAACCGTGGGCCTGGGGATCTATTCGGTGGTCAAGGGAGAACTGGGTCTGGTCGAACAGCCGCGCAATCGCCACGGTATCGGATTATGGTTGGGTGGGGCGGTGCTGTTTGGGATTGGTATTCTTAATGGTTCGCTCACTTCGGGTACAGGCCTGTTCGTGACTTTGTGGTTGATTCGGTGGTTTGGTGCCGATTATCGCCAGGCTGTAGCCTATACCTTGGTATTGGTTGGGATGTTTTGGAATGGCACCGGGGCAGTCGCCTTGAGCATCATGGGCGAAGTGCGGTGGGATTGGTTGCCGGCGCTGCTGGCCGGTTCTCTACTGGGCGGCTATGCGGGCGCCCATCTGGCCATTCTCAAGGGCAACCGCTGGATAAAGCGTGCTTTCGAGACCGTGACCCTGCTGGTCGGAATAAAGCTCGTCATCGGTTGAAGCGCGGTCCCTAGACACCGTATTGGTCGCGATAGTCGTGTATCGCCTTCAGGTGTTCGGCGTTTGTATCGTCGTGTTGCGAGACGAATTCGATCAGTTCTTCCAGTCGAACAATGGCTGCCACGCGCATGCCGTGGTCCGATTCAACCTCTTGAATCGCCGATCGTTCACCCTTGCCGCGTTCCTGACGGTCGAGGGCGATGACGACGCCGGCCGGTTTCGCCCCCTCGGCCGTGATGATGTTCATGGATTCGCGAATCGCCGTGCCGGCAGTGATCACGTCATCGATGATCAGGATATCACCCTGCAAGGCATGCCCGACGATACTACCGCCCTCGCCATGGCTTTTGGCTTCTTTACGGTTGAACGCATAGGGTACGTCGATAGCGTGGTGGTCATACAAGGCTGCGGCGGTCACCGCAGCCAGGGGTATGCCTTTGTAAGCCGGTCCGTAGAGCACGTCGAAACGGATATCGGCATCGACGATGGCCTGCGCATAAAATCGGCCGAGTTTGGCTAATGCGGCGCCGGTATTGAACAGTCCCGCATTGAAGAAATATGGGCTGATACGACCGGATTTCAGCGTAAATTCGCCGAATCTCAGGACACCGAGTTCGAGGGCGAAGTCGAGGAAATCGTGTTGATAATCTTGCATGGCACACCTGCTGGAATCGCCACGCATTGTGCGCAAGCCGGCAAAACCTGGCAAGGGTGTGTGCGGATTGCGGATGCCGCTAACTCTGAGCTGCCGCATTCCTTATAATGCGCTGAATGCGCGTAATCAGCATCAACGTCAACGGAATCAGGTCTGCCGCGCGCAAAGGGTTTTACGATTGGTTGCGCCGCCAGCGTGCCGATGTCGTCTGTCTGCAGGAACTCAAGGCGCAGGTCGATCAGCTCGATGATCGTCAGTTTTGGCCACCGAGCTTCAATTGCTATTACCATCCGGCGCAGAAGAAGGGCTATAGCGGCGTGGGGCTTTATGCGCGTCGCGAACCGGACGAGGTCGTCGAGGGTCTCGGATGGCCGGAGTTCGATGCCGAAGGGCGTTGGCTGGAAGCCCGTTTCGGCAAGCTCAGCGTAATCTCGCTGTATCTTCCCTCCGGCTCTTCCAGCGAGGAACGTCAGCAGGTCAAGTTCGGAGTCATGGACTATCTCACCCCGGTGCTCCAACGTATGCAGCGTGACGGTCGGGAATACATCATCTGCGGCGATTGGAATATCGCGCACACCAAGGCCGACATCAAAAACTGGCGAGGTAACCAAAAGAATTCGGGGTTTCTGCCGGAAGAGCGCGCCTGGCTCGATCTGTTGTTCGGGCCTATGGCCTGGGTCGACGCCTTTCGCGTCGTGAATCGGAATGCGGACGAATACACCTGGTGGTCGAACCGTGGCCAGGCCTGGGCCAAGAACGTGGGGTGGCGTATCGACTATCAGGTCGTGACACCGGGGCTGCGACCGCTCGTCACGGGTGCGTCGATCTACCGCAAGAAGCGCTTCTCCGATCACGCGCCGCTCGTCGTGGATTACGATTATGCGCTCTGAGAGCGCCGAAGGTTGGTGGGACGCGCTGCGCATCTATTTTCACCCGCGACCGCTGACGCTGCTGTTTCTCGGTTTTTCGTCCGGATTGCCGCTGTTGCTGGTGTTCGGCACGTTGTCGTTTTGGTTGCGCGAGGCCGGTGTCGACCGTTCGACGATCGGTTTTATCAGCTGGGTGGCGTTGGCCTACGGCTTCAAGTGGGTGTGGGCGCCGTTGGTCGACCGCGTGCGTATCCCGCTGTTGTCGGGTCTGCTCGGGCGGCGGCGCAGCTGGCTATTGCTTTCACAGTCGGCAGTCGGCGCCGGGCTGATTGGCATGGCGTTGGTCGACCCGGCTGTCGGTCTCGAACCCTTGATATGGCTGGCGGTGTTGGTTGCGTTTGCGTCGGCGACCCAGGACATCGTCATCGATGCCTTCCGTATCGAAAGTGGCGGCGTACGTCTGCAGGCGGTGATGGCGGCGACGTACATGATCGGCTATCGGCTGGCGATGATCACCGCTGGGGCCGGTGTGCTGTGGTTGGCGGCCTGGGCGGATCCCGACCCGGCGGTTTACGAGCATCTGCCCTGGCGCTTCGCCTACCTGGTTATGGCCGGCTTGATGGGTGTCGGCATACTGACGACGCTGCTGGTCGATGAGCCGCGTCCGCCGCAGAGGCCGGCTGCGGACGCGACGCGCGAGCCGGCGTTCATCGCTCGCCTGGCCGACCCCGTTCAATCGGCAATGCGCTGGGTTTGGTCGGCGGTACTGAGTCCTTTTGTCGATTTCTTCGGTCGTTATGGTTGGTTGGCGTTGCTGGTACTCGCGCTGATCGCGACTTACCGGATCTCGGATATCGTGCTCGGTGTGATCGCGAACGTGTTCTATGTCGACATGGGTTTCAGCAAGACCGAGGTCGCCAACGTCACCAAGGTGTTTGGTGTGGTGATGACGCTGCTCGGCGCCGTAATCGGTGGAGTGCTGGTCAACCGCTTGGGCGTCATCCGTATTCTGTTCACCGGGGCGGCGCTGGTCGCGCTGACCAACTTGCTGTTTGCGCTGCTGGCCAAAGTCGGCGCGTCGGTGCCCATGCTGATTGTCGTCGTCGCGATGGACAACCTCGCCGGCGGCATGGCGTCGGCGGCGTTTGTCGCCTACCTGTCGGCATTGACGAACGTGCAGTACTCAGCGACCCAGTATGCCTTGTTCAGCTCGCTGATGCTGCTGTTCCCGAAGTTCGTCGGTGGCTTCTCCGGTGTCATCGTCGACCATGTCGGCTATGAGCAGTTCTTCGTTTTGGTCGCCTTGATGGGACTACCGGTGCTGTTGCTGGTGTGGTTGGCCGGACGCTATACACAATTGGAGACACAGAAGGCTGATGTCTGAGATCAATCTGATCAGTGCCTTCGTGGTTGGCCTTTTAGGTGGTGTGCACTGTGCCGGCATGTGTGGCGGTATCGTCGGTGCCTTGTCTTTCGGTACGCGTGACGGACGTAGTTTGCCGATTTTGTTGGGCTACAATCTCGGGCGCATCGGTAGCTACACCCTTGCGGGTGCGCTCATGGGCGCCTTGGGGTTTTATTTTTCTGGTTTGTTCCCGGTACAGACTGCCCAACGGGTGTTGCTCAGTTTTGCCGGTGTGTTTTTGATATTGATGGGACTGTATCTGGCCGGATGGTGGAATGCCCTATCAGGTGTCGAGCGCGTTGGTGGTTTGCTTTGGCGTCGTATCGAGCCCTTGGGTCGTGGGCTGTTGCCGGTGCGTTCGGTAGGGCAGGCAGTACTGCTTGGCTTGCTGTGGGGCTGGCTTCCCTGCGGCCTCGTTTACAGTGCCCTGGTATGGACGGTGTCCTCCGGCGGGGTGCTTGAGGGTGCGATGTTAATGTTGGCCTTCGGGCTGGGTACCCTGCCGAATCTGTTGCTGATGGGCGTCGCCGCTGCACAGCTCAACCGCTGGGTCCGAAACCCGATGGTGCGCGTTTTCGCGGGTGCGTTGGTCATCCTGTTTGGTGTTCTGTTGCTGCGCGACGCTTGGTTGGGCTCGTAAGGCGGCTAGAGCTATCGGGAACTTGTTCGCTCAGTCTGTGAAAAATTCTTGTCGCATGGATGCGTTGAGCGGATATCGCGCACCTTCGGGCATTATCTCGAACTCGAAACGCAACATTTCGCGATGGGCTACCGGGAAGTCCGCGATGTAGTAGATCGCGGTGTCCTCGACGACTTCACGCATCTCGATCGGACGAATTTGACCATATAGGGTTTTGGCCACCGCCTTGATGTTGGCGCGTACCGCGGTACCCGTCGTGCCCGACTCGTCCTTGATCACGCTGACATTGAGCAGTGCCCGGCTCTTGCTGCGCTGGATGCGATAGGCTGTGGCCACCTGTACCGGCAGGGTATCGGTCGTCAGGGCGTTATGATGAATAGTGTAACCACCGGTCTTGGTGCTGTTTTCGGCAATCGCAATCAATGGCAGCGACAATAGCATCAACATGCTCATGGCCTTGACGAAAGATTTCATCGACTGCTCCTCCAGTGCTGTTTTTATTTCGATACGCGTATCCCGATTCAGGACACTTAGTAAATATAGACCAGCATGCCGGTGTTTATTGTCTTGGTGGTTTTTGTCGCCGGTATGTTGCCGTGCTCGAGTCGTGCCGGCACAGGTTGCGCTGTAAAAAGCATGAAGATGTCGCACAAGTCCGTTCAGGCTCGGCATCGAGTCATTGCGCTGTAACGATGTTTACATCGATTGGCCGATCATGCCGCGAATGGGGGGTATCAACAGCATTTCCAGAACCACCAAACCGACCATAACGACCAGTGGTGACAAATCGAAGCCACCCATATCGGGCATGCGCCGACGTACCGGGCCAAGCAGGGGCTCCGTTAGACTATGGATCAGACCGAGCGCGGGGTTATAGCTGCCGGGATTGATCCAACTGATGATGACTTGGATTAGGATGGCGAACAGAAAGATGTTAATGGTGAGGGACAAAAGTTCCGGGATCGCCAGCAGTGCAGCCGCGAGCAACTGAAAACCGACACCGGTGATCGCCAGAATTGCCAATTGCTCCACTGTGATCACGAGCCAGGCGAGTACCAGTGATGCGGTATCCATGCCACCCACCGTGGGAACGATCCGGCGCAGCGGATTGAGTACCGGTGTGGTCGCCTTAACGATGAATTGGGACAGCGGATTGTAGAAATCCGCCCGGGTGAGTTGGAGCAGAAAGCGTAACAAGACCAATATGGCGTAAAGCCCGAATATTACCTGGACCAAAAAAACCGCTGGCTGAGACAGATAACCGCTACCCATTATGCCTTCCCCAATTGTTCTGAGAGTTCAACCGAACGATCGCGTGCGGCACGCATTGCCTGCTCGAAAAGCGGGCGTAACGCGCCGTCTTCAAATACCTCGATGGCGCGTTCGGTCGTACCGCCGGGCGAGGTGACCTTGGCGCGTAAGACTTGTGGTGAATCGCTGCTCTCCAATGCCATACGGGCCGCACCCAGTGCGGTTTGCAGGGTGAGCAGGTGCGCGACTTGAGGGGGCAGACCGAGTGCGCGCGCGGCCGCCTCCATCGCTTCCATCACGAGGAAGTAGTATGCGGGCCCGCTGCCGGATAGTGCCGTGACGGCGTCCATCAGGTTCTCGTCGTCGATCCACTGCGTCAGACCGACCGCACGCATCAGAGACTCGGCTTGTTCGCGTTGCGGTGCCGATACTTCAGGTGTGGCGTATAGCGCCGTAGCGCCGGCCTGGAGCATCGCCGGGGTATTCGGCATGGTACGGACCAAAGCGCAGTTCCCGCCGAGCCAGGCCATGAGACTCGCGCTGCGAACCCCGGCGGCGATCGAGATTACCAGCGGTCGTCGCTCGCGGATCTGCACGGCCAGTGCTTCCGCGACTGGCTTTAATACTTGGGGTTTAACCGCAAAAACCAGAATGTCGGCGAATTCTGCGGCCTCCTGGTTGTCCTGCGTCGTGCGGATGCCGACGGCGTCTGCCAGAATTTGGCATTTTTCGGTGGACGGATCGGCGGCAATAATGCGCTCGGCCGGTATGCCGTCAGCCAGTAGGCCGCCGATTAATGCACTTGCCATATTGCCTGCGCCGACGAATGCGATGTGGTTGCTCATAGTTCTTGGAACCGTTCCCGCCTGTTGACGCGTCCTACTTTAGCAAAAGCCGCCTTACCCATCCGCCGTGGGTTTGGGCTGACGCGGTCCGAAGATGTCGGTTCCGATACGCACGATGGTCGCCCCCTCGGCAATCGCGTCTTCCAGATCGCCACTCATGCCCATCGACAGGGTGTCGACATCGAGGTCGGCGTTTCGCAGTCGCGCCAGGTGCTCGCGTAGGCTGGCAAACACCGCCCGTTGTGCTTCGTTGCTACTGTTGGGATTCGGCATGGTCATCAGGCCACGGAGTGTCAGACGTGGCAGTATTGCGACGGCCCGTGCAAGGGGTAGTAAGGCTTCGGGTGCGATACCGCCCTTGCTGGCCTCGCCGCTGAGATTGACTTGGATACAGACCTGCAGTGGCGGCAACTTGCTCGGCCTTTGCTCGCTCAGTCGTCGCGCATGCTTGAGGTTTTCCAGACCGTGTACCCAAGCAAAACATCGGCTCACATCGTGTGTCTTGTTGCTTTGCAGGCGGCCGATGTAGTGCCACTCGATGGGGTGATCGGCGAGTTGGGCGATCTTGTGCAGGGCCTCTTGGAGATAGTTTTCCCCGAAGGCGTTTTGGCCGGCGTTATAGGCCGATAGGATGTCCTCGACCGGCTTGGTTTTACTGACTGCGAGCAAACGCACGTCGTCGGCATTGCGTCCACAGGCGTCGGTGGCTCTCGCGATGCGGTCCAGGGTCGCATGCAGTCGATCGGGAATTTGCTTCATTATGACGATATTATGGGTGTCCGGCTGAGATGATCGGCGGCATTCGGACATGAGCTTAACTCCGCTTCGGCGCTGTCGCTAACTATTACCGGTCCAGAACGAATTTTCTAATAGGCGCTTACGGGAAGATTATGGATATTGCTGAGCTGTTGGCATTTAGCGTCAAGCATAATGCTTCGGATTTGCACCTTTCGGCGGGGCTTCCGCCGATGATCCGCGTTGACGGTGACATTCGGCGTATCAATGTGCCGGTGCTTGATCATAAGAATGTTCATGAATTGGTTTACGACATCATGAACGACAAGCAGCGCAAGGACTACGAAGAATTTTTTGAGGTGGATTTCTCGTTCGAGATCCCCGGCCTAGCGCGCTTTCGAGTCAATGCCTTCAACCAGGACCGCGGGTCCGCGGCGGTGTTCCGGACCATCCCGTCGAAGATTCTGAGCCTAGAGGAACTGAACTGCCCGGCGGTGTTTAAGGACGTCTGTGATAACCCGCGTGGTTTGGTATTGGTAACCGGCCCGACGGGTTCCGGTAAGTCGACCACGCTCGCGGCGATGATGGATTACAAGAACGACACCGAGTATGGCCATATTCTGACTATCGAGGACCCGATCGAATTCGTCCATCAGAGCAAAAAGTGTCTGATCAACCAGCGCGAAGTGCACCGAGACACCTTGGGTTTTGCCGAAGCCCTGAGATCGGCGCTGCGTGAAGACCCGGATATTATCCTGGTCGGTGAGCTACGCGACCTGGAGACCATTCGTCTGGCGATGACCGCGGCCGAGACCGGTCACTTGGTTTTCGGCACCCTGCACACGAGTTCGGCAGCCAAGACCATCGACCGCATAGTCGATGTGTTCCCGGCCGGAGAAAAAGCGATGGTGCGCTCGATGCTTTCTGAGTCGCTGCGGGCGGTGATATCGCAAACGCTGCTGAAGCGCACCGGTGGGGGCAGGGTCGCCTGTCATGAGATCATGGTCGGTACCCCGGCGATCCGTAACCTGATTCGTGAAGACAAGGTTGCCCAGATGTATTCGGCGATCCAGACCGGTCAGGCGCATGGCATGCAGACCCTGGACCAAGCGATGCAAGACTTGTTGCGCAAAGGTCAGATTTCGAAGCAGGACGCTATTGCGCGGGCGGTCAATAAGGAGTTGTTCGCTTAGTGTGGTGATCGGCGTGCGTTGGATGCCACGGCGTGGGAAACTGGACGTGGCTCCGAGATTGTGATCTTGTCTGAAGGCAAGATGATTGCATCCCCGGCCGCTGTACGGCCATATATCGCTGCCCGGAGAATGGCGCATGGATTTCAATGACATCCTAGACATGATGGTCCGCAAGAAGGCGTCCGATTTGTTCGTCACGGCAGACGTTCCGCCGAGCATCAAGGTTCATGGGCGTATCACACCGGTTTCCAAGACCCGCCTGGACATGGCTCAGACGCGAGAGCTGACCCTATCGTTGATGACCCCCGAGCAGCGCGACGAGTTTCTACATACCAAAGAATGTAATTTTGCGTTTACCGCCAATAATATTGGCCGTTTTCGCGTTAGTGCCTTCGTTCAACGCGATGCCGTTGGCATGGTGTTGCGCCGCATCGAAACCAAGATACCGAGCTTCGAGGAATTGGGGCTGCCGCATACTCTGCACGATATGGCGATGGCCAATCGCGGCATCGTGTTTTTCGTCGGTGCGACCGGTACCGGTAAATCGACCTCGCTCGCGGCCATGGTCGGCTATCGCAATCAAAACAGCACCGGGCACATCATCAGCATCGAAGATCCGATCGAGTTTTTGCACAATCACGCCGGTTGCATCATCACTCAACGCGAGGTCGGGATCGACACGGAGTCTTACGAGGTGGCACTGCGCAACACCCTGCGTCAGGCGCCGGACGTCATTCTAATCGGCGAGATTCGTACCCGCGAGGCGATGGAACATGCGATTACCTTTGCCGAGACGGGCCATCTGGTACTGACCACGCTGCACGCGAACAATGCCAATCAGGCGCTTGATCGTGTTTTGCACTTCTTTCCTGAAGAGCAGCACGATCAAATACTGATGGATCTGTCGCTCAATCTCCGTGGCATCGTCGCACAGCAACTGGTCCGGCGCCCGGACGGCAACGGACGGCGTGCCATCATGGAGATCATGCTGAATACGCCCTTGGTGTCTGATTTGATATTGAAGGGTGAGATACACAAGCTCAAAGAGCTGATGAAACGTTCGACCGAGCACGGCATGATTACCTTTGACCAAGCACTGTACGATGCCTACAAACGCGGTGAGATCACTCAGGAAGATGCGCTCCGACACGCCGATTCGGCCAATGAAGTGCGCTTGATGATCAAACTGGGTGATACCAGTCCGAATGCGTTGCAACGCAGCGCGGGCAATATCGGTTTTAGCGATTGACCTCGTCTCGGTACAGGCCGGAATGCGGATCACATCCGTGCTTTTGCTTGTCAAAGGTCAATAAAATCGGCTTTTTATGCTGCGTTTTTCCGTCGGGTTGGTCGATTCCCTCTGTTACTATCGCTCTGTTTGACACCAGGGCCATAACGGGTTGCCAGTGGGGGAGACTGGACGGCTTCGTATGTGATGCCGGTATGTTTTACGGATGAAACAGCCAATGCAGCATCTCCCCCCATGTTCTCTTTCTCCATTGTTCGCGCCATTGTCGTACCGGGCCGAAGTGGCTGCGTTGGTTCCGCATGTGGAGTGGGTTGGCCTGCCTGTCGTACACCGTCGTTCGTTTGGTGTTTGTCACGCTGTGGCTTTCGGGCTTGCTGGTGGTGAATGACGAAAAGGGTCGAGGGTAATCGAGATCGAGTGATTGATGCGGAATGTCCTGGCTTTGGCAAGGGAAGTGACCGATTCAATCGGAATTAGTTGAATAACGATTCGTTATGGAAGACCGGCAACGCCAGATATCGCCCTACCTCAGCCTCAAGTGGAAGTCTCTGCTGACGCTCAGCTTGGTGTTGGCATTGGTTAACGGTGGTTTTGCTTATTTGGTTTTTGAGGAAACCACCGATCAGTTTGAATCGGAACAGGCGCAGAAACGCCTCATCCAGGCACGCGAGTTGACGGCGGCCCTCTCGCAAGGTTTCGAGTCGATGTCGACCTTTGCCGCATTCATTCCTCGTTTGTCGGTGTCTGCGTCAGCTGCGCAGTCCGCCGATCTCCGTTCCCGGATTGCGGCAGTGCTGGACGAACACGGTTTCATGCTGGATGTCGAATGGGGAGTCAAAGGGGTCCATTATTTCGTCGACGGCCGTTTTGATTCTCCGGTCGTTTCCTGGCCAAGTGACCGATATGCGCCGGATGTGACCGGTCTGCTGCATTTGACCGACCTGGAAGAGGCGCCACAGGGTAGGATTTTGTGCGAGACGCATTGCATCCAGTTGGTTGCCTTGCCGCTGCTGCATGACGGTCGCACGAGTGGTTATCTATTGGTCGAGCGGCTGATCGGTGACAGTCTGCGTGAGTTCCATCTGTTGTCCGGCGGTGATATTGCCATCCTGATGCATGCTCTCGAAGCGCTCGATGAAAATGCGCGCACGATCAGTAGCTGGTCAGTTGTGGTGCCTGCGGTGACTCGCAACGATCAGGTGCTTCCGGTACTACAGATGCTTGCATCCCGACACAGCCTGAAACGCTTGCTCGATCGTCCACTTCGGATCGAGCATGCCGGTGATTGGTATGAAGTGTTCGCCATGCCGGCGGCGTCCACGCACCCCGGGTTGATTGTGCTGGGGATGAATCGGGTGACTTCGCAGGTTCACGGTATTCGTGAAGCCATTACCGACAGCGTGATCCTCGGTGTGTCGGGACTTGTACTGTCCGAGGTTTTTCTGCTCGTTTTGCTATGGGGGCCGATGCAGCGCATCCAGGACGTCGTACAAGCGCTTCCTTTGTTCGCCGAGAAGGCCTTTTCGCGGCTGCGTTACGAACTGCCGATGCCGCCAAAGGACGGACGTTTGCGTGACGAGATCGATGTCATGGTACATACCCTGGCAAGTGTATCCGAACAGGTCGAGCGGCTCGATTTGGCGCATGCAAATTCTGAACAAGCGCTGCGCGAGAGCGAGCAGGTATTGAAGCTGGCGCAATCGATGGCTCGAGTTGCGAGCTGGACAGGCTTGCCGTTGGAAGGTTGTTTCGAAATTACTCAGGGAGCCGAACGCATCGATCCCGCACTGTTGGATATTGGTAAGTGGAGCGAGCTCATTGCACTGGTTCATCCGGAAGACCGACGGGATTTGCATCTGGCCTGGCGACGCGCGCGGGCTGGCAGTGTATTGGATCGGGAATTCCGTTTGGTCATCGATGACCGTGAGATCGATATCCATGTGATGGCTGAGTTCGGCATCGTCGGTAAGGAACGCAAGGTGCGTGCGCTCGGTATGATCCAGGACGTATCCGAAGCACGAACTGTCCAGCGTATGTTGCGCGAACACCGAGACCGTCTTGAGCAGGAAGTGCAGGAACGCACGGCGGAACTGGTCACGGCGCGTAATGCCGCACAGAAGTTGGCCCGTGCGAAAGGTGAATTTCTCGCAAACATGAGCCACGAGATTCGCACCCCTTTGAGCGCGATCCTGGGGTTGTCCCAGATCGGTATGAAGGAAAGCTACCGGCGCGAGATCAGCAGTATATTCGAGCAGATCTTGGATGCCGGCGAGCATCTACTCAATGTGGTGAACGATGTGCTCGATCATGCCAAGCTGGAAGCGGGCAAGCTGGTGATCGCGTTCGAGCCCTTCGACTTGCGTCGCGTCGTGATGCAATGCGTAGAAATGTTGCGCATGCGTGCCGAGGCGAAAGGCCTTGAGATGACAGTCAACGTTGCCGATGCCTTACCGGACTGGGTCGCCGGCGACCGTTTCCGACTTCAGCAGATTCTATTGAACTTACTCAGCAATGCCGTGAAGTTTAGCGAGCACGGCGGCATCCAGGTGGATGTTTATCGCGAAGCATCGTATACCTGCTTTAGGGTTAGCGACAGTGGTGTGGGTATGTCGTCGGCCCAGGTCGCCGATCTGTTCCGACCTTATCACCAAGTTTCGGATTCGGCCGCGAGTCGTTCTCAGGGTACCGGTTTGGGGCTGAGCATCAGTCATACGCTGGCCGTCATGATGGAGGGCGACATACGGGTTCGCAGTCGTCTCGGTCAAGGGAGCGAATTTGTGTTGCGTTTGCCGCTCGAGGAACGTCAGCTCACATCCCCGCCGGCTTTGCCGGGATCCACACCAGTTCCGCAGAAACACAGACTGGCCGGGATGCGTATTCTGGTCGCCGATGATGTTGCGATCAATCGTACCGTATTGGAGAGCCAACTTGTCTCCGAAGGTGCTGAGATCGTGTCGGTGGCGGATGGAAAGCAGGTGCTGGTTGCGGCATGCGGGGTAAACAGCCAGCCGTTCGACGTCATACTGATGGATATTCAGATGCCAGAGCTGGATGGTCATGCGGCCACGCGTCGTTTACGCGATGCGGGAATCCAGACGCCGGTAATCGGTATCTCTGCATTCGATGCTGCCGAACAACGCGAGCTGGCGTTGGCCAGCGGCATGACCGAGCAGTTGGTCAAACCGGTGATGCCCGATGAGCTGGTCGAGATATTGTTGAGTGTTAAGGGTGTGGGCGTGTCCGATCCGGGGTCTGACGCTGTAGCTTAGGGCCTAGAAAACGGTGTAACCGTCGAACACGGGGCCATCGACACAGACACGTTTCATCGTCGGCCCGTTTTGTGTTGCCACTTCGACGACACAGCCGGCACAACCGCCGACCGCACAAGCCATGAATTCTTCGAGTGACACCTGTACCGGCAGGTCGTAGTCTCGGGCCAGTTGGACTACGGCCTCCAACATCGGATGCGGGCCACAGCTGTAGATACCCACCTCGCCTCGACGTTCGTCACCCAATCCGTCCAGCCAGCGTCGGCTCAGATCGGTAACGTAACCTTGATGGCAGCCGGCGTAGCCTTGGAGGCTGGCCAGACGACTCGGGATGCCCCAGTCTTCGAGCAAGGGCATCGCGGCGATGACTCCGTCGGGGATGCCATCGAGCATGAATTGCGATGGTCGCGACGTGAAGGGAAACGGCACTTCCGAGCCCAGGATGACGAACGGCTGCTGTTCGGTATGCCGCAATGCCTGGGCGATGAAGATCATCGGCGGCATGCCGACGCCGCCGCCGATCAACAATGGTCGGTGTTCCTTGATTGTAAAAGGTTCGCCAATCGGCCCCATGATGCTGATCCGTTCGCCAACCGTGCGTCGGGCCAAAAGGGCGGTGCCGTCACCGACGACTTTGTAGAGAAAATCGATTCGACCTTGTTCCGGCCAGGCGCCCATAATAGAAATCGGCCGTCGCATCGGCCGCATCGGGTCGACCGTGATGTGTGCGAATTGGCCGGGTAACGCACGCGCGGCACAACCGGGTGCTTTGACCTGCATGACATATTGGTCACCGGCAAAGGCATCATGTCTGATAATCTCGGCGTCTTCGACCAGGATGGTGTCGCGGTGTGGCTTGTTCATGCCTTCTCGTCTGTTGCGCGATAAACGACGCGCCCCTCATAAAGCGTATGGGTGATCCGGCCGTTGAAGTCCCAGTCGGCAAACGGCGTGTTGTGCCCCTCGCTGAGCATCTTGTTCGGGTTCAGGCTCCAGTTCTGTTCCGGGTCGAAAACGCAGACGTCGCCGGACGAGCCGATACCGAGTCTGCCGTAAGGTAAGCCGAGTATATCGGCTGGACCGCTGGTCACTCGGGCCAGGGCGGTAGGTAGATCCATGACCTTTTCGTCGACCAAACGCAGTGTCAGTGCAAGCAGGGTTTCCAGACCGGAGATGCCGGGTTCGGTCTCGGGGAAGGGACGCTGTTTGGCGTCGGGTTCGTGTGGTTGGTGGTCGGACGAGATTGCCGTGATGGTCCCGTCGGCGACTGCGCGTCGCAAGGCATCACGGTCGGCCAGGGTGCGGAATGGCGGTGATACATGGCATTCGGCATTGAAGTCGTCGACATCCATTTCCGTCAGATGCAGTTGATGTGCAGCGACGTCGGCAGTGACTGCCAGGCCGGCTTGTTGCGCCTCGCTGATCATGCGCACGGCAGTTTGGGTCGACAGATTACGAAAATGGATTTTCGCCTGGGTATGTTCGGCCAATGCCAAGTCGCGTGCCACGGCGACACTTTCTGCCGCAGACGGGATACAAGGCAAACCGAGGCGAGCCGATACTGCGCCTTCATGCACGCAACCACCGGCTCGAAGGTGGCGATCCTCCGAACGCAGAAAGACCGTCAGGTCGAAAGTCGTGGCGTATTCCAGCGCGCGCCGCTCGACCAGGGTGGATGCCAGCGGATATTGGGCATTGCTGACCGCAACACAGCCGGCTTCTTGCAACGCTGCCATTTCCGAGAGTTGTTCTCCCTTGAGGCCGCGGGTGAGCGCGCCGGTGGTGAGGATGCGGGCACGGCCGAGCTTGGCGGCGGTGCGGTGGATGAGTTCGACCACCGCGGTGTTGTCGATCACCGGATTGGTATCCGGCGTACATAACATCGTGGTGATACCGCCGCGCACCGCGGCCGCGGTCTCGCTGTCCAGCGTGCCTTTGTGCTCGAAACCGGGTTCACGCAGGCTGGCCGCGAAGTCGATAAGCCCTGGGCACACGACCTGGCCGGTGGCGTCGATCACCTCGTCGGCAACGAACTCGGCCGGTGCATCGCCGATCGCGACCACCTGTCCGTCGTCGACATACAGATCGAGGACGTCATCGATGTTGTGCGCCGGGTCTATCAAGCGGCCATTGATGATACTGATGCTCATGCTTCGGCCCCGAGATCGGCTTGCGACTGCATGGCCATTGACAGAATCGCCATGCGTACGGCGATCCCATAGTTCACCTGGTGCAAAATTACCGAGCGCGGTCCGTCGGCGACCGCCGAATCGAGTTCGATACCACGGTTGATCGGCCCCGGGTGCATCACGATGGCATCCGGTTTGGCATTTTCCAGGCGTTCGTCGGTTAGTCCGTATAGACGGAAGTACTCGTGTTCATTCGGCAGCAGTGCACCGTCCATGCGTTCGTTCTGCAAGCGCAGCATGATCACCACGTCGACGTCTTTGATGCCGTCTTCGAGCCCATGGAACACATGCACGCCGAGTGCGCGGGCCTCGGTCGGCAGCAACGTGCGCGGGCCGACCACGCGGACCTCGCTGACGCCCAGGGTGTTGAGTGCCAGAATCTGTGAGCGGGCGACTCGAGAATGCAGCACGTCACCGACGATTGCGACCCGTAGCGGAGTGAAATCACCCTTGTGCTTGCGGATCGTGAACATATCCAGCATTGCCTGGGTCGGGTGCGCATGACGGCCGTCGCCGGCATTGATCACACTGACCCTTGGGGCTGCTTGCTGGGCAATGAAATGTGCGGCACCGGATTGTGCATGTCGCACCACGAACATGTCCGAATGCATGGCTTCGATGTTGCGCAAGGTGTCGAGCAGTGTCTCGCCTTTCGACGTTGCCGAGGTGCTGATGTTGAAGTTAATAATGTCCGCCGAGAGCAGCTTGGCGGCCAGCTCGAAGGTAGTGCGGGTGCGGGTGCTGTTTTCGAAGAACAAATTGGTGATGATGCGGCCACGCAACAGCGGCACTTTTTTTACAGGCCGGCCCGGCAGTACGGCAAACGACTCGGCGGTATCGAGGATCTGCAACAGTAGTTCGCGGCTCAGTCCTTCGATGGTCAAAAAATGCCGCAAACGGCCATGCTCATTGAGTTGCAGGTTTGTCGACGGCTTGTTTGACATCGCGGCTTATCTTAACGCTTTAGCGACTCGCCTGTCGTGTAGTATCAAGGCTGAGAGCTCCGGCGCATGTGCAGGAGTTCCAGGCTGAGTGGGTCGGGGCCGTTCAGCTTGATATGGTCGTTTGGCCCGAGAGGTGGGCTCAGTCCGATTACGTCCGGTTGAATAGGCAGCTCTCGGCCGCTGCGTTCGATCAGTGTCACCAACAGAATGCTCGCTGGGCGGCCGAAGTCGAAAATTTCGTTCATGGCTGCGCGGATGGTTCGACCGGTGTGCAACACGTCATCTACCAAGATGATGTTGCGGTTCTCGATATCGAATTCGATCTTCGACGGTTTGACCTGAGGATTGACACCGATCTGGGTGAAATCGTCCCGGTAAAAACTGATATCGAGCAGGCCGGTCGGTTCTTCGATCGCCAGCAGGTCGCTCAGGTGCTGGGCGACCCAGGCGCCGCCGGTGTGGATGCCGATCATTGTCGGATTTTCGATTCGCTGATGTGTCAGACGGTTGGCGAGCACTTTTGCCATGCCCGCGATCAGATCGAGGATGGCGTCGTGCTTCATGAACAGGGTGTTGTCGGATTCAGTCATTGAGCCAGGTTTCCAGGATCAGTTTGGCGGCGTAGGCATCGACCCGGGTGGGGTCCTTGGCTGCGCGACCGCCGAGTTGTGACCAGGCCTCGCGGCTGGTCAGGCGCTCGTCGGCCAAGTGTACCGGCAGGTGGAAGCGTCCGTGCAATTGGCGTGCGAATTTTTTCGCGCCAGCGGCATTGTTCGCTTCGCGGTCGGTCATTTCGAACGGATGGCCGACCACCAGCGCATCGGGTTTCCAGTCGTCGAGCAGTCGGGCAATTCGCTGCCAATCGGGCTTGTGGTTGACCATGCTGAGTGTTTCGAGCGCCGTGGCGGTCGCGGTCAGATCCTGGCCGACCGCGACACCGATCTTATGGGTGCCGTAGTCGAATCCGAGCAGCACACCCATCAGGCGTGCCCGGCCTCACTGCTCAAAAGGTTGACGTCGACCCCCAGCAGGCGTGCTGCGGCCTCCCATCGTTGATCCGATGGCAGGTCGAACAGGATCGACTTGTCGGCCGGACCGCTGAGCCAGGCGTTTTGTTGTAATTCCTGCTCCAACTGTCCGGCACCCCAGCCGGCGTAGCCGAGCGCGACCAAGGTTTGGTCCGGTCCGCCGCCTTTCGCCATGGCCTCGAGGATATCGCGCGAGGTGGTAATACTGATGTGGTCGTCGATCGCCAGGGTCGAGTCCCATGGTGCGGTGTGGGTGTGCAGCACGAAGCCGCGCTCTTCTTCGACCGGACCGCCGAGGTAAACGGTTTGATCGGCTGCTGCGCCAAGGCCGCCGTCGATGTCCATGTGTTGCAGCACATCGAGCAGGCGCAGCTCCGTCGGACGGTTCAGCACAATGCCCATGGCGCCGTGTTCCCCGTGTTCGCAGATATAGGTGACCGTGCGAGAAAAATTGGGATCTTGCAGGGTCGGCATTGCGATCAGCAGCTGATTCTTCAAAGACGGGTTCTGGCTCATGCCCACAGTATCGTGCGCGGTTCGGTGCTCGGCAAGGGTGGTTGCCCTAAGTCAGGATTTCACTACCTTTGAGCGTCGCGTGCCACCATGTGGTGCGGCGCGGGTGAGCCATTTTGGGGTGCCTGTACGGCCACCTGCTTCAATCCCGAGGGCGGCGAACGGTAAGGAATGTGCAGCGTTAACAGGCCTTAGTGCGATGAGAATAAGGTACCCCCGTCAAGGAATTGCCAGGTCCGCGTGATGTCCAAAACGTCCACCTCCTCGCGAATCTCCGGCGGAAAAGGCGCGAAAGGTGCCGACAAACGCACGATTCGCACTGCAGCATCGTCCAATAGCTTGACCCCGGAGGATCGTACTACGCGAATGCGCTCGACGCTGCCATCTGCCCGAACGGCCACGTGCATCAGTAAGTTGCCGTAGAGTTTGCGACGTTTTGCTTCATCCGGGTAATTCAGGTTCCCGATATTCTCGACCTTGCTGCGCCAGGATTCCAGATAGGCGGCGTACTTGTATTCTTGAGTGCTGGCGTTGACCGCTTTACGTCGATCTTGCTGCGATGCCGATAGCGTGCGGCGGTCGAGTTCGGCGGTCAGACGATCGATTTCCAACTGGGTGCTGGCGAGTAGCTGATCCAGTTTGGCCCTCGGTTTGGCTTTGACTATCGGTTTCGGTGGTGGCGTCGATTCGGTTTTGGGGGCCTTTTTTGTCGCAATAAGCTGTGGTTTGGGTTGCGGCGTTGTCTCCGGTGCGCCTGAACGTTCCAACTCGAGCGCAGGCTTGGGGTTCGGGTTGGCCAGTGGGTTGCCGAGTGGGCTGGTGCGTCGTTCCTTGATCGTTTCTTCGCCACCGCCTGCCTGGGTCTGCTGGGCGAGAAAATCAGGTTTGTCGACCTCTTTCGGCTCGGGTTTGGGTTGCACCAAGGTGATATCCAATGTGCGTTCCGGTGCGGGAGGGCGTTCCCGGGAGACATCGAAACTGATGCCGAGAATGATAAGTGCGTGAGCGGCCAGGGCGATCAATAGCGCCAGACCGAGCGGGTCGTTCGATGGGCTTGTCGCGAGCTTGTCGTCTATGAGATCCACGGCAGGCCGGAGTCAGTGCATCGGTTGATGCATGGTGCAAAGCGGTCTGTTCGGGTGTGTGTTCGGTAGGATCATTCTATCGTCCCGTTTAGCGGTGCTTTCGAGAGTCATACCCCGGCGGTACAGACCGAATTTAGACGTAATGTTGCCTTTTTGGGGCCATGCCGACAATTGTTGCGTATCGGCCGTATGGCGCAGATCCTAGGTCAGCGGCTCGCTGATGATGATCTCGCGGTTGTCGCGGTGAAGTTTGATCCGCGTCTTCATTGCCGGGTTCATGTGTACTCGGCCCTCGCTGTCGGTCAGCATGACGTAGCGGATACCCATCTGGCGGGCGAGACGATGCCAATCCTTCGGCCCTGCGACAAAGAGTGCGGTGGCCGCTGCGTTGGCGGTCGAGGCGTTCGGGTGTAGGACGGTTACCGAGGATGTGCCGGTGGCCGGATAGCCCGTCCTGGGGTCGATGATGTCGTGATAGAGTTCGCCGTCCCAGGTGAAATACGTCTGATACTCGCCGGTGGTAAAGGCGGCCTCATTACCAATGATCTTCAGTGTTGCGAAGACGCCGCCGCCGTCCGGCGCACGCACGGTAACACTCCAGGGGTGACCGTCGCGTGAACCGATCGCATGGACGTTGCCGTTGGCGCTGATGCTGGCATTGTTGATGCCGAGTTCCTGTAGGCGCAGGATGGCCTGATCGATCGCATAGCCGCGTTGTATGGCGCGAAAATCGAGCTTCACGATGTCATTATCCGACCATACGCGAAAGCCATCGATATGGATATCGTTCATGGTCGGTGCGGCCTCGACCACGATGTCAATCAGATCTTTCGGCGGCGGCCGCAGACATTCGGCCGGTCGGCCTTGGAATCCCCAGGCACGGACGAGGTGACCGATTGCGGGATTGAACAGATGATCGCTCTGTTCGGCAATGGACTTCGACAGTTTCAGCAAAGGAAGGACCGAAGGTGGCGCGGCGAACGGTGTGTTGTCTTGATTGAACAGCATGTTCATGCGCGATACGGGTCCCTCCTCCCATGCATGCCATGCCTCTTCCATTAACTCGAAGTCGCGCTCCAGCGTGCGGGTGACTTCGGCCGCGTGACGCCGGTTTATGCCGATCAAGGTGATCTCGATAGGGCTGCCGAAGGCCGAGACATGACCACGTGCGACCGGATCGTGAGTGCTGCAGCCCACGAGGCCGACAAGGGTCAGAAGATAGGCGGCGAGTATACCGCCGGGTCGCGGTAGCTTGGGCATTCTCATACTGCGAGTTTGCGTTCGATGCAGTCCATTAAGACGGCGCTGATGTTGAGTTCGTAGAGCTTATCCAATTCACGTATGCAAGTGGGACTGGTGACATTGATCTCGGTTAGGTAGTCGCCGATCACGTCGATGCCGGCAAACAGTATTCCTTCGGCACGCAAACGCGGTGCCACAGTCTCTACGATCCGACGGTCTTTGTCACTTAATTCCACGCCGATGCCGCTGCCGCCGGCCGCGAGATTGCCTCGGTTTTCGCCTCTGCTCGGGATACGGGCCAGGGCATAAGGAATGGCTTCGCCGTCGATGACCAGGATACGTTTGTCGCCGGCACTGATCTCGGGGATGAATTTCTGCGCCATCGCAAACCGTGTTTCATGCGATGTCAGCGTCTCGATTATGACGTTTCTGTTCGGGTCTGCGTCCCTGATTCGGAAAATGGATGCGCCACCCATGCCGTCCAACGGTTTAAGAATGACGTCTTCGTGCCGATCGATGAACGCATCGAATGCGGAATGGCGGCGGCTGACCAGCGTGGATGGACAGATATCAGGGAACCAGGCGGTGAACAACTTTTCGTTGGCGTCACGCAGTGCGGCGGGCCGGTTGACCACCAGTGTCCCGCGGGTTTCGGCCTGTTCCAGCAGGTAGGTGGTGTAGACGTATTCCATATCGAATGGCGGATCTTTACGCATGAGAATGACATCGAGACTCTCCAGCGCCTGCGTCTGCGGTTCGCCCAGGCTGAACCAATCATTGCGATCGTCGCGTACCGCGAGCGAGCGCATCGTGGCTTCGCAGCGGCCCTCGCGCAGCATCAGGTCCTGCTGTTCCATGTACCAGAGCGGGCAGCCGCGCCTTTGAGCCTCCAGCAGCATGGCGAAGGTGCTGTCCTTGTAGACCTTGATGGTCGAGATGGGGTCCATGACGACCCCAAGAGAGAAAGCCATTCGCGGAGTGCCTCCCAATATGTCGAATTGCTCACACTTTCGGTTAAGCGGCGCCGGGCTTGTGCGCCGCTGGACTATTGTTGCAGACCACCTTGGTGCTTGCTATTTTGTCTGGATTCAACGCCATTTAACGCTCGATATCGAAAACATCCGGGACGACCGGGGGCGGAGCACAGGCGGAGCTGCGATGCATAGCCTTTTTGATACCCTACGTTGCCGGAAGTCGATCGACCAGCAAATCCTTTGCTGCATGCTGCTGATGTTGCTCTCGGCGGTAACGCCGGTGTTCGCTGCAGACGACCCTTATCTCGAAATGCTCGACCAAGAGGCGACTAAGGTCGACGGCCGATCGTCCGATACAAGTAAGGATGGCAACGCGGCACCGGGCACCGGTGGGAACCCGCAGCCGATAGCGTTACCATCGCGTGAACGGTTCGAGGAATTGCTGCGGCGGCAAAATGTAGGCACATACAGTTTCTACCGCAAATTACCCGAACGCAGTCGCGAAGAGATTTTTCTCGATTACAGCAGAGGCGCTTCGATGGAGGCCTTGCGCGAGAAAATCGTTAACAGATATCTACACCCCTGAGTGGGGTGTTCAAGCACACCGTCAGGACCGAGGCAGGTTGGAATGATGTATGGTTTGAAGCGTTTTGGCTGGGCGATGTCGATTGTTTTGGCATTGGGGTCCGGTGCAATATCCGCAGAGGATCAGGTCAGGGTCGGTGAAACCTCCGATGTCATTCCGCTGGTCGACGGCAAACCTTATCTGCATGTGATTCATGAAGGACGCTCGGTCAAGGTGCAGCGGGTGCAAGATCCGGACTATGAGCTCAAAGGCTATTTTGCCAAGACTGGGCGCAAATGCCCGCCGTTTTGTATCCAACCTGCAACCCCTCACCCGTCGGTCACCACCATAGGAGAGGTCGAGCTGTTCGATTTCATGGAAGGCCGCCTACGCGATGGCGGTGGCATTTTGATCGATGCGCGAACGGCTTCCTGGTTCAAAAAAGGCACGATTCCCGGTTCGGTCAACTATCCTTTCACGTTGTTCGGTAAGGGAAAAGACTCCCCCGAGTTCGCGGAACTGTTGAAGGTTTTCGGCGCTAAGGAGCGCGGCGAAGTGGGTGTTGTCGAAGGATTGTTGGAAGATTGGGGTTGGGTGGATGCCGAGAACAAGACGGATGATTGGGATTTCACCGATGCCAAAGAACTGGTGTTATGGTGCAACGGTCCATCGTGCGGCCAATCGCCGCGGGCCATACGCGGATTGCTCGAGGTTGGGTATCCCGGCGAGAAGATCAAATATTACCGTGGCGGTATGCAAATGTGGCAGTTGTGGGGCCTGACGACGGTCGTACCACGCAATTAGCCCCCGCTAATCAGAGGACAGCGTGTGAGCAGTGACAACGCAATTGACATAGGTGGGTTGAAGGTCATGGTGATCGACGATAGCAAGACGATTCGTCGCACCGCGGAAACCTTGTTGAAAAAGGCGGGTTGCGAGGTGCTGACCGCTACCGACGGTTTCGAGGCGCTTTCGATTATCGCCGACAATCATCCGGACTTGATTTTCGTCGATATCATGATGCCTCGTCTGGATGGTTATCAGACGTGCGCACTAATCAAACATAATGAACTCTTTCGCGATATCCCGGTGATCATGTTGTCGAGTAAGGATGGCCTGTTTGACCGTGCGCGCGGGCGTATTGTCGGATCGGAACAGTATCTGACCAAGCCTTTTACTCGCGACGAGTTGCTCGGAGCGATCAAGAAACACGCGTCCAAGGCTGCTTGATCGGCCTTCAACATCTGATTGGTAGTAGACTGATGGCTAAGATTTTGATCGTGGATGATTCGCCAACCGAGTTGCACGCCTTGGCGAAGATTTTGAAGCAGGGCGGGCACGAGGCCGTGACGGCGTCGGATGGCGAGTCAGGCATTGCGGCTGCCAAAGCGCAGACTCCGGACGTGATTCTCATGGATGTCGTCATGCCGGGGATTAACGGCTTTCAGGCCACTCGTAAGCTCAGTCGTGACCCTCAGACACAACACATACCTATACTCATGGTGACCACCAAGGATCAGGACACCGACAAAGAATGGGGCATGCGCCAGGGTGCGCGCGGTTATCTTGTCAAGCCTGTGGATGGTCGCGAACTGCTGGAGACCATAGGTGAGCTGTTGAACTGAATCAGGATGATTGAACTTCCGGAAAATCCCCTTTCACCAACCGCCGCGATGGCTTCGCTGACGCTTATCGAAGAACGCAGCCATGCGGCGGCACAGGGGCTCCCGAAGTCCGAAGGACTGGCCAATATCTGGGACGCGCTGGTATTCAATGTGGCCGGCGTGCGTGTGGTTTCGGCGATGGACGAAGTCAGCGAAATGCTGCCTCACCAGGAACGTGTTACCCGGGTGCCGGGTGCCAGGCCATGGATGCTCGGTCTGGCCAATGTTCGCGGCAGCCTTTTGCCTATTATCGACTTGCAGGTGTATCTGGGTGGTAAAGCGGTGGTGCCGTCGAAGGCGACACGTATCCTGGTATTGCGCCTGCGCGGTTTGGTTGCGGGCCTGTTGGTCCCTTCGGTACAGGGTATGCGTCACTTTAGTTTATCCGATCGTCTGCCGAATGCGCGGATGAAAGGTGCCTTGGGCGCCTATGTTTACGAGGCCTTCAACTTCGATGATGAAGTATGGCCGGTATTCAGCATGTCGGCTTTGGCTGCGGATCCGGGGTTCCGTTCTGCAGCGGCATAGTTCAGGGCCGGGTGCAGCGCTTCGGTCACCCGACCGCGGAATGACAGCAAGGGGATTGCGTGGCCTAGGGCGCGCAGATTCAGGTAGAAAAACATGAAAAGCATTGCAAGACAGTCTGTAGGCGGCAATCGCTCGATATCATTGCTCACGGTGCTCGCATTGATAGCGGTCGTGGCGGCTATCGTCGCATTTGCCATCGTGTCGCGCGTCGAGCAGCACGGTGAGGCCTACCTGCAAAGGGTTGCCGAACAGCGGGTATTGAGCCAGAAGGTGGCCAAGTATGCGCTCGAGTCATCCGCCGGCGACCAGGCGTCATTCGAGCGACTGCGCGCGGAACGCGATCGGTTCACCCAGTTGATGGAAGAACTACAACGGGGTGTGCCCGATGCCGGCTTGCCCCCACCCCCTGAGTCCATGGCTCCTGCTTTGCGCGAGGTTGAGAACCGTTGGTTGGCTTTGCGTGCTTATGTCGATGAAATCCTGCTGAACCAGAACGCAATCCTTTCCGTTCGCGAGTTCGTCGACGTCATAAACGCCGCGGTGCCCCCTTTACAGGTGGTGTCTGAAGACGTGGTGAAGATCCTCGTACAGACCGATGCGGAACAACAACAGGTCTATGTTGCCACACGTCAGTTGATGCTGGCCCAGCGTCTGCGTGACAACGTCAGTCGGGTCTTGTTCGGCGGTACCCAGACGGCATTGGCGATCGATCAGTTCAGCCTGGATGCCGACCGGTTCGGTCGAGTGCTCAATGGGATGCTGACCGGCGATAATGCATTGAACATCGCGCGTGTCACCAATCCGCAGGCCGAGGCCAAACTCGCTCAGGCGGCCAAGATGTTCGGTTCGATAAATGACCACGTTGCCGAGATCATCGAGATCGCCCCGTCGGTATTGCCGGCGTTGGAGGCGACGGCCGAGGTGGCTGCAACCTCCGACGCCTTGGAGCAGGCGACCGGTGAACTGGCCGCCGCTTATGACAGCGATCAGTACGTGAGCTCGATCGGGCCAATCACCCTGGGTCCTACTTTGGTAACCGTGCTGGGTGTCGTCGCAGCGATTCTGCTGCTGGTTCTCGGTATTACGCTGTTGCGCGTTGCACGCGAACAGGCACAACAGGCCGACCAATTGAACCTGCGCAACCAGGCGGCCATCCGACGCCTGCTCGACGAAATGGTGGATCTGTCGGATGGCGATCTGACCATCGAGGCGACGGTAACCGAGGACATAACGGGGGCCATAGCCGACTCGGTCAACCAGGCGGTTGAAGAAATGCGCAGCCTGGTTACCACAATCAACGAAACATCCGTGCGGGTGTCGGCGTCCGCACAGGAGACACGTGCTACCGCATTACGTTTGGAAGAGGCTTCGGATCATCAGCGTAACCAGATCGAAAATGCGTCCGGTACGGTGAAAACCATGTCCCACGCCATGGGCCGTATGGCCGATGATGCCGGCAAGTCGGCCGATATCGCCAAAGAGTCGGTCGAGATTGCCGTTGCCGGTGGCGAGACCGTGCGCAGAACGATTAGCGGCATGGACGGGATTCGCGAGCAGATTCAAGAGACCTCCAAGCGTATCAAGCGTCTTGGTGAAAGTTCGCAGGAGATCGGCAACATCGTCGAACTGATTGAGGATATTGCCGATCAGACCAACATCCTGGCGCTGAACGCCGCCATGCAGGCCGCGATGGCGGGCGAGGCGGGACGCGGCTTCGCGGTAGTTGCCGACGAGGTGCAACGCTTGGCGGAGCGCTCGGCCAATGCGACCAAACAGATCGATGCCCTGGTTAAAACGATCCAGGCCGATACCAATGAAGCGGTCAGTTCCATGGAGAACAGCACCGCAGGGGTGGTTAATGGCGCCAAGCTTGCGGAGGACGCCGGCGAAGCCCTGCAGCGTGTCGAGCAGGTATCGCAAGATATCGCCGGTGTGACGCAGACGATCGCTGAGCAGCTACAGCAACATTCGAGCGAGGTCGGTTCCATTGACGACACCATGAACGTCATTCAGGAGATTACCAGTCAGACTGCCGAGGGCACCGAACAAACGACTCAATCGATCGAGACACTGGCACAGATGGCCGAGCAACTCAGACAAACGGTTGCGCGATTCAAACTGCCGGATGACGACGCGGTGGTCGGCTGATCCGGGGCGATACCAAGATGCCGTCTGAACTGCATCAAGATCGAAGTGCGTTGCGCTGGATTCGCGGCGACCTGGACCATACCCTGCGCGATGCACGTGCAGCGCTGGAGGATTTTGCCGACGGTCAGCAGGAACGCCTCCAAGAATGCATCGACCAGTTGCACCATGTGCATGGTGTGCTCGAAATGGTGCAGGTCTATGGCGGCGCCATGTTGGCCGACGAAATGGAGAAACTGGCCCTTGCGCTGGCCAGCGGTCGTGCCAAAAAGGTCGATAGCGCCGCCGAAGCTTTGATGCTCGGCATGGTGCAATTGCCGGCCTATCTGGAAAAAATCGAATCCGGTGGCGCCGACGTGCCTTTGGCGCTGTTGCCGTTCATGAACGATTTGCGTTCGGCCTACGATGCCCCATTGGTATCGGAGACCTCGCTGTTCGCACCCAAACTCGATGCGGTCATCGCCGCGGAGACGGTAAGACCCGGTTCCGGCAATCGCGAGTTGCCTCAGCTGATTCGCCAGCGGCGCAGTTTCTATCATCGTGGTTTGCTGAACGTCATCCGCAACCAGAATGCCGATGCCGGTCTGGCTCAGCTGCGTGACGTTGTCGATGCGTTGAATACTGCAGCGGGCACCGCGCGTCTGCGACGTCTGCTGGACGCCGGCGAAGCCTTGGTCATTATCCAGATCGAAGACGATGAGCCGCCGTCGCTCGCGGTGAAGTTGCTGTTTGGCAAGCTCGACCGGGTATTCAAGCAGATACTCGATCAAGGTGAAGAAGCGGCGATGCTCGATTTTCCGATCGAGCTGCTCAAGAATGTCCTGTACTACGTTGCGCGTTCGCATTCGTCCAATCCCTCGGTGACCGCGGTGCGTCAGGCGGCGGATATCGCCAACACCTTCCCCGAGAGTTCGGCCACCGCCGGTTCGCTGGGTTCGCTCGGTGGGCCTGATCGGGAGATGTTCGACGCGGTGAGTGAAGCGCTTGCCGGTGATTTGCGTACGGTGAAGGATCAACTCGATCTATTCATGCGCAGCGACCGCAGTCAGCTCGAACGCCTTACGGGCTTGGCCCAGCCGATCCAACGTATCGGCGACACGCTCGGCATGGTTGGGCGCGGGGACTTGCGTACCCGGCTGAAACGACGCTGTGACGAGTTACGTGACGCAGAGCTGTCGGGCGAATCGCTACCCGATGACAAACTCATGGCCTTGGCCAGTGATCTGTTATTCGTCGAGTCTTCGCTTGCGAGCCTGGCATCCGGTGCGGAGTTGGCGGTCGATGCCGAGGAACCCATGGAAGGCGCGGTGACCCAGTCACTGTCGGAAGGCGAGATGCAACGGCATCTTCGCGCAGCGGTCGACGAAGCCATGGTCGATATTGCCAAGGTTAAAGATGCGATTCTGCAGTACCTGGAAAATTCCGGCCGAACCGACTTGCTCGAGGATGTACCGCCCCGGTTGCACATGGTGGCCGGTGCCATGAAGGTGTTGGAGTTACCGGAGGCGGCACGCCTTCTAACCGAGCTCATGCCTTATATCGAGCAGCTAGCCCGCGGTGAACGTCCCGCACCGGGTATCGCACAGCGTGATGCCTTGGCCGATGTCGTCATTGGCGCCGAATGCTATATGCAGGCAGCGGTGGAGCCGGGTGACGATCGCACCCGGATACTCACCTATGCCGACAATGCCCTGGTAGCGCTTGGTTTGACCGAGTCGGCGGAGTCCGCAAATGTAACCGAACAGACGTCACATCCGATTGAGCCGGCGGTTGAGCCCGAGCCGCCTGCCTTTGAGCCGCAACCGGACGGAGTTGTTGTCGAAGAGAGCGTACCGGATGATCTCCCGACAGCACAGGAATCGGCACCTGAACCGGAGGTGGAGGAGACGGCGGTCTCGGAGGCACCGGCCTCGACGCCGTCTGAGCCGGCGAACGACGCGGTCGATTCCGAGATTTTGGAGATTTTTGGCGAAGAAGCCGATGAAGAACTGGAAGTTATCCAGTCCATGTATCCAAGGTGGCGTGACGACCTGGATGATCACGATTCGCTAACTCGCATGCGGCGTTCTTTCCATACCTTGAAGGGCAGTGGCAGATTGGTTGGCGCAGTAAATCTCGGCGAGTTTTCTTGGTCGATAGAAAATCTGCTCAATCGCGTAATTGACGGAACTGTCGAAGCCTCGTCCGATCTGATGCAGGTATTGGATGAAGCGATCGGGGTGTTGCCGCAACTGGTGCGCGAAAGTCGTGACTTCGGCCACCCGGGGACGGACGTTTCCGCCTTGTCGGCACGCGCATTCGCGATCGCTGCCGGTGAAAGGCCCGCTCCGCGCGAGGCCGAAACTGCGGCGGCGGTGACGGTTGGCAGCGATGACGGCGATGAAACCGGCGAGGAATCCGACGGAGCCGGCGATACCGTTGAGTCAGCCGTTGAAGACGTTATCGATGATCGAGCCGATGATGTCTTCGAGCCCGTATCCGAAGATCTCGAGGACGAAAATCCGATCGATACGGTTGCCGAAACCGGTATCGATGCATCGTCATACGAACCCAAACCGCTTCCCGAGAGACTTGCCGAAGCGGAAGCCAGATTAGTCCCGCAAGTCGAGGATGCTGCCGAAACAGAAGAGACACTGGCGCCGGCTTCATCTTTCGCTGAAATCGACGAGTCGTCTGGCGGGCGATCCGGTGATGAGGGCGTGACGGATGAGGTTATCACTTTAACCGCTGATGAACGGCCATCCGAAACGATCGAATCGTTACCGGAATCTGCCGAATCGTTCGATGAGTTTGCCGATATCGGTGGCGGCCTTACGTTGGAACCGCTTGACGAGGTCGATGCAGACCGTGCCGATGACCCGGCGCAGGGTGATACGACGTCGGAGGATGCGGTATCCGAAACCGAAATCGCCGAAGCGCCGACGTCCGAAGAGCCGGTAGTCGATGCGAGTTCCCAGGTCAGTAGTCTGTTGGCCCAGCCGCCGGATGAATCAATCCTCACATTGGAAGAAGCCGAGGACTCGACCTTTTCCGAACTCGATGTAGGTGTTTCGAGCACGGCGGATTCGAGTCTGAATGCGGTTTTCGTCAATGAGGCTCAGGGCCATTTGAGCGTATTGGCCGATTTCGTCGCGCGCTGTGAGGGGCAGCCTGCCGGTTGCGCCTTCGATGAAGGCATAAGGCGTGCCATGCACACGCTGCGTGGCAGCTCGCGCACCGCGGGCATGATATCGATGGCCGAGCTCGCGGGCGGCCTCGAGGACTACACCAACGCTATGGCGGATCTTGATCGTCATACGGACCCTCATGCGATCGATTTATTGCAGCGAGCCCATCAGGCGCTGCGTGCACTGGCGGCGACCGTGGAAGACAGGCAGGCGCCGGTGCCGGAATGGGAAGGGCTGCGCGACGAAGTCGCAGCCGAAGTCGAAACCCTGCATCACCATGTCAGTGAATTGCAGGCCGAACCCTGGTTATCGCCTGCATCCGAAGCGCGGCCTGAACGTCAGGCCGAGCCACAGGGATTGGACGAGTCGATCGATCAAGAGCTACTCGAGATCTTTCTTGAAGAGGCCAAGGAACTGCTCGAGGCGCTAGAGACCGAAATGGCCGATTGGGAGGGTGCCGGTGACGATTTGCAGCCGGTAGCCACCCTACAGCGCACCTTGCATACGATGAAAGGCGGTTCACGTCTTGCCGGCATTGCGACGTTGGGCGATCTGAGCCATGCACTGGAATCGGTGTTTCAGAGTGTTAGCGAGCAACGGATCGACGGCAGTGACCGACTCAAAGGTTTGGTTCGCCATGCCACCGACCTGTTGGCCCAGGATGTCGAATTGCTCATACGGGGTCGTATGCCACAGGCTCATGCGGCAATGGTCGAACGCTTGGAAGCGGCGGCCAAGGGACAGGCCTGGGACGATGTGACGGCGGACGAGGTGGCTCTGGAGCCCGAACCCGCGCTCGCAACCGTCGATTCTTCGACAGTGGACCTGACCCAGGAACCCGACATCATGTCGGAATCGATATTGACTGAAGCCGGTTCGCTTCAGGCTGATTTCGACGAAGAGCCTTCGAGCGATTCCGCTCTACTCACGGATTCGCAATTGATGACCGATTCCGAGCTGTTGTCGGATTCGAGTTTTTTGCTCGCTGAATCCTCGACTGACGTTAGTGCAATACACGAACTGGTCAGCGATGATTCGACCATCGTTCATTTCCCCAGCGGGGATCAGTACATCGAAGGTGAGGGTTTCGTACCGCGCCGTCCGATGCCCGAGCGTGAGGTTCTGCAAACCGGTGCCAGCGAACGTGTGCGGGTACCGTCCGAGGCGCTCGACCATATGGTTAACAATGCCGGTGAGGTCAGCATCTACCGTGCGCGATTGGAGCAGCAGAACAGCACCTTCGCCTTCAATCTCGGCGAGTTGCAACAAACGACGGATCGCCTGCGTAGCCAGTTACGCGATATGGAACTGGAGACCGAGGCGCAGATACTGTCGGGCCATGAGCGTGAAGGTGAACGCCGGGCTGCGGATTTCGATCCACTCGAGTTGGATCGCTATTCGACCATGCACCAATTGTCTCGTGCGCTGTCCGAGACCGTGGAAGACCTGGCCAACCTCGGTCGTTCGCTGGTCGATTTGAGTCGCGACACCGATACTTTGCTGTTGCAGCAAGCCCGGGTGACTACCGACCTTCAGGACAGCCTGCTGCGTACCCGAATGGTCAAGTTCTCCAGTCGTGTGCCTCGGCTAGAGCGCGTTGTGCGCCAGACCAGTCACAGCGTCGGTAAACAGGCCAATCTGGACGTGATCGGTGGCGAAGAGGATATGGACCGCGCAATCCTCGAACGCATGATGGGGCCGTTGGAACATCTGTTGCGCAATGCGGTTTCACACGGAATCGAAGATGCCAATACCCGTCTGGCGAACGGCAAGCCGGCACAGGGGGTGATTACCTTGCTGTTGGCACGTGAGGGCTCCGATGTGGTGTTGACCTTGTCGGACGACGGTGCCGGACTGGATCGCGCGCGCATTCGCGCCAAGGCGGTCGAACGGGGCTTGGTCGAGGCGGATGCAGCCATCGACGACGATGATCTTTACCAAATGATCTTGCAGTCCGGTTTCTCGACAGCACAGGAATTGTCGCAGGTGTCCGGTCGCGGGGTCGGTATGGATGTGGTGCTGACCGAGGTTAAGCAGCTCGGTGGTGCCTTGGAGATTGCGTCGCAGCCTGGTCGCGGCACCAGCTTCACGATTCGGCTGCCGTTCACCTTGGCGATCACCGATTCGTTGCTGGTCACCCTCGGTGACGAGATTTATGCGGTACCTCACAGCAGCATGGACGGTGTCGTACGGATTCCCATGGAAGAGTTACGAGCGGTCTACGCCGGCGAACAGGATTTCTTCCGCTACACCGATCGTGACTACACGGTGCGCTACCTGGGCGCCATGCTGGGTATTCAACCGCCTCACCTGAGCGAATCCTTGCGCTGGTTGCCGATGTTATTGGTGCGCTCGGGTGAACACCGTGTGGCGATCCAGGTAGACGGTTTGCTCGGTAACCGCCAGATCGTGGTCAAGTCGGTTGGTGCCCAGTTGAGCACGGTGCGCTGGTTCACGGGGGGCACTATCCTCGCCGACGGGCAGATTGCGTTGATTTTGGACGTCAACAGTCTTGTACGAATGGACAGCGCACAGCAGCCGGCGTTGGCCGTTACGCCCGCCGGGTCCACCAGCAAAGGTGTATCGGTCATGGTGGTCGACGATTCGATCACGGTGCGTAAGGTCACCAGTCGCTTGCTGGAGCGTCATAACATGCAGGTTGTGACCGCAAAGGATGGTGTCGATGCGGTGACGCAACTGCAGGAATATCATCCGGACATTATGTTGCTCGATATCGAAATGCCGCGCATGGACGGTTACGAGTTGGCTCGTCATATGCGCAGTACACCGGAGCTGGCAGATATCCCGATCATCATGATTACGTCACGTACAGGCGACAAGCATCGTAACCGGGCTTTCGAGTTGGGTGTGAAGCGTTATCTGGGTAAGCCGTACCAAGAGGCCGACCTGCTCGAAAACATCTACACCTTGTTGGCGGAAACGGCACTGTGAGCGAGACGGCGAACGAAATCCGTTGCATGTTGATTCCGCTGCATGGCGATCGATTGTTGTTGCCTAACGCCGCAGTCGCCGAAATCATCGGTTATCGCGATCCCGACCGTATTGGAATAGACGAGTCTTGGCTCAAGGGTAAGGTCAATTGGCATCAGCGCGAGCTGCCGGTTATCGATTTTGAACGAATGATTGGGCGTCCCGATGTGGCACCGGGTATCCGTCAGCGGATCGCGGTCTGCTATGCCCCCGACCCGCAGGCGAAATGGCCGCTTTACGGGATCGTTGCGCAGGGCATTCCGCGGCTGCTGCGAGTCAATCAAGACGTGATCGAGTCAGCGACGGAAGGCCCGCATGGCGACTCGGCAATCGAGATGCGTTTATTCATAGGCGGCGAATCTCTCATGGTGCCCGACTTCACCTTCATACAGCAGCGGCTTGCGGTCGTTTAACAGGCCTAAGGTCATAGCTGCGGTATTGTTGTCCCGCAGTACGGTCAGCGGAAGTCTCCCCACAAGGCTTGTACGGCCGCAAGCGCAGCGAGTGGCGCCGTCTCGGTTCGTAAGACTCTCGGGCCCAGGTGGGCCGCGGTAAATCCGGCGTCCCGCGCCATCGTATACTCGCTTTCGCTTAGGCCGCCCTCGGGGCCGACCAGTAGCGCCAAGTCATCGCCAGGCGGCGACAGCGCAGGCAGGCCTTGCTCAGCCAAAGGGTCCAGCACGATACCCGCGGAGTAATTGTTCAACCAACTGTCGAGAGACTGTGGTGGGTTTAGGGTCGGCAGGCGGCTGCGTCCGCTCTGCTCGCAGGCGCTGATCATTACGCCGTGCCAGTGGTCGATCTTTTTCGGTAGACGCTCGGACGAGAGTTGCACACCACCGCGTGCAGTTTGGAGTAGTGAAATGTCATGTACACCGAGTTCGACGGCTTTTTGGATGGCGAAGTCCATGCGCTCGCCGCGCGAGATGCCGATACCGAGGTGCAAGGTCAGCTGGGCGGCGTGCTCTTGCGCGACGATATCGCCGACACGTGCGCGGCAGCCTTGTCGACCGCAGGCGGTGAGTTCGGCGGAGACATCACGCCCGTTTCCATTGAACAATACGAGCGCTTGTCCGCTGCGCAATCGCAACACCTGCCGGACATAGTGTTGTGCGCGTGTGTCCAGCTCGATCTCGGTACCGCTGACGAGTGGCCGGTCGCAGAAAATTCGAGGGACGCGCATGGGTCGGATACGAGTCGTCGTCACTTACGGTCGAGTGCGAGTGCGTCCCATATCGCCAGGGTCGGGCCGGCCTGGTTCATCGTATAGAAATGCAAACCTGGCGCACCCATATCGAGTAATTGCTGGCATAGGCGAGTAACGACTTCAACACCCAGCTTACGGATGCTGTCGATGTCATCGCCGTAGGCTTCCAAGCGTTTGCGTAGCCAACGCGGGATTTCAGCACCACAGGCGTCGGAGAAGCGTACGAGGTTGCTGAAGTTGGTGATCGGCATAATGCCGGGCACGATCGGAATGTCGATGCCCCGTTTGGAGCAGGCCTCGACGAAGGCGGCATAGGCGTCGGCATTATAGAAATACTGAGTGATGGCCGCGTTCGCACCGGCTTCGACCTTCAGTTTGAAGTAATCGATGTCGCGTTCGAAGTTGGGTGCTTGTGGATGCATCTCCGGATAGGCAGCGACTTCGATGTGAAAGTGGTTACCGAAACGTTCGCGGATCAGGCTTACCAACTCGTTGGCATACTGCAGCTCGCCGATAGCGCCGGCACCCGCACCGGACGGCAGGTCGCCGCGTAAAGCGACCAGTCGATGGATGCCCTGGTTGACATAGCGATGCAGTATCTCGCCGGTTTCCTCGCGTGTGCTGCCGACACATGAAAGGTGTGGCGCAACCTCTATGCCTTGTTCGTGGATCCAATCGACCGTGGCAAAGGTGTTGTTCCGGGTCGAGCCGCCGGCACCGTAGGTCACCGAAAAATAGGCGGGATGGCGTTCGTTCAGAAGAGTGACCGTTTCGTGCATCCTGGCGATGCCCTGTTCGGTTTTGGGTGGAAACAGTTCGAAACTAAAAGTCATGCGCTTGGCGTTCATCGGCATATCTGACATGCAAGGGGCGCACGAGACCGGCTTGTGCCAGCCTCGTGAGCGATTCCAAGATACCGGTGCTTAATAGCGATAGTGTTCCGGCTTGTAGGGGCCTTCCACCGGAACGCCGATGTAGTCTGCCTGGTCCTGCGTGAGCACAGTCAGTTTGGCGCCGATTTTTGCGAGGTGCAGCCTTGCCACTTCTTCGTCCAGCTTTTTCGGCAGGATATATACCCCGATCGGATAGTCCCCCTTTTTGCTGAACAGCTCGATTTGAGCCAGCACCTGGTTGGTGAAGGAGTTGGACATGACAAAGCTCGGGTGACCCGTCGCACAGCCCAGGTTAACCAGTCTACCCTCGGCCAGCATGATGATGCGTTTGCCGTCGGGGAAGATGATGTGATCGACCTGTGGTTTGATGTTCTCCCAGCGGTACTCACCGAGGCTGGCGATATCGATCTCGTTATCGAAATGGCCGATGTTGCAGACGATCGCCTGATCCTTCATCGCGACCATGTGCTCGTGGCGAATGATGTCCTTGTTGCCGGTGGTGGTGACGAAGATATCGGCGACCGGTGCCGCCTCTTCCATGGTTACCACACGGAAGCCTTCCATCGCGGCCTGTAGCGCGCAAATCGGATCGATCTCGGTAATCCAGACAGTCGCACCCAAGCCCCGCAATGATTGCGCCGAGCCCTTGCCGACATCGCCATAGCCGCAGACCAAAGCGATCTTGCCGGCGATCATCACATCGGTCGCACGTTTGATGCCGTCGACCAAGGATTCACGGCAACCATAAAGATTGTCGAACTTGGATTTGGTGACCGAGTCGTTGACGTTCATTGCCGGGAACAGCAGCTGTCCGTTCTTCAGCATCTCGTACAATCGATGGACGCCGGTTGTGGTTTCCTCGGTAACGCCGCGGATGGATTCGGCCATTTTGTGATAGCGCTTGGGATCCTCCTCCAGGCTGCGTTTCAACACGCCGAGGATTACCTTCCATTCTTCGGGATCATCGTCCTTCGGTTCCGGTACCGCACCTGCGTCGGCATACTCGACCCCTTTGTGGACCAGTAAGGTGGCGTCACCCCCATCGTCGAGGATCATGTTCGGCTGTTCGCCGTTGGGCCAATTCAGTACCTGCTCGGTGCACCACCAATACTCTTCCAGAGTCTCACCCTTCCAGGCATAGACCGGGACACCGGCGGCGGCGATCGCTGCGGCGGCATGGTCCTGGGTAGAGAAAATGTTGCAAGAACACCAGCGTACTTGGGCACCGAGCGCGACCAGGGTTTCGATCAATACCGCGGTCTGTATGGTCATGTGCAGCGAACCGGTGATGCGCGCGCCGGCCAGCGGTTTGCTGTTGCCGTATTTGTCGCGCAATGCCATCAGGCCGGGCATTTCGGTTTCGGCGATACGGATTTCTTTGCGGCCCCAGTCGGCCAGGGAAAGGTCTGCGACCTTGAAATCGCTGAACTCACTCATGGATCTTGACTCCTGTTCAATAAACGTGAGTGAGCGCCGTTGATCGCGTCTGTATTCATCACCGAGCCTGGCCTGATCGTCTCAGGTTGCAGCGCCCCTCGGGATGAAGTTGTCGGTGAACCTGTATCGTGTTCAAACACGCTAACTTGAGTGCTGGCGATACGGTCGAGCGCATTCTACACGGTTCGGCGTCTCAGACTGACCCGAACAGGGTACTTCTCTAGGGGTTTTCCCTGATTCTCGATTCTGATTATTGAAAAAACATTACGCTTGGCAACGAAATCGGCTATTTTCGGGATCAGCGGCATTTTAGCTTGCCGTCAAGCAGACCCCGAACAACGGGGCGTGAATCGATAGTCATACAGGAGGAAGGCATGGCAGCACCCAATGTCGTCGGCCCCAATCGGGACGACACGGAGATCGAACCGCTTTTTTACCCGTCCCACAAACTCGGCTTCGATGCGCCGATACGTTGGCTCAAGCTCGGTTGGCGGGATTTCCGCCAAGCTTGGCGGCAGAGTCTCGCTTACGGTATCGGACTGGTTTTGCTGGGCTACTTGATTACCTATCTGGCGCTACAAGATGGCAACACTGTTGCGTTGTTCACTCTTGCCGTCGCGTTTATTTTGAGCGGCCCGGTCTTGGCTTTCGGCCTTTATTCGATCAGTCGGCAGCTCGAACAGGAAAAGCCGCCTCGCCTCGGCGTTTGTTGGACGGAGAGCCGAAATCACCTGCGTAATGAACTCTTATTCGCGCTGGTGATGATGGTGGTGCTTTTGGTATGGGCCCGCGCGGCATCCATGGTGCACGTGTTTTTCCCGGTAGGTGAAGAACTCGGGCTGATCGGCTGGCTGCAGTTTCTCGCCGTAGGCAGCGCGGTTGGTTCGATTTTCGCCGCAATCGTGTTTTCTGCCAGCGTGGTTTCGTTGCCGATGATGCTCGATAGGGGCACGGATGCAATTACCAGCGCGTTGACCAGCGTCGGTGCGGTGGTACAAAACAAAGGCGTGATGCTGCTATGGGCGGTGATTATCGCCGGCCTGGTAACCATCGGCTTCCTGATGGCCTATTTGGGGCTCGCGGTAATTTTGCCGTTGATCGGACATGCTTCCTGGCATGCTTATCGCGATACGGTCAAACGCACCACTTGATCCGCATTTAGCCGGCTTTGGCCTGCCGTAGCTTGCCTAAACAGGCTGCGGCGGTTTCGGTCTGCCGTGCGGTGTATTCTCTGTGCACTGCTTGGCCCGCAGGCAGTTTTCGGATTGGCCCGCTCCGTGCATAGTCGTCCTATGGGTTGGCAGGTTCCGCCAAATTTTTGGCGAACCGTGGATGACTTAGAGGTGCCGTGCCGGTGAGTGACGAGTGGCCGGCATTGGTCGTGCCGTCCCGGGTTTCCAAGGGCACTCGGATCTCAAAGCGGGAGAATGCGTGGCATACAACGCAAGTAGTGACGTGCGAGGTGGTCGGACGGCCGCCCGCGAACGCCTTTCCGGCGCAAATGCGGTGGCGGGTTTCGATGTCGCTTCTTTGCTCGATGTGGCGCCCTACAGTCTGGATCATGTGACCAAATCGGCATTGTTCGCTGAAGCGATGAATGCGCTGACCCGACATCATTTCAGTCATTGTCCTCAGTATCGCAGTATGCTCGAGTTTCTCGGCATCTCGTTGGACACTCATCATGTGCTCGCCGATTTGCCGCCTTTACCGGTACGTCTATTTAAAGAGTTCGAGTTGCTCAGTTGCCCGCGCAAAGATGTGATCAAGACGCTGACGTCTTCCGGCACCAGTGGGCAGCAGGTCTCGCGCATCTATCTGGATCGTACCAACGCCGGTTTGCAAACACGGGTATTAGCGCGGATTGTTGCCAGTATAACCGGTGGTGCGCGTTTGCCGATGTTGATCGTCGATTCACCGGCGGTGGTGCGTGATCGACAGCTATTTTCAGCGCGTGGTGCCGGCATCCTGGGTTTTGCGATGTTGGGAACCGACGTCACCTATGCGTTGGATGAACAGATGCGCCTCGATCATGCGGCAATAGCGGCATTTTGTGAGAGCCATGCCGATGGGCCGGTGCTGTTGTTCGGTTTTACCGCGATTGTTTGGCAGCATCTATACAAGGTGTTGCGTGACAAAGGTGAGAAACTGCCATTGCGTGATGCGAGCTTGTTGCATGGCGGCGGCTGGAAAAAACTTGCCAGTCAGGCGGTCGACCCCGTGACCTTTGACGGTCGGCTCCGCGAGACTTGTGGTGTTGCACGCGCGATCAACTATTACGGCATGGTAGAGCAGACGGGGTCGATTTTTCTGGCCTGCTCAGAAGGTCATCTGCATTGTTCGAATTTTTCCGACATCATCGTTCGTCGGTCGGATTTCAGTATTGCCGATATCGGTGAGAGCGGAACCTTGCAGCTGATGTCGCTACTGCCCACCAGTTATCCCGGCCACAATCTATTGAGCGAGGACGAGGCCACACTGCTGGGCGAAGATGATTGCCGTTGTGGGCGTAAAGGGCGGTACTTCCATGTGGCCGGGCGTATCAGCCAGGCAGAGATTCGAGGTTGCAGTGATACCTATCGCGCAGCATGACGAGATCCAGCTTTTGAGCGGGACCGCTGAGCTCGACGCCAGTCCGCTGCCTCCTTATTCGGACGAAGCAAGGGCTTTTCTTGCTGCGCTTGCTGGCGCGTTACGTGCAGACCTTGAGGCCGCACGCATGGTCGATGTCATGACCTTCGCGTTCTGGATCCGGCCTGCCAATCTGGAACGGCTGCGGCGAGCTTTCGCAGAATGTGACGAGCGATTAGGCCTTGGCGTGCTATTGCATATCACGCCCTCTAATGTACCGGTCAATTTCGCATTCAGCTACGTTTTTGGCTTACTTGCCGGAAATGCAAACATGGTACGCGTACCGAGTCGTACCTGGCCGCAGATTACCGCAATCAGTTCAACGATGAGTCGAGTGTTCGAGAGCGGTGACCATGAACAGGTCCGCCGCAGGACGGCGATACTCCGTTATCCTCGAAATGACAAGATCACCGCCGACTTGTCCGCCCAATGCAGTGGGCGGGTTGTGTGGGGTGGGGACAGCACCATTGCTGACATTCGGAGACTGCCGTTACCGCCGCGTGCTGTGGAGTTGGTCTTCGCTGATCGATATTCGCTTTGTGTGCTCGGTGCCTCTGCGATGACGTCTTTGCCAGATAAGGTAATGCATCAGTTGGCCCGTCGTTTCTACAATGACACTTACTTGGTCGATCAGAATGCGTGCTCATCGCCCCATCTCGTTTTCTGGAATCATGTGCCCGACGAAGAAACCGAAGCACGTTTCTGGAATGCCGTCGAGCGGGTGGTGCGTGATAACTACGCGCTTGAGCCGATCAAACAGGTCGATAAATACACCCGGTTGCTGCGTGATGCGGTCGAATTGGACGGTAATGCCGCTTTGTGCGCGCGTCATCAGGAATATCTGTATCGCGTAAGGCTGAAGGCCCTGCCGAACGATATGGAAGCACTTCGCGGTCGTTATGGATATTTTTACGAGTATCACAGCGAACACTTGGATGATCTCGCGCCTGTCGTCACCAGCCGTTATCAGACATTGACCTATTTCGGGGTTTCCCCCGAAAGCCTTCGGGACTTGGTCATAGGTAATCGATTATCCGGAATCGATCGTATTGTTCCAGTGGGGCGGGCCCTGGACCTCGATGTAACGTGGGATGGCTACGACATTATTCGAAGCTTGAGTCGCTTCATAAGTGTGAGTGGATCGGACAGCTAAGGGTATCAATTGGCGATGGCACGATATCCAATCGCGACTATCGGATTTGCAGGTTATGCGAAAAATGCAAGGTTTTGTTATGAGCAACAGCAATAAATACGATACGGCATTCATCGAGACGTTCCAGGTCGACGCGCAGCAGCTGTCCGGACTGCAGTATCAGGACATCAAGGAATGGGACAGCATTGGCCATATGCAATTGATGTCCGTTCTCGAAGAGGCCTTCAGCGTCGAGCTGGATATCGATGACATCATCGATTTCTCAAGCTATGAGAAAGGGAAGGAGATTTTGTCGAAATATGGTGTGAGCATGGCCAATGAATGAAACCACGGATACTAGCCAGGTGATGTCGTTCGACACCATGGGAATCCAGGCGTGTCAGCGCAACCGGTATCCGTTGCTCTTTGTGGATCAGATTGTGGAAGCCGTGCCTGGGAAAAGCGCGCGCGGGGTCAAGTGCTTTACTTATAACGAATGGTTCTTTCCCGCGCATTTCGATGATGAGCCGAATGTACCGGGTTTTATTCTGGTCGAATGTCTGGTCCAGACCTTCATCATGTCGTTCTTGTGCATTGACGAGTACAAAGGCAAAAAGACCAACTTTGTCAGCATCGACAATGTGAAGTTCAAGCGAAAGGTCGTGCCCGGTGATAGGCTCGAGGTCGACGCCACGTTGGATCATTTCAAGCGTGGGATCGCGAAAGGGCATGCCGAGAGTTACATCGACCAAGAGCTCGTTTGCCAGGCAGACTTCGTGGTGACGATTCCGGATGTCCTTGATGGATTCCGGCCGAAGTCTTCCCGCGCATAAGTGCTACGCCGCCTCGAGTGAAAGGTGATAGAGCATTGATGTGGTGTGCTGAGGGGAGCACGGCCAACGTCGCCGTGATCACGGAACACGGCGAGCAATTCACTTACGCCGACGTGATGCGAGCCACCGATGAACTCGCGCGGCATGTGTCTGACAGATGTCTCGTCTTCTGCCTTTGCAGAAACTGCATCGGCTCCTTGATCGGTTACATCGCGTTTCTCAGCAACGGCATCGTTCCTTTATTGGTGGACGCAAAGACGGAAAAAGGTGGCCTTTCCCGTCTATCTGATAGCTATAAGCCGCGTTTTTTCTGGCTTCCGGAGGAAATGCTCTCCGATTTTCCGGAATGTGCGCCGGTCTATTCTGTCCATGGCTATAGCCTGGTCAGAACCCCACACCCAGACGGTTATCCTTTGTTTAAAGATCTTGCGCTATTGATGACGACCTCGGGTTCGACCGGAGGTCGCAAACTCGTAAGGCAGAGCTATGCAAACCTCGATGCGAACGCTGAATCAATCGTCAGTTATCTAGAGCTCGATGCCTCCGAAAGGTCCATCACCACCTTGCCGATGAACTACAGTTATGGGCTTTCCATCATCAATAGCCATCTGCGCGTTGGAGCATCCCTTATCCTGACTGAGAAGGCGGTAGTTCAGAAGGAGTTCTGGCAGCAGTTCGACACCTATCAGGCGACATCGTTCGGTGGCGTGCCCTATACCTTCGAGTTACTGCATCGTCTGAAATTCACCAGGATGAAACTCCCGTCGTTACGCACGATGACGCAGGCGGGCGGCCGTCTGTCACCCGAACTGCAGCGACATTTCGGCGAGTTCGCCGAGCAGTCCGGACGACGTTTTTTCGTTATGTATGGCCAGACCGAGGCTACTGCCAGAATGTCTTATCTGCCCGGCGACAGGGTGCTGGATAAATGCGGTAGCATCGGTATCGCGATCCCCGGTGGCAGTTTGTCGCTCATCGATAATGACGGCGTGGGCATTGTCGAACACGGGGTTGCTGGTGAGCTTGTTTACACCGGGAGTAATGTCACACTCGGATATGCGGAAGAGGGCGGCGACCTTACCAAAGACGACGAGTGGAAGGGTCGTCTGCACACCGGAGACATCGCCGAGGTTGATGGCGATGGCTTTTATTGGATCGTTGGGCGCAAGAAGCGCTTTTTGAAAATCTATGGCAACCGGGTGAACCTGGATGAGGTGGAAGCGTTATTGAAGGAGGCACTCGACACCTCTGAGGTTGCCTGCGCGGGCTTCGACGATCATCTGCACGTCTTTGTTACTGACGAAAACTTAATTGATCGTGCGGGAAGATTTATTGTCGACCAGACCGGACTCAATCGACTCGCCGTATTCGTCAGCTTTATAGAGGCGATTCCCAAGAATGAGGCGGGAAAAGTCCTGTATTCATCACTGCAACGAGCGGTGGTCCCCGACGAATGAATCTCCATCGTAGACGTAGTGCAAATGTGTTCGGCACTTTCTAGGCCTTCATGCAATATGCCGGCTAAATGTAGAACCGCCAACCGGAGTCGAGCGAGCGCATGAAAGACCTTTCGCTTGAGATGGCCAGCCTGAGAGACATTGACGAGATCATGGTCTTCATGTCCCGGCACTGGCGCGAAGGCCACGTTTATTCGTGGTCCAGGCCACTGCTGATGAAGGACTTTAAATGCTTTGCTGATCCAGAGCGACTCAACATCGGCCTTGCCAGGGCGACAGATCGCGAGATTCTCGGCGTGTTCTGTTTCATGTTGTACAACCAGCGGGATGTCCCGGACCTCGCGGGTTCAATGTGGAAGATTACCGAGGCGTCGCAGAAGGCGTACCCGATGCTGGGAATTCAGTTGAGAGATTTCGTCATCAAACAGGTGCGACATCGTTTCTTTGCTACGCCGGGTCCGGGCATACAGACGCAGGCTATTTACAAAGTGCTGCGCTTACAGTGGCATCAAATGAAGCAGTTTTTCTTGATCAATCCGGATTTGACGCACTACCAATTGATTCGTCGGCCGGAATCGCCGGTGCTGCCGGCCCCTGACACTGCGCGTCGGGTTGAATTGCGTCGGGTCGAAAGCCCGGAACAACTGGAAGCGTTCGATTTCGATGCGTATGACCATATCGTACCGTTCAAGGACGAAGGGTATGTCGGCCACCGTTTTTTTGACTACCCGTTCTACGAGTACGATGTCTATTTAGTGTTTCGGCCGAACTCGGATAAGGCTGAGAATCTGGTGGTTTGCCGTCGAGCAACCGCAAAGACCGATGATGGAAAGTCAATCGCGAGTGCGTATCGGATTGTGGATTTTTACGGCGAGGAAGCATTGCTTCCCGAGATCATCTCGTGTCTTTATCAAATAATGAAGCAGCAGGGAGACGAATTTCTCGACTTTGTCTGTCATGGATTCGATGAGTCGCTGTTGATGCAGGCAGGTATGACATGCGTGGACTTTGAAAGCGACGACATGGTGATACCGAATCTCTTCGAGCCATTGGTTAGGAAAAATACGCCGGTCTACTGCATTGCGGATCGCACCAATCTCCGCTTCAGACAGTGTAAGGCCGATGGTGATCAGGATAGGCCGAATGGCCTATGAGCGATCATTATTACCAGCCCCGACCATTCGTCGTGGCTGCTTTTGTTCGTGAGTGTCATCTAATACCGTAAGGCGTCAGGACGTTTGTCTGTGCATGATGTCGCCCAATGCATCATCCCAGCCTTCGCTTACCGTGACGATTGGAAAACATCGTTGCGCGTCGATAGGTATCGTTGCTACGCCCAGCGACAGACCTATCCCAAAACCGGATAAAAGAGCGCTAGCGTTTTGGGGTCCTGAGTAGTCGTTGTTGAAGAAGTCACACATGGTCAAGGGTATCGACGCCGAGCTCGTATTGCCGTATCGATCGAGCGACAACGGCATCTTTTGTTTTGGGAACCCCGACTTCTTCGCGAGGTATTCGAGCATGAACTTATTGGCCTGGTGTAGAAAGAAGTAATCATGGTCTTCGATACTTATGTTGAAGTGGTCGTGAAATTCCTGAAACATCTTCGGTACTTCGGAAATCGTGAACTTAAAGACTTCCTGACCATCCATGTGATATTCGAAGTCGGATCGAATGATGCCTTCACCTCGATCGATCCGTTTTCTCTCCCCCTCAGGATGTCGAAATCCGCCACAAGGCTTGAGAAGATTACGGAATCCGTTGCCGAGCGTCTTGAGCTGAAACAGCATGACATTTTCAGACTCGAGATAGTTAAGCAATGTTGCGGTTCCCGCTTCGCCAAACAGCATCATCTGAGACCTGTCTTCCGAGGTGGCGTCCTGTGACTCTCCTACGAGCAGCAGCACATTCCGGATATTGCCATTCTGCATGAGTGCTGCGGCTGTATGCAGACCGTAGATATAGCCCGAGCATCCCATCGTGATATCAAAGGCAAGACAGTGTTCAGAGAGCCCTAAGCGGTGTTGTAAGACACAAGACGTTGGCGGGCTGGTGTAATCCGGGCTTTGAGTAACCAGAATCAATGCGTCAACTTCACTTCTATCGACGGACAGCCTTGCGAGAAGGTCTTCTGCGGCGTAATAGCAAAAATCCGATGCGATAACAGAGCCGTCCCCTATATGTCGCTGGTGTATACCAGCGCTTTCAATAAACTTTTCGACCCCCTTTTTTCCGAGGACGTCCGTATAGGCCTCGGCAGAAACAATGGAATCGGGAACTGCGCACGATATTCCTCGAATCGAAACATTCTTTAGGGTATCAAACGCCATACATCTGCCCTCACACCAAGTGATCTTCAATCATGATGCCGATGCTACCTTTGAACTGGTTCGGCGTGATAACAAGTACATGTTGGGCTCCAGGGCTCGGATAGCGGGTCTCGGGGGTTTTGCCTAAAAGCGGCCCCCGTCGACGACCATGTTGGAGCCGGTAATAAACTGTGCCATGCCGCTGAGTAGAAACAGCACGGCGTTGGCGACTTGTTCAGGATTGCCTGTCCCAAGGACCTGGCGTGACGCGAGCGCATCGATGTGCTCGTTTGCCAACTGTGTCATTCTTGTATTCACTACACCCGGATTTACGGTGTTAATTCTCACGTTTCTATGAGCGTACTCTTGGGCCATGGTTTTGACCGCTGCATCAAGGGCCGCCTTGGATGAGGCGTACAAGACTTGTCCCTTCTCGGGTAAGGTCGATGCGACGGACGATATAGCCACGATGTTGCAAGCATCCGAGTACTTCTTTTTCAGAATATGCTTTGACATCTCAAGAAAGGCGTAGAGATTGATGCGCATGATGTCATCCATGTGCCGATAGTTGACGCTGCGTAAGGGCATTATGTTTGCGTTGCCCGCTGAATGTACAAAGGCGTCAAACTTCTTGTTGTCACTTTCAAAGATGTCCTTGATCAAGCTCTCGATCCGGTCGATGTTTGAAAGATCAAAAGAGAAGACGGTGTGCCCCGACCCCTGCATCAAGCCGAGTGTCTGCTGAAGCCTGTCTTCATCTCGTCCAACAATTGCTACCTTCGCGCCCACGTGACTCAATGCGATACACACGGCACGACCAATCCCCGAAGACCCACCTGTTACAAGCACCTTCTGATTTGCGAGACTATCCTCAAGCGTGGCAACGTCGTTCGTCAATTTCAGACTCCTTCATCCGCGGGTGCGGATGCAAGGCATTGCCCTGTAAAACAATCGATGGAAGCGCTCTTGGAGTCGCGACTATTGGTGACAGCCAAAGAATGCGTTTTGCTCATTGAATGCATAGGTCATTCCTATGATGCCGTGGAGTTGGGTCTATCTTGATCTCCGTCGGCCTTGAATACGTATAGATCGTTCAGATCCGTTGCGGCAAAGAACATGTCGATATTCTTTCGAACAAAGGGTTCAAAATAGTTCGGAATGATGTTTCGGCTCTCGGGTTTTTTCACAACAAAGCCAAAATCGTTCAGGATTTTCTCGTCAATTCCATAGCAGTAGAAGTCCGCGTATTCGTATCCCCCCCGAGTTAGCAGTTGATCAAATTGGTTTCCGATCTTTGCAAGGTCCTCATCGTGGCCAATAAAGTCGACCAGCCTCAAGATCTTGGTTTCTTCGTACTCCTGCTCCCGGCAGATAAGCAGGGAGCGGAGGGTATCGTTGCTCCCATATACTCCGTATACGATGTACCGGTAGATCGGATGGGCATAATAGCGATGCTCGATGTACCACAAGTCTTTGTATGGTTTTCTCGCTTGGAAGCCCTCGGGTGCGAAACGCTCCTTGAGTTCCGCAAATGATGGAATCCTTTTTAGAAGCAGTTGATCGTTTTTGGGAGTGAGAATGGTCTTGGTATGTATTTCGGCTACCCGATAGTCGGCTTGCTCGGTCAAGCGATAAAAGTGGGGCAGTTCCCGCACTTGAACGTCCGGTAGCATGTTGTCGATCTGAAGTGACATTTTGGACAGCCCAACGCCTATGCTGACCCGATGTTTCACGTGGTCGTGAAAAAACGTGCGCATGTCGATCCCCAGCATCACGTTTGGGCTTTTGATCGTTTTCCAGATGGCACCCCAAACATCGGGTGTACTGCCGCGATTGCTCTCGATGTAGCCTTTAAGCCCATAGACTTTTTTTGATTTGCTGCCTTCGGCGATGATGAAAGTGAATTTGTCGTGGACTAGGTGCTGATACTCCAGAAATGATCGGTTATTTGCGAAGATGTGCTCCTGGCTCCAGTAATCTCGGATAAAGGCCATGACGGTTTCAATATCCGTTGGGCCGCAGTGCCGAATAATGACTTCCTCGTTCATTGGGTGATCTCTTCAACGATGGCGGATGTCTGCCGTGGCTTGTTCAAATTTTCAGGCCGTTGGTACCGATTGCCGAGTAAGTGTCCACGACGAGTGCCTCGGGGTTTCAAGGTTGCTGAACAGGATACGACATCAATGCATGCCGTCATCCCAGATGAGCTCCGATTCGATAATTGGGAAACAAGCCTCGGCATCCACCACAACGTCAGCCGCGGCAAGCGAAAGGCCAGAACCGAACCCGGCCAGGAGAATGCGTTTTTCTGCGCGATTCGACATATTTGACATAGCCTGACTGTCGAAATGATCACACAAGGTAACTGCCGCGGAGGAACAACCCGTATTGCCGTATCTGTCGAGAGAAAGCGGCATTTTCTCTGAGGGGCACTTCAGCTTTCTCAGGATATTGTCGAGTATGAACTTGTTCGCTTGATGGAAAACAAAGTAATCGAAGTCTCCCGACTGGAGTTGAAACTGATCAAAGAAGTGCGTAATCAACTTTGGCACCTCTTTTATGGTGAACTTGAACACCTCCATGCCGTTCATGTACGTGTGAAAATCCGACCGGAACAAACCATCGCCACGATCCCGGATTTCATGGCTTCCATCTGGGCGTCGCGCGCCACCACTGGGGATGATCAAGTGGTTAAAACCACTACCGATTGTTTTCAATAGGAAGCGCATGTCCGGCGCGGTCTCGTCATATTCGAGAAGCGTCGCTGTTCCGGCCTCTCCCAACAGCATCATTTGCGACTTGTCTTGCGGAGAAGACTGATCCAACTCGCCCGTTAGCAACAAGACGCGCTTGATATAGCCTGATTGCATCGCGCTTGCGGCAATATGCAGACCGTATACATACCCGGAACACCCTAGACCAACGTCATAAGCAAAACAATCCTCACTCAATCCCAAGCGTTCTTGGAGCACGCAAGCGGTCGTAGGGATGACGTAATCCGTGGTTTGAGAGACAAAAATCAATCCTTGGATCGTCTCTTTTTCCACGGCCAGGCGTTCCAGTAGATGCTCGGCTGCCGCCACGCACAAATCGGATGCCGTCATGCCATCCGAAACGTGTCTTCTTTCTCTTACGCCGACAGTCTCGACAAACTGGTGTACCGCTGCGTCACCAAGTGTTTCGATATAGGACTCGGCCTTGAGCACGTTGGGAGGCACTGCGGAGGCGACTCCTGTAATCCTGATATTACGAATTCGATCGATTGCCATATCAGCGGTGTGTGAATTGAGATAAGGGTGGGTTGGGGCAGGCGCGAGGCCCTGGAAGCACGGTACGGCTTCCGTTGTGAATCTTGAGGCGCGTTTGGAATGTCTCTGGGTAGGAAACTACGCGGTAGTGAACGAGCACCGGTATGAGTCTGCGTTTTCTGAATGATGAATGTATCCGCGGCAACGGCTACTCCATGATGTTCATGATGTCTTCTACCGTCTTGAACGCGTTTATTTCCGTATTGCTGATTGTCTTGCCAAAGCGTTCATCCAACATGACGATCAATGATAACGCCGCTAGAGAATTCCACTCTTCCAAGCCATCGAGTACTGTCGACGGTGTTATCTCTGCGACTTCGACGTCCAAGACTTCTGCAAGAACATTCAGTTTTTCGTTTGAGTCCAAGGTGACTCCTCCTTTGTTTTCGTTATATTCAACCATGTGCTTTTAACTAAGGTTAGAAACTTAGTGGTTTTGTTTCAAGCGAGGTAGCCCCGTTCCGAATGATCTGTACGGGTTATTAGAGGCTCCATGTGGTTATCTTTATCATTCACCAATGTCTTGACGAGTGATCAGGGTGTCGGCTGCAACGTCTCTTGCCAGCGTTTTTCCGACTAACTCTTCGATACTCTCCGGTGGATAGCCTGTACCTGGTCGCTTTGCGTCAAGGTCGCCTAATGTAAGGGTTGCGCCTGCCGTGAGGTCGCGAACGGCGATCACGCTCCGCCGCATTTTTTCTCGCTGTTCCAATTCGTCCGGCAAAACGTGGCGTTTCCTCTCGCCCATTGCCTCCCTGACGTTGTGACAATTACGAACAAGTTGGCTCATCTCGTCGGGATGCACGGCCATCTGGTTGTCCATGCCGATTTTGCTGCGATCGAGTGTGAAGTGTTTTTCGATAAGGCAGGCACCCAAGGCGACGGCCGCGGATGCCATCTCGATACCCAACGAGTGGTCCGAGAAGCCGATGGGGTAGTCGGCGAACTCGTCGCGCAGGCCGAGTATGTTGTTCAAGCGGATTGTCGATGTTTGTGGCGGATAAACGGACACGCAGTGCAATAGGCAGATGTTCCGGTTTCCCGCGAGTTCGATGGTCCGCACGGCTTTTCTAATCTCGGCAAGATCCGCCATGCCGGTCGACAGCACGATGGGGGCCTGCATTTGGGCAATAAAATCGAGGAAGGGATAGTTGACCAAATCCATCGAAGCGACCTTGATGTAGGGTGCATCGCAATGCTCCAACAGGAAGGTCACTTCGTCTTCGGAGTAGGGGGTCGAAGCGAAGTCGATGCCCTTGCTCTTACTGTATGCGGCCGCTTCGGCGAGTTCGTCTTTAGAGAACGAAAACTTGCGTACAAAGCGTTCCGCCATGGGGTTCTGGTCGTAGTAGGTTCTTGAGTAGAGGGACTCGGCTGTCCATGACTGGAACTTAACGCAATCGCAGCCGGCCTCATGCGCTTCGTCGATCATCCGCTTGGCGGTGTCGAGACTGCCGAAATGGCTGGTGTTTATTTCGGCGACGACATAGGGTTCGCCGTAGTCTTGCAGTAAGGTGGAATTCCGCAGTTGGAGTTTCGCCATTTATGGTCTTCCGATGCGTTACTGGTCGATCGGTTCGATAACCATTTCGGAGAGAAATGTTTCACGATCGAGGAATGGGGCTTGATCTTCAAGGGGGCGCCTAGCGAACTTGCCATCGCCAGTGCGGGCATGGTCGATGCTTACGTAGCCTTGGCTTTCCAAGCCCCGTAGTTCACAAATCACAGGTCCATCCATCGCTAGCAACTCTTTCAATTTAACTGGGAGTTGGGAGCTATCGTTGATGCGCATGTAAGCGATATCGAAAGTGGCGGAAAGCTTTTCGAAATCTGGGCAGCTGACGCCATTGGAGGGATCTGTGCCGATGGTGCGCTTGCGAAACAGTTCGACCTGGCGTTTCCGAATAACCGCATAGGCATTGTTATTGACAACGATGATCTTGATCGGGACCCGGTGGTAGCGAATAGTCTCCAGTTCCTGCAGATTCATCATTATCGAGCCGTCTCCAATCACCGCGATGATGGGGTTTCCGCTCGAGAAATAGGCGCCGATGGCGGCCGGTAGCGCGTAACCCATGGCGCCCTGGGATGCCGGATGTATACAGCGCTGGCCTTTTCGAAAATCAATGTTGGTCGGTAGTATGAGTTCTGCCAAGCCGGAGTCGCTGACAAACACCGCATTTTCCGGCAGCGTGTCGGATAAAGCTTCCGCAAGGTAGTGGAGATCAATGGCGTCTGACGCCCTTTGTTTCTCGTCGCATTTCGGGAATATGTCTTTCCAGTGAGCGCATTTTTCAATCCACTCGCTGCTTGTGGGTGTGACACCCAGTTCGCGAAGCCCACGTAGAAAGCGGCCAGCGTCGCTGGTTATCAGCTTATCGATCCGTACGGTGTTTTTGGCATGTTCGGCAGGATCGATATCTACGACGACGGTTTTGGCGGCGCGCGCGAATTTGCAATAGTCCGAGCCGGTCGTCATGGGTGACAGGCGATTTCCGATTACAAGGAGCAGGTCGGCATTCTGTAACGCAAAGTTGCCGGCGCGACTGCAGCCCATGATGCCGACGGAGCCGGTCGACAATCGCTTGTCGGAGCCATAAACGTCGGGCGCCGAACCCGAGAACACAATGGGTAAAGGATGGCGGGCGACGAACTCTTCAAGGATCTCGGTTGCGCCGGATGAGCGAATTCCGTTACCGATCAATAGCACCGGACGCCGGGCCTCGTTGAGGCAGTGTTGTACGTATGCCAGGTCTTCGGGATCTGGGTCGCAGGTGTTGTCCCCGTCAGTTTCGAGTCGATGGAGCGCATCCGGTTCGACACGCATGCTTTGCAGATCGAGTGGCACGTCGATCCATACAGGGCCTTTTCGCCCTGTCTGTGCCATATGCAGTGCCTTGTCCATTTGGTATGCAATCTGTGCTGGGTCGGTAATCATCGTTGCATACTTGGTAATGGGTTCGACGATCGAGACGATGTCTGCTTCTTGCTGGCCAAAGGTGCGTATCGGAATGCCTGTATGGCGTGAAGTCTCCTGCAACATGTTTTGGCCGGACACGAAAACGCAAGGAACGCCATCCTGCCATGCGGAAAGGGTGGCTGTGATGGCATTCGTGCCTGCGCAACCTGTGGAAACCAGGCAGGCGCCGAGCCTGTCGTTGTACTGTGCATAAGCGACCGCAGCATAAGCGGCGGCTTGTTCGTGGTGAACCGAGATGCCTGTCGTGTCCTGATGTCGGGCGACGGCATCAGATAAGAACAGTGAGCCTCGGCCTGTCACCATGAAGATGTGTTTGACCGTTTCCGCATAAAGCCGCTCAACGATGTAATCCGCAACGCGAGTCATGCTGCCGGTTCTTGTGTGATGCTCGTGTCGCTCAGCACCACGAAGCACCCATCGAGATGATGGCGTGTCGTGTCGCCCCGTCGCGGCTGCATTCGGGCACATTCGACCAAAGATCGCGCAACGCTACTGGCTGCGAGATGGACTTTTTGCAAGCCATATTTCATTCGTCACTCTGCGTGTCATCGAGGATGAAAGGCCTCACCAGCATGTCAGCATTGCGGTGAGACAACGCAGCGTTGATTCTGGCCGGAGAGATCCCATTGGACAAGTAGTCTTCGGCGATTTCATCCGTGAAATCGCGATTGCGCGTGTAGCGGATTTCTTGTGCTTTGTCTTGGACCACCGGGGCCAGGTCATGGATGGTTCCGTCACGCAGATGCTGAACGAGCCCGGTGTGTGCTGCTTTCACCGCCTGCATGCCGAGCAAAAAGCCGTCGTGAGTGCCGGCTGCCGGTAAGACATGGAATAGTATGGCGCCCGAGTCGAGTCCCGCGGACAGCAGGTGGATGGTTGCGCCGACCATGTCGGGTCGACGGTCGTAGAGCGCCCAGAAGTTACAACTGCTACCGCGGTACCAGGGTGACAGGCCCATATGAATATTGATCGCGCGATTGGCGACTAGAAAGTCGCATAGCTCGCCCTTGATGTAGCTGCTGCCGAATACGACGTAATAGTCGCTCGACAATGCATCGGTCAGTTGCGCTTTTGGAATCCGGCTCAGGTCGCCCATCTTGATCGCCAGGCTTCGTACATTGTCGGGCGGGAAACGCACGCTGCCGAAGGTTTCGCGCTCGGCGGTGATCACATGGCTGAAGTAGCGTTGCATGATTGCCGACTTGTGGAAGAAGTCGTCTACCTCGCCGGGAAAAATCGTGTTGCATTCCTGTATCGCGTAAACAGTTTCGGCAATGCCCGCCATTGCTGTGATCAGTGCGATATGCCGCGGTTGGTTGCTTGTGAAAACAGTGACTTTCACAAACCCAGTCTCTTGACGATCATGGCATGATCTTCACGCGGGTGTTCGAGTGGCGAATCGAATCCGCTGCTCATGTTGGATCGGAAACCGAGGCTGATACCTAGGTTGTCGAGTAAGGTGAGGGTTTCCGCAGAGTATGAATTGCAGGGGTGTGACATGGCGACTGGGCTGCTGCCGAGGATGTCGGTCAGGACCCGCTGGTTGTGCGCATACTCTCCGTGCTGCTGATCCGTCGACATCTCCGCCAGGGTCGTTGGGTGCGTGTGTGAATGCAAGCCGATGATATGTTCGTCATTGTGCAGAGCACGCAGTTGGTCGGCGTTCATCCACAGGCCCTCCGCGAGTTGCTGAGCGGACGTGCCGGACCGGGCCATCATGGTATCCATTACGTTTTGGTATGCGGCTTCGTCGAGCGCACGGTCACGGACGAATCGGAATTTGCGGTCGTTGTCGGTGTAAAACGAGAACTCGGCCAAGTAGGTGTGGGGCGAGTATTCTTGGAGTTTCTCGTTGACGGGATCCACGTAGCGTGACGCTTCGATGGCGGAAAAGAATGCTTCATAGAAGGCGTCGATGTCGTCGAAAAATTCGCTGCGATAGCGGCGGTACACCTCGAGCATCTCGATGTTGCCGGTGACTACGCTGGAATACACGAACCAGAATGCCGTCAATTCGTATTGCTGCAATACCGGTAGCGCCAATTCGAATTGGCACAGCAGGCTGTCGTCGAAGGTCAGGCAGACGTCGCGTTCACTGAGTCGACCGCTACTTGCCCGTTCGAGATAGTCGGCGGCATTCAACAGGGTATGGGTTTCAGCGTAGTGTTCGATGATCCTAGCCAGCGTGTCCGCAGTGATCGATCCCTGGCTCGGTGCAAAGCCGGGGCCATGGAAATGGTGAAACATCAGGCCGTGTGGCACGGACGTTGAAACACTACTGCGTGCCTGCTGTTGCGTGTCGATAGGCCGAGATCCGGTGCGGCTATCTTGGCTCGTTGTGGTGTTGCTCATTCGTGTGCGCTTGGGTTGTTCGTCGCGACGGTGCTTAGGATAAAGGCCTTATCGACCAGGAATGTCGTTTCTATAGACCCGCGCGTCAACGGTATCCGAGGGGCGTCGGCTGAAGATGAAGGGGGTGGAGTCCGGCTTAAGAGCGGAGTGCTGACCGAGGTGATGAGGGTTTAATCGGTCGAGGTGTATGGCGGACGAGAAGGCTTTGTGCCTTGTCCGATGGTGTTGGATACGTGCTGGATATAAGTTCGACGTGATGAAGATGATGGTCATGGTGGCCGGCCTGGCGATCACTAGGCCGGCTCAGGAGGCTCATTGATGTCTCAGACGCCCGCTGCGTCACGCAGTTCGCCGGCCTTGTCGGTGAGTTCCCAGGTGAAATCTTCATCTTCGCGACCGAAATGCCCGTAGGCCGCGGTCTTGAGATACTTGATCTTTTCGGCATTGAGCAGGTCGAGCATGCGTAGAATGCCGTAGGGACGCAGATCGAAATGCCCGCGAACGAGTTCGGTGATGCGCTCGTCGGTGATCTTGCCGGTACCGAAGGTGTCGATCATGATCGAGGTCGGTTCGGCGACGCCGATCGCGTAAGACACCTGGATCTCGCAGCGATCGGCCAAGCCGGCGGCGACGATGTTCTTGGCCACGTAGCGGCCGGCATAGGCGGCTGAGCGGTCGACCTTGGACGGATCTTTGCCCGAAAATGCTCCGCCACCGTGACGGGCGGCGCCGCCGTAGGTGTCGACGATGATCTTGCGCCCGGTCAGCCCGGCGTCGCCCATGGGGCCGCCGATAACGAAGCTGCCGGTCGGGTTGATGTGATAACGGGTGTCTGCAGTCAACAAGCCGGTCGGCTCGAGGATCGGCTTGATGATTTCTTCCATCACGGCCTCTTCCAGTGTCGAACCGGTGAAATCGGCGGCATGCTGGGTCGACAGAACGACCGCGTCGATAGAGACGGGTCTGCCGTCTGCATAATGCAGGCTCACCTGTGATTTGGCGTCCGGGCGAAGCAGGGGCAATGTGCCGTTTTTGCGCATCTCGGACTGGCGTTCGACCAGACGGTGGGCATATTGGATTGCCGCGGGCATCAGCACGTCGGTTTCGTTGGTTGCATAGCCAAACATCAGGCCCTGATCGCCGGCGCCTTGCTCTTCCGGTTTCGCGCGGTCGACGCCTTGGTTGATGTCGGGCGATTGCACCCCTATCGCCGATAATACCGCGCAAGTCTCTCCATCGAAGCCCATGGCTGAATCGGTATAACCGATATCGTTGATGGTATCGCGGACAATACGCTCGTAGTCGGGCTTGGCCGTGGTCGTGATTTCACCGGCGATAACCGTCATGCCGGTCTTGAAAAGCGTTTCACACGCTACGCGGGCGTGAGGGTCTTCGGCCAGAATTGCATCCAGAATTGCATCGGACACTTGGTCCGCCATTTTGTCGGGATGGCCCTCGGAAACCGATTCCGAGGTGAAAATGAAATCACGCGCCATCATGTACTCCTTTTATATGTAGTTACGAATGCTGCGGCGGGGCGGCTGAGAGGTGGTTGATTGAGGTTTGGTCGGCGCGTGATTTTACATGCTTGAGCGGCTGCACGCATTTTGAAAGAATCGAAAGCCTTTCCCGACCGTCATGAGGGGTTATTAATGGTTTCCTTGGAGACGCCTGTTTGCGAATTTGACAAGGCCGTGCCCTATTTCGATCTACCCGGCGTGGATGGCCGTCACTGGACGCGTGACCAATGTATGGGCGAGAAGGGTTTGCTGGTGATGTTCATTTGCAATCATTGCCCCTACGTCAAGGCAGTGCTGGATCGCATCGTCCGTGATGCCCGCGATTTGCAGGCCTTGGGCGTGAACTGCGTGGCCATCATGTCGAATGACCCTACGGATTATCCGGAAGATTCGTTCGACAACATGCAAAAGATTGCTGAGACCAATCAGTTCCCCTTCCCCTATTTGATGGATGAGTCCCAAGCGGTTGCCAAGGCCTATGGTGCGGTCTGCACGCCCGATTTTTTCGGCTACAACCGTGACGGCGGCCTGCAATACCGGGGGCGGCTCGATGCGAGTCGCAAAGAGGCGGCCGCGCCCGATGTTCGACGCGATTTATTCGAGGCCATGAAACAGGTTGCCGAGACCGGCAGGGGGCCGGTTGACCAGATCCCGAGCATGGGGTGCTCGATCAAGTGGACCCGGTAGTTTTGCATTTGTTTTTTACAATCAATGGCTTGGCTTTTTTTGAAATGCCGATTCCCTGTGCTTATAGGTGTATTTGAATATTCGGTGAATCCCGTCTTGCCCCTGTTCACGCGAGTAGGTAAGAATAGCCGACCTTTTATGACCATCGGGTCGGGGATCGCGTCGGGGGCAGAACGGCGTCCCCGGATGGGTGCGGGTTGATCTCGGTCGACCGTGTCCCCCACGTCAGACCCGTCAAGAAAACGAATAAGCTCGCCAACGGGTTTTGTCTCGGCGGCGGAGAATTCTTAAGTCTTCGACAGGAGGGACACATGTCCTCACGCAGAGAACTCGCTAACGCCGTCCGCGCGTTGAGCATGGACGCCGTTCAAAAAGCCAATTCCGGCCACCCCGGTGCCCCGATGGGCATGGCAGATATCGCCGAGGTGCTGTGGAACGACCACATGAAGCACAATCCCGGTAATCCGAATTGGGCCGATCGCGATCGTTTCGTACTGTCCAACGGTCATGGCTCGATGCTGATTTATTCCTTACTGCACCTGACGGGGTATGACCTCAGTATTGAAGATCTGCAGAACTTCCGTCAGCTGCACTCCAAGACCCCTGGCCATCCCGAATACGGCTATGCACCGGGCGTCGAGACCACCACCGGTCCGCTGGGTCAGGGCATCACCAATGCCGTGGGTATGGCCATCGCCGAGCGCGCGCTGGCAGCCGAATTCAACAAAGACGGCCACACCGTCGTCGATCACAACACCTATGTGTTCCTCGGCGATGGCTGCTTGATGGAAGGCATTTCGCACGAGGCCTGCTCGTTGGCCGGTACCCTGGGCCTGGGCAAGCTGATCGCTTTCTGGGACGACAATGGCATCTCGATCGATGGCCATGTCGAAGGTTGGTTTACCGATGACACGCCGAAGCGCTTTGAGTCCTATGGTTGGCATGTGATTCCGGATGTCGACGGCCATGACCCGGCGGCGATCCAGAAGGCGCTGGAATTCGCCAAAGCGATGCCCGACAAGCCGACCATGATCTGCTGCAAGACCACCATCGGCTTCGGTTCGCCGAACAAGGCCGGCAGTCATGCCTGCCACGGCGCACCGCTCGGCCAGGATGAAATCAACCTGACCAAGGCCGCGCTGGGCTGGGACCATGGTGCCTTCGAGGTACCGACCGAGGTTTACCAAGGTTGGGACGCAAAAGAGAAGGGTGCTGCCGAAGAGGCCGAGTGGGATAAAAAATTCGCCGCCTACGAGACCGCGCATCCTGAGTTGGCTGCCGAATTCAAACGCCGCATGGCCGGCGAACTACCGGGCGATTGGGCGGCCAAGGCCGATGCCTTCGTTGCCGCGTGTAACGAAAAGGCGGAATCGCCGGCGACCCGTAAGGCCTCACTGAATTCGATTGAGGCCTATGCTGCGGCACTGCCGGAGCTGTTCGGCGGTTCGGCCGACCTGGGTTGTTCGAACCTGACCGAATGGTCGGGCTACAAACCGATGCGCGGTGACATGCCGGCTGCGAACTATGTCAACTATGGCGTCCGCGAGTTCGGTATGTCGGCGATCATGAATGGTATCGCTTTGCACGGCGGCTTCATCCCGTTTGGCGCGACCTTCCTGATGTTCTCGGAATACGCGCGTAATGCGCTGCGGATGTCGGCGTTGATGAAGGTCCAGTCGATTTTCGTCTATACGCATGACTCAATCGGTCTCGGCGAAGACGGCCCGACCCACCAGGCGGTCGAGCAGATTCCGACCCTGCGACTGATCCCGCGGATGGACGTCTGGCGTCCTTGCGACACGGTCGAGACCGCCGTGGCCTGGCGTAAGGCGATCGAAAAAACCGACGGCCCGACCTGCTTGGCGTTCAGTCGCCAGGGTATTCCGTTCCAGACACGTGATGCGGCACAGATCGCGAACGTCGAACGGGGCGGTTATGTGCTGCGCGATTGCGACGGTACGCCGGACGTGATTGTCATTGCGACCGGTTCCGAGGTCGGTATCGCGGTCGAGGCTGCCGAGGCCAGCAGTAAAATGGTGCGCGTGGTTTCCATGCCCTGTACCAGCATGTTCGATGCACAGGATGCCGAATACAAGGAATCGGTATTGCCGGCGGCGGTTACCGCGCGGGTCGCGGTCGAGGCGGCCACCACCGACGGTTGGTGGAAGTATGTCGGCACCCACGGCAAAGTTGTCGGTATCGACACCTTCGGTGAGTCGGCCCCGGCCGGCGAGTTGTTCAAGCTGTTCGGCTTTACCGCAGAAAACGTCGGCAAGGCGATCGACGAGGTTGCGGGTAAATAAACCCTTTCAGATATCCGGTGCCAAGGTTGGCATCGGATATCTCGACTTATTCGCATATTGCGAGATTGGCTAAAGGCTCTGAGGAGAAAGCATCATGACTATCAAAGTGGGCATCAACGGCTTCGGTCGTATCGGCCGTATGGTTTTCCGCGCGATCGCGCAGGATTTTGCAAACGACATCGAGGTCGTCGGTATCAACGACCTGCTGGATGCCGACTACCTGGCCTATATGCTCAAGTACGACTCCGTACACGGCAATTTCAAAGGCGACATCGGCGTTGAAGGCAATCAGTTGATCGTCGACGGCAAGGGCATTCGTCTGACCGCCGAACGTGATCCGGCCAATCTGGCCTGGGGCGACATCGGTGTCGACCTGGTATTGGAGTGCACCGGCTTCTTCCTGACTGCCGAAACCTGCCAGAAGCACATCGATGCCGGTGCGCCGAAAGTGGTCATGTCGGCACCATCGAAGGATGGCACGCCGATGTTCGTCTACGGTGTCAACCACGAGACCTACGAAGGTCAGGCCATCATCTCGGCGGCATCTTGTACCACCAACTGCCTGGCCCCGGTGGCCAAGGTGTTGCACGACAATTGGGGTATCAAGCGTGGCCTGATGACCACTGTGCATGCCGCTACCGCGACCCAGAAGACCGTCGACGGTCCTTCGATGAAGGATTGGCGCGGCGGCCGTGGCATCCTGGAAAACATCATTCCGTCGTCCACCGGCGCTGCCAAGGCCGTCGGCGTGGTCCTGCCGGACCTCAACGGTAAGCTGACCGGCATGGCGTTCCGTGTGCCGACCTCCGACGTCTCGGTCGTCGATTTGACCGTCGAGCTGGAAAAAGATGCCGACTATGCCGACATTTGTGCCGCCATGAAGGCCGCCTCGGAGGCCCCTGGCATCGGTGAAACCCTTGCCTATACCGACGAGAAAGTGGTTGCCACCGACTTCCGGGGTAACAGTAACTCATCGATTTTCGATGCTGAGGCCGGTATCGCCCTGGACAAGACCTTCGTCAAGGTCGTGTCCTGGTACGACAACGAGTACGGCTACACCTGCAACATGCTGCGTTTCGCCAAGCACGTCGCCGGCTGATGAGATCTGGCTCGGGGTGATCGGTCGATCGCCCCGGGCTTCTTTCCATTTCTCACTTCAGAGCTGTTTGCAAAGCCCCGGAGATTTCCAGACAAGGGCTTTTCAAACACCTCTTGCAAAGACTTCAACGGAGTATCCAATGGCTTTCATCAAGCTCACCGCTCTCGATCTTGCCGGCAAGCGCGTATTGATCCGCGCCGATCTGAACGTGCCGGTCAAGGACGGCAAAGTGACTTCCGATGCGCGTATCACGGCGTCTATGCCAACCATCGAGCATTGTGCGAAGGCCGGTGCCAAGGTCATGGTGATGTCGCATCGTGGCCGTCCGGAGGAGGGCAAGGTCGATGCCGAGAATTCCATGCAGCCGATTGCCGAGGAGTTGTCGGCCAAGCTGGGCAAGGACGTTCGCCTGATCAAAGATTATCTCGACGGCGGCTTCGATGTCGCCGAGGGTGAGGTCGTCTTGCTGGAGAATGTCCGCTTCAACGCCGGTGAAAAGAAGGACAACGAGGAACTGGCGAAAAAGTACGCTGCCCTGTGTGACGTTTTCGTAATGGACGCCTTTGGTACCGCGCACCGGGCCCAGGCATCGACCCATGGCGTCGGCAAGTTTGCACCGACCGCTTGTGCCGGTCTGTTGTTGTCTGAAGAGCTTGATAGCTTAGCCAAGGCTTTGGCCGAACCGGCCCGTCCGATGGTTGCCATCGTCGGGGGTTCCAAGGTGTCGACCAAACTGACGGTGCTGGAGGCGCTGGCGGAGAAGGTCGATCAACTGGTCGTCGGCGGCGGTATTGCCAATACCTTCCTCAAGGCGACCGGTCATAATGTCGGCAAATCGCTGTGCGAGGATGATTTGGTAGACACCGCCAAGGTGCTGATTGAAAAGATGAAGGCTCGTGGCGCAAATATCCCGATAGCGACCGATGTGGTCTGCGGCAAGGCGTTCAGCGAGAACGCCGAGGCGACGCTGAAACCGGCAGGAGAAGTTGCCGACGACGACATGATTTTCGATATCGGTCCGGATTCGGCGCGGGAACTGGCCGAGATCATCGCCAAGTCCGGCACCATTGTCTGGAATGGACCGGTAGGGGTGTTCGAATTCGATCAATTCGGTGAAGGCACCAAGACGGTGTCGATGGCGATCGCCGAGGCCGGGGGCTTCAGTCTTGCCGGCGGCGGCGATACCATCGCTGCGATCCAGAAATACGATATCTACGATAAAGTGTCGTACATTTCGACCGCCGGCGGCGCCTTTCTGGAGTACCTCGAAGGTAAGACTCTGCCGGCTGTCGCCATGTTGGAAGAAGCGGCGAACAAATAGGTTTGGTCTATCTGCTTCCGCCAGTCCCGTGTTCGGGGCTTCCGGATCGGCAAATGATAAACAGCGGGATGATCGCGAATCACTCCGCAAGAAGGGCAGATGCTTAGACGCACGAAGATCGTAGCGACCCTGGGTCCGGCGACCGATGACCCAAAGGTGCTGGACGAGGTCATCGCGGCCGGGGTCGACGTGGTGCGGCTGAATATGTCGCATGGCACGCACGAGGACCACGAACGCCGCGCTGATTGGGTGCGCAATCGTGCGCGTGCCAGTGGCCGCCAGGTGGGCGTACTGATCGATCTCCAGGGGCCGAAGATCCGCTGCGGCAAGTTCGTCGATGGCGAGATCGAGCTTTCGCCGGATGATCGCTTTGTCCTCGATACCGCCTGGGACACCCAACGCGGCAACCGGGAACGGGTCGGTGTGACCTATCCGACATTGCATGAAGAAGTCGCGCGCGGCGACACGCTGTTGCTCAACGACGGGCGCATCGTGCTCTGGGTCGACGAGGTCGCCGGTTCCGAGGTGCATTGCAAGGTTGTCGTGGGCGGGTCTTTGTCCAATAACAAAGGCATAAACAAGCAGGGTGGTGGTTTGTCGGCACCGGCGCTGACCGACAAGGATCGCGAAGACATTCTTTTTGCAGCCCGTATCGAGGCCGATTATCTCGCCGTTTCGTTCGTTCGCTCGGCCGAGGATGTCACCCTGGCGCGCACCTTGCTGCGCGAGGCCGGTGGCCAGGGTGGCCTGGTGTCCAAGATCGAACGTGCCGAGGCCCTCGATTGTATCGAGGAGATCATCGACGCCTCCGATGTGATCATGGTTGCGCGCGGCGACCTCGGTGTGGAAATCGGCGACGCCGAGCTGCCGGCGGCGCAGAAGCGCCTTATCAAGGCCGCGCGTGAAATGAATTGTGTGGTCATCACCGCGACCCAGATGATGG